>NZ_SMMF01000804.1:0-10889 GCF_009711355.1 Roseibium sp. RKSG952 | reverse complement strand
CACAATCGTAAACTGTGTCGTGTACAGGGTTCACCGACTTTAAATACGCAACTGTAGTACTATCAGTTGGTCTGAATTCCTGGGACCACCTTACCGTTCAGAGGCCTTCACGCCTCGTGAAGTCTGTGCCGGATCCGTATGACCCGGGAAAAATCGTCTCCGATTTGCAGCAGTGCCGGCACAAGCATCAGAACCAGTACGGTTGCGACCGCCAAGCCGAACACGATCGTGATTGCCATCGGGATCATGAACTGAGCCTGGCGGCTGGTTTCGAACATTAACGGGAGCAAGCCACTGATTGTGGTAAGCGATGTCAGGAAGACCGCCCGCAAACGGTCGCAGCTTGCCGAAATCGCCGCCTCCTTGTGACTTTCGCCATTCGCGCGGCGCTCCAGAAACCTGTCGACCAGAATGATCGAGTTGTTGATCACGATACCCGACAGGCCGAGCAACACGATGATCGAGAGCATCGTGAGTTTGTAACCCATGATGTAATGCCCGAATATCGCCCCCACGATCCCGAATGGAATAATCGACATCACCACAATTGGCCGCGAGTAGCTGCCAAATATGGCAGCCAGGATAATGTAAATCGCGATGACAGCGAGAATGACCCCGGTGAGCAAATCAACAAAGGCGGTGTGCTGCTCTTCTGCCTTGCCCTTGAATTCATACTTGAGGCCATATTTTGAAACCAGTTGCGGCAAATAGGTTTTGCTCAAAGCGGCCATGATCTGGTTGTTGGATGTTACGGAACTGTCGACATCCGCCACAACACTTACAACTGTCTTGCCATCCCGCCTTTTCACAACCGAAAAACCCTGCGCATCCTTCAGGCGGACCACTTCGGACAGGGGAACATATTCACCCGAGCTTGCCTTAAGCGAGAGGTCGCGGAGCGACGAGCTGCCCACATCGGCCAGAGCCTGCCGTACCCGGACTGCCACCTCTTCGTCCCCCTCGGCAAAGTAGCGTGGAATATTGCCCTCGAACGCATAGCGGATCTGCTTTGCCGCACTGTCAATCGTAAAGCCGAGGGCCTTCCCGCGCGGCGTCAGCTCCAGAAGCAGTTCAGGCTTTCCGAACGGCAGGTCATCTTCCACCCCGCTCACTCCAGGAAAACTCGAAAGTTCCCCGGAAAGTTCCGCGGCTGCGGCCTTGAGATCCGGCAGGGGCGCGCCGGTAAGACGGATATCGAGATCACGCCCCGGCGGGCCACCACGGGTTTCCGCTATCGACAGATTGGAAATCGAAGGCAACTCGGGTACCGCCGCGCGCCATGCGCGAACGATCTCCGGCGTGCGAATGGAGCGGGCTTCGGCTGGCGTCAGTTGCACGCTGATATTTGCGAAATTGTCACCGCTGTAATCGCCCGCTTGGCCAAGCGTGGAAAAGGACGCAAGAACAAGCTCATCACCGTCGCCGTTGGTCAGCTTCCTTTGCGCATCGTACAGCGCATCTTCAATCTTCATCATTCCATCCAGCGCGGTTTTCTGGGGTGTCCCTGGATGAAAGACAATAGAAGCGGTCAGGTGCTCACTTTCGGGAGACGGGAAGAAGGTAAAGCCGACACGCCCCCCCTGAACCAGCCCGACACAAAGGAGCAATGCCGCGAATGCCAGCGCGCAAGTGACATAGCGATAGGAAACCGCCGCACGTACAATTGACTTGAACGGATTGTCGCGGACCCAGTCAAATGCTGTGTCGACCGCCCTGCGGAAGGTGCTGTCTCTATGTACTGTCTTGCTCCCCCGTTTCCGCCGCCGCATCAACAAGAATCCATACTCGACAGCAACGCCTGCGATAAAAAAGACCCCAAGCAGCATCAACTCAACTGCAGTGGAACCGTAAGCGGTGCTGAGGCCCTTAAGAGGATCAACAACTGCATCGAAATAGGGCGGTACGGATACATCCGGCTGTTCCATCAGGCCGAACAGAAACAGGGCCGGTGCGCCAGAAAATACTGCCACCCGCCACCATTTCCAACCCGCTTTGCCAGAAAGCGAATGACCAAGATGACCTGGCAGGACGGCAAAACATTCAATCAGCGATGCCACAACAACCGATACCACGACAACCGGCAATGTGCTCAACACCTGCCCAAGCTTGTCGCTGATCAGAAGAATGGGCATGAAAGCGGCGATTGTCGTCAGGGCTGCGGCCAAAACGGGTGAAAACATCGTCTGAGCGCCACGAACCGCAGCTACATCCGGAGGGTCCCCCATTGCAAGCCGTGTCGCCGTATGCTCTCCGACGACAATGGCGTCATCGACGATAACACCCAGCATCATGATCAACCCGAACAGGGATATCATGTTGATGCTTTCGCCGAAGAGCCACATGACCCCGAAGGTTGCGATCATTGCCACCGGGATACCTGCAGCAACCCAAAGGGCAATGCGTGCATTCAAGAACACAAACAGGATCACAACGACCAAAATCAGACCTGACAGTCCATTGTCGACAAGCATCAGGATGCGATCTTTGACTTCGTCTGCGGCGACGTTGTATTTCAGAACTTCCAGGTTGGACGGCAATTGGGGCCGTATTTCTTCAAGATACTGATCCAGTATCTCCGACGCCTTAAGTGTATCGGAGTTCTCCATGCGCTTGAGGCTCAGCTTTATCGCCCGTGTACCCGTTGAAAAGCCCTGCTCGTCGTCTTCATCGAAATCGCGGTAAATATGAGCAATATCAGCAATCGTCGTCTTTTCGCCGGTGCTCAATGTCTTGACATCCACTGCTCCGATAGCTGCGGGCGTCTTTTCGGCAATCGCGCGTATCTGGCGGTCAACATTCCCCTTGATGTCGCCAGCCGGAACATCGGTGGTATTTGACGAAATTTCGGTCGCAATGTCGGAAACGCTCAACTGCAAACGCCGCAACTCGCGCTCGGGCACTTCTACCACGATTTCGGGAGCGCGGTATCCGGTCAGGTTGATCTTGTCGATCCCTCGCTCCAAGAGATCATCTCGAATTTGCCGGGCAAATGTTTTGAGCGCGGCCTCTGAATATGGACCACGTATGGCGAGCGTTGCGACCGCATCGGTTTGGGTCGACGCTGTAATTGTCGGCGTATCGCTGTCACTTGGTAGGGTCGTGATGCCATTGACGGCCTGCTCGACATCAGACAGCGCTTTTTGCATGTCCGATCCCTCGACGAATTCAAGACTGATATCCGCGCCCCCTTCTCTCGCATAGGCGACCATCTCATCAAGATTGTCTATGTAGCGGAGTTCCGGCTCTACAACGTCAAGGATATTTGACACCACATCTTCCGCACTTGCGCCTGACCAGGTGATGCTGACGCTGACGGTATCATCCGTAATGGTCGGAAACACTTGCGTGTGGAGTTTCGAAAGCCCGAGGGCGCCAAACAGGATCATTGCAACCATGACAAGGTTAGCTGCTGTCGGGTGCCGCACGATGGTTGTCAGGATCCCACCAGTGTTCTTGAGTGACATGGAGGGCTCCTAGCCTTTGGCCTGGCTTGCGCCGGACAAATCCCCGCTGCGAGACAGGGACCCGGTTTCTTTTACGTCTTCTGCGGGTCGGGTTGATTTTACGAGCAACCCATTACCGGCTTCCGCAAGCCGTGTGGTCAGCAACTCGTCTCCGTTTTCAAGGCCTCCGCGCACGATAGTGGTATTGCCGTCATAGGCTTGCACACTGACCTGTTTCGCTTGCAACCGGCCGTCCTTTATGACGTAAACCAGACCATCACCGTAAACCGCGTTTTCCGGAATCCGGAAAGTTTCCGGATACGCCTGATCGGGTATTTGAATTTGAACGAATGCGCCTGGCCGCAAGGGGGGCTTGTCTTGGTCGTAATCAACAACAGCATAGATATCGACCCCACCGTGGGTGCTATCGACATCTGCAGCAACCCGATCAACCTTTGCATGATAGACAATAGGGTCAGTGCCGATATTCCAGAGCAAATCGACCGGCCGCCCGACTACCGTTCCCTCACTTGATACAATCCTGCCATACTCATTGTCGGACAGGGTGAAACGGACCTCCAGTTCTTCATTGCTGTAAATTGACGCGACAGCGTCGTTGACGCTCACCAACCGGCCAGCTTCGGCACCTTGTTCGCGCACCACAGCATCAAAGGGCGCATACAAAACCGTGTTGTTCAGTTGCCGCTCTGCGTTTTGAACACCCCATTGGTATTTCTTGATAGCGGCATCTTGCTGGGCGACCTTGGCCTCGTACAGCGCCAGGGTGTTCTGGTTTTGCTCTTGCGCCTGTTCTCTTTGAGAGACCAGAAGCTTTCGCTCATCAACGCTTTGTTCGCTGATCGCTCCCGAACCGCGCTCGACCAGTTCCGTCGCGCGTTTCAGATCCTTTTGGGCGAACTCAAGCTGTTCCTTTGAACGCTTGATATTTTCCCGCTCAAGCGTCAACTGCCCCTTGTTCTCAACTTGCTTTGCTTCCGCTTCAGCGAGATCCGCCTTGGCTTCGGTAAGCGCGCCCTCATATTCAAACGGGTCAATTTTCACCAGCATGTCGCCTTTCGACACCATGCCACCGACTTTCAATGCCGGGTTCACGGCAATCACTTCGCCGGCGACCAGCGAGCGCAATTCTACCGTTCGACCTGCAGTCACTTCGCCGAAAGCGCTGATGGTAGGTGAATGAATGCCGAGATGCACCAAAGAGCTCTCAACCGGATAGGCTTTCTCACTCAACGCTTGTTTTGGAACATCAGGCTTTGTGACGATCAGCCAGTTCATTGCCAAGAGAGCGACTGCTGTCACCACAAGGGCCACGCCACCCTGCAGCAGACCCTTTGACACAAGTCTTAGCCGCCTCGATGGCGTCGAGTGGGATGAAATATTCTTTTGTTGCTCTGGGAGTGGGCTGTCTTCTGCCGATTGATCGACGTCTTGAAGCATGAGTTTCCTTAAGGCTGCATCTTGTAGTGACTGATCACCCCCTCCCAAGCGGGATCAATCACATAGTATTTTTTACAATGTTACACCTATAAGCTCGTGTGGCCGACGAAGATCAAGCGCCAATTTGTAATAGGATGTCTTACACATCCATTACCCTGCCACGGCATCCGCAGAAAACCGCAAAAAATGCGGCTTATATAGCTAGAAATCTACGCATTAAACTTTGGACAGGTTCCTGCCTTGGAACGCTCGCCCATCTTTGTCCTGGCCCCAAGCGGCTGTTTGCCATTCGATGAATTTTTGCGTCTGGGTGAGACCTCATAAAGCTGCAAAGTCCCCGCCTTGCAGAATAGTGTTGGCTGGCAGAGCCAGCACATATCCCCAGTAGTAGGCATTCCCAAAAGCTTCCATTGCAACCAACCAATGTGGCTGAATTATAAAGAAAGTTAGAACTTGGCACCGGCGTACGGTTTCTGTGGCAAACTCTGATCAATGTAGAAATACGGCACTCTTCAAACGGCATTGCCCTTTGAATTCAAATCCGGAATCCCACAACTACTACCTGATTCAATTCGTCCACACTGCCTATGCAGTGCTGTCGTGAATCGTGAAAAATGCATCGCGGATCAGATAGACAGTGTAGCCACTCAAAAGCAGTGCCAGTGCAAACCATGTCATCAGGTAGACCGTGTGGCTGTTGTGAAACGTCACCTTGGTCAGGCCCGGACGAGGGTAGACCTCAGCAGATGTGCCTTCCTGGGCATCAATGAAATAAGGCGCAACGGGTCCGAGATTTCGTGCTGTTGCCATTGCTTTAAGGTCCCGGGAATACCATCGGTCCTGGTCCGGCTTGTTTGCGCGCAAAAAACCACCGTCTGGTTCAGATAGCCGAAGCAGTCCGGTGATTGTCAACACGGTTGCATTTCCGGGCGCGATGGACATGTCGCTCTGTTTTGCTGCCGCGTCCGGTACAAACCCGCGGTTAATCAGAACAACGAAACCAAGGTTCGCCCGGAAGGGCTGCAAAACCCAAAATCCGGACCCGAGATCCGTAACGGCTTTGGCGAGTAATGGTTGGCCGGGAAGAAAGCGGCCTTCAATTTTCACAGGCGAGTATTCGCTGGATGCGTGTGTCAAGCCCGCCCAGTCATCTGGTCCCGGGGCGTCGACCGGAGCAGCGTGAATACGGGTTTCGACACGATTGATCAGATCCAGCTTCCATGCCCTGCGCTGGACTTGCCAGACGCCCAGAGCCGAAGTTGCCGCAATGCCTGCCAGAAGCAGCGTAATTACGGCGTAAAACTTCCACCCGGGTTTCCGGGCGGGGGAATGGCAGTGCTGTACTGCCATGTCCCTGTTTGCCAATGCGTCTTTCACGCTGTTCAACCCGCGCGCCCCATATCGTGGACCGGCATCATGTTGACGTTAAGGTGATGCATGACCCAAAGGGAGCCAGCGATGGCAATTGCCAGAATGATCACTGTGAACAGGAAGGATAGCAGATTCCAGCCCCCTTCCGACTTCCGGTCGAGGTGAAGGAAATACACCACATGCACAACAATCTGAACGACTGCAGAGGCGACCACCAGAAGGGACGTGGTGAGCTTGTCTTCGATGACATTTGCCATGACCAGCCAGAACGGCAGCACTGTCAGAACAACCGACAGTATGAAGGCCTTGGCATACCCCGACAGGGAGCTGTGGCTAGCACCGGCCTCATGCGCGCCGACATGACCGAGAGAATGTGTTTCTGCGCTCATTGGATCACTCCCAACAGATAGACAACGGTAAAGACGCCGATCCAGACCACATCAAGAAAATGCCAGAACATGCTGAGACACATCATCCGCCGGCGGTTTGCGCCGATCAGGCCGTGCTGTCCGATCTGGGTAATCAGCACGATTATCCAGACAAGACCGAAAAAGACGTGCAGACCGTGGGTCCCCACCAACGCATAGAAAGCTGACAGAAAGGCGCTGCGTTGTGGCGTCGCGCCAAGTTCCATCAGGTGATGGAACTCGTAGAGTTCAATGCCGAGAAAGGCCAGACCGAACAACGCAGTCACAGCGAGCCATATCCGGGTAGCGGTGACCTGGTTCCTATCGGCCGAGATCATAGCGAACCCGAAGGTGATCGACGAAAACAGCAACATGAAGGTGTTCAGCAACACCAGGTTCAAATCGAACAAATCCTTCGGTGCGGGCCCGGCAGCAAAACTGCTGCCGAGAACACCGAAAGTTGCAAAAAGCGCCGCGAAAATGAGGCAGTCACTCATCAAGTAGATCCAGAAGCCCAGATAGGTGCTGTGACCGTCCGGATGGCCCTTGTCTTCCAGATCGAAGAACACGGGCTTGGCGCTTTCACTCGCGCCGACAGCATTCATATTCATGGCCTATTCCTGCGAAGCAAGCAGGCGGGTCCGGGTCGATTCCGTTTCAAGAACGGTATCGGCCGGAATATAGTAATCCCGCTTGTAATTGAATGTGTGGGCAATGCCGTATCCGATGATGGCAAGGAAGCTTGAAGCTGCCAGCCACCACACATACCAGACGAGTGCCGTACCGCAGACCACGCTCAAACCTGCAAGGATAATCCCGGCTTCGGTGTTCTTGGGCATGTGGATCTTGCGGAATCCGTAAAGGGGACGTTCATAACCGCTTTGTTTCATGTCCCACCAAGTGTCCAGCTGGCGCACCATCGGGGTGAAGGCAAAGTTATAGTCCGGCGGAGGGGAGGATGTTGCCCATTCCAGGGTGCGTCCGTTCCATGGATCACCCGTTGTGTCGCGCAGGGCGTGACGGTTTCGGATGCTGACATAGATCTGGACCAAAAATGCGCCAATGCCGCAGGCAATCAAGATGGCGCCTATAGCGGCAATCACGAACCAGATTTGCAGCGAAGGATCATCAAACACCCGCATGCGCCGGGTCACGCCCATCAATCCAAGGATATAGAGCGGCATGAAAGCTAGATAGAACCCGACAACCCAGCACCAGAACGACACCTTGCCCCAGAATTCGTCCAGCTTGAAGCCGAAGGCTTTCGGGAACCAATAGGTTATGGCTGCAAAGACCCCGAACACCACGCCACCAATAATGACATTGTGGAAGTGGGCAATCAGGAACAGGCTGTTGTGCAGGACAAAGTCTGCCGGGGGGACGGCAAGAAGAACACCCGACATTCCGCCGATCACGAAGGTCAGCATGAAGGCAAGGGTCCACAGCATTGGCACTTCGAACCGGATCCGGCCTTTGTACATGGTGAACAGCCAGTTGAACATCTTCGCCCCTGTCGGGATCGAGATGATCATGGTTGTAATGCCGAAGAAGCTGTTGACGCTGGCGCCCGATCCCATTGTGAAGAAGTGATGCAACCAGACAATATAGGACAGCACGGTAATGACGACCGTTGCATAGACCATTGAGGAGTAGCCAAACAGGCGTTTACCTGAAAAGGTTGCCGTAATTTCGGAAAACACACCGAAGATCGGCAGGATCAGGATGTAGACCTCCGGGTGACCCCAGATCCAGATCAGGTTCACATAAAGCATCGAGTTGCCGCCGAAATCGTTCGTGAAGAACGATGTGCCGAGATACCGGTCCGCTCCGAGGAGCGTCAGGACAACGGTCAGGATCGGAAAGGCGGCAACGATCAGGACGTTTGTGCAAAGAGCGGTCCAGGTAAAGACAGGCATCTTCATCATGGTCATGCCCGGTGCACGCAGCTTGACAATCGTGCAGATCAGGTTGACGCCTGACAACAGCGTTCCGACCCCTGCAATCTGCAGAGCCCATATGTAGTAATCCACACCGACGTCCGGACTGTAGGTGATCCCAGAAAGGGGTGGATAGGCAAGCCAGCCGGTTTTGGCGAATTCGCCGACAAACAGCGACATCATCACCAAGACAGCACCGCCCGCTGTCATCCAGAAGCTGAAGTTGTTCAGGAACGGAAAGGACACGTCTCGTGCCCCAATCTGCAGCGGCACGATATAGTTCATCAAGCCGGTGACGAAAGGCATTGCCACGAAGAAGATCATGATCACGCCGTGGGCCGTGAAGATCTGGTCGTAGTGGTGCGCGGGGAGAAAGCCTTCGCTTCCTCCAAAGGCGATCGCCTGTTGAAGGCGCATCATGATCGCATCGGCAAAGCCGCGCAGCAGCATGATCACGCCAAGGATCATGTACATGATCCCGATGCGTTTGTGGTCAATCGATGTAAACCATTCCCGCCAGAGGTAACCCCAGAGACGGAAGTAGGTGAGTGCGCCAAAAACCGCAGCGCCCCCGAGGGCGACCACGATGAACGTTCCCAGAATGATCGGTTCGTGGAACGGAATATCCGCCAGACTGAACCGTCCCAGCAAGAACGTTGTTTCTATGGACTGGTTGGTCATTGATGCCAAACCTTATCAATTGTTCTGTGTGAGCTGGTCCGCAGGTGGAACCGGAATGCGTGAGCTGATTGTGGTTTGAACCGGGGACTGGTTCGCTGTCGCGGCCTTCTTGGTGTTCGGTGCGCGTCCGACATACGACTTGCCGAAAGGATCTTCTGTCGTGCAAAGGGTCGAGATGTAAGCCGGCTCTGGACCGAGAACCGATTTCAGACGCGCGCGATTGCTGTCTTCCGGTGAATCGGGAAACACGTTGTAGACACCCGCAACGCCGAGACCGCCTTGGGCATCAATGGCCATCATCTCGCCCATGCACATGCGCCCCGGCTCCACGCACATGTTCAAGATGCGCTCGTACAGGCTCGGATCGACCTCGGAATAATATCGGACCGGTTCATCCTCGCTGGGCCGCTCAAGCTCCAGATAGAGGCTCCGGCTCAACTTCCCTCCGTTGCCGCTGACCTTCTCGATCCAGTCGTCAAAATCATGATCCGACATGCCCAGCATGGAAAACCGCATCTTTGAGAAGCCGGCACCGCTATAGTTGGCGGAGAAGCCTTCGAAGGTGCCCGGTTCATTGATCACGGCATGCAGTTTCGTTTCCATGCCGGGCATGGCATAGATTTGACCTGCAAGAGCCGGGACAAAAAACGAATTCATCACTGTCGATGCGGTGATGTTGAACGTAATCGGGCGATCCACCGGTGCGGCAAATTCATTTACTGTTGCAACGCCGTATTCAGGATAGAAAAACAGCCATTTCCAGTCGAGCGCGACAACCTGTATTTCCAGTGGCTCGACATGACTGGCCACAGGCTGGTTGGGGCCTATCCGGTCCAGGGGCTTGTAGGGGTCAAGCGAGTGCGTGGTGATCCACGTTACTGTTCCAAGTGCTGCAATGATTGCCAGTGGAACGGTCCAGATGACGACTTCCAGCTTGGTGGAATGGCTCCATTCCGGCTCGTAGGTCGCTTGCTTGTTGGATTGCCGGTATTTCCAGGCAAACAGAACCGTCAACAACATCACAGGAATGATCACGACTAGCATCAATCCGGTCGAAATGAGTATGAGGTCTCGTTGCTGGTTGGCAATGTCGCCAGAGGGATCCATGACAACCATATTGCAGCCGCCCAACAAGGCCAGCAGCGAAGTTATCGCAGCTATACGTTTTAAAGGCACTGAATTACCTGCCTGATTTTCAAAGTTTTGTGTCGTTAGCCGTCGCACTGGGAGAAGGTGCGGCCAAGGGGGTGACGACCTAAATCGAGAAAACCAAGTTCACAAGTGGGCAATACGATTGGTAATGATATGGTAATGTTCAGTTTATTGAAAACGCGACATCCGACTTGGCGGCAATTGCAGAGTGAAGCCGATTTTCGAACAATTTACGAATTATCGAAAGTTTTGACATGCGACAATTTATCCATCACTCCCCTGTCGCCAGGAATGCCCGGTTGTGGCCCTGTCGGCTCTTCTAGGCATTTCAGAAATTGTTTGGTCGGCGGTTTGCGGGTGCACTGAATTAGACAAAAAACCGAGCTCGTTTGCGCAGCCGGAAAAGCCTCGGACGATAACGTATAAAATTTTTCGCACAT
>NZ_SMMF01000739.1:0-6329 GCF_009711355.1 Roseibium sp. RKSG952 | reverse complement strand
TGCCTTCGATGTCCGCCATGTGGATTTGATATCAGGACCCCAACAGATCGCGCATCATCACCGCCGACCTGACCGATAAATCGGCGTCCGAAGCCCGTGAACGAAGCCGATGATGAACGGAGTGGGTTTCCATGATTTCGTCGATCTCTCGCCAGGAATCCGATTCGTTCTCCAGTCGAACCCCCGGCACGTGGGCATCCGTGACCCCTCTGATCAGGAATTCGGAGGGCGTCTCAATGGTGAGATGAGCCTTCAGGGTCTCCCGGCACGCCTCCATGACGCAAGCGCGGAGGCCCTCCACGGCAGCGGCGCGGCCTGTCGGATCCTTCATTACGGCACCGAAGGTTCGTTCGTCTATGCGACCGTTTTTGTCATGTGACCTAAGGGAAACGACCCACGCGGCCTCGCCGTCCGGAGAGACATCAGTCGAGGTGAACGCCGTTATCCATCGTTCGGAACCCTCTGTGAGGGCGGGGGCGCTGGGTACTTGATCGTGCCCCAAGCGGACCTCGTCGTGATGCTCCTTTCGCTCCTCGGAGCGGCGACGCTTGTCGGCGCGCTTGCGGGCGAGAGTCCTCTGATCCACCAGACGGCACGGTTCCATGAAATTAACCGGCTCATTCACACCGGACAAAAGAACTTGCACCTGTTCGGTGAGTGCTCGACGCGTGTGCAGAGGCCCCCAAGCGTTTACGAGAACGACCAAGGCGGCATCCAGAACGCTGGTCGGAAAATGATCGTCGATGTCGTCATCCTGCATGCGGACGTAGGCGGTTTCGAGGTTTTGCAGGATGATGCCGGCCGATCCGGTTACTTCGGCGACGTATTTATCCATGGTTTCGTCGTCGAAGGAAACCGCCGGGCAATCCCAATTGTCGCCGTCTCCGGCGATCTCGCGAAGCCTATCCCTCAGCACGAGTGAGGCGTGCTCGATCTCAAACCACTCCAATACGATGTTCATCGCGGCTTGCCAGAGCCCGGGAAGGAAGCGGTGGGAGAGTTTCGCGCTAACGAGCGGAGCGTCCGCGTTGATCAACGCGTCGCTCACATAAGACCGGGCCGTTCGTTTTTCTGACGCTGAAGCGTCTTTGCGAACGGCCGCATCGAGTTGAACTTCACTCATTCTCGCAGGCTCCCGCTCGGTGCATCGTATTTTCAAATGATGCGCCGAGCGGCAGAACCTAACAAGAGGCGAGATTTAGGCGGTTGCCTTTGCTTTCGTGGTCCGGCGGGCGGATGTCTTCGCCTTGGCGTTCGTTCGCTTGCCCGTTTTCTTATGCTGAGCGGCGGTGCCGAGTCCCTGCGCCTTCGCGATGGCGCGCTTCTCGGCGGAGTAGCCGGGGGCCGTCATCGGGTAATCAGCAGGAAGATCCCAGTACTCGCGGTATTCCGCAGGGGTCATCTTATACTTGGCCTTCAGGTGCCGGGACATCATCTTTTTCTTGACACCGTCGAACAGGCAGATGATGTGGGCGTTCTGAATCGAGTCATTCCTGTCGATAATCGGCTCCGTGGGCAGGTCACTGAACCGCTCCCGAATGGTCTGCGGCGTGGAGGCGATTTCAAGCTGCGGAGCCTCTTCGCTCTCTTCCTCAACGACTTCGCTCGAAGTCTCCTTCACTACCGCGGGAGCCTTCGTCTTCTTGGTCACTGCTTTTGGGGCCTCCGCCTGAGGAGCCGGAGCTGCAATTTTCGGAGCCTCCGCCTGAGGGGCAGGAGCTGCAATCTGTTTGGCGGCGGGAGCGGCGGCAACCTGTGCGCCCGGCTGAACGAAGGACAGGAGCGTCGCTCCGATGTCCCTGATGAAGTCCTTTACTTCGCTCGGCGACATCGGATTGGTCGTCTGCTGGGTGGTTGTGATCTTGGTGAGACCTTCTATCAGAAGATTCCCTGTCGGTTCATTTTGCATCTGAAAAGCTCCTCAGCTTTTTCGTTTCAGTGCCCCGATATCCTCATGGCGGTGAAGTATCGATGGGGTTGGTCACTGCTGATGGGATTGGCGTAATGCAAAAGAACAAGAGGCGCAACAAAAAAGTTGACAAGTTCATGTTTTGTTCTCGTAGAATCCATTTTTAGCTGTTAAATTCCTATTCACGAGGCCAGTTTTGCTGGAATTTAATCGCCCTCGAATGACCAGTATCGGTGCGTTGAATCGGATTTCGCAGGAATTTAATGTCAAAAATTGAAGATCGAAGCCCAGAAACCTGGTCTCGTATTGACCAATCGGAGTGCCTTGGGCGAACATCCCTCTTGAATTCCTGAGAGAAGCCTGATGAACATTACTTCGAGCCCGAACAACGCCGCCGGGAAATCTCCGAATTGGAATTCCAACGGTTGCGCCAATCCGCTAGATATTCTTCGCAAGATATTCGGTTATCCCGAATTCAGGGAGGGTCAGAAGCGCGTCGTGGAAACGGCGATGCAAGGGTCCAATACGGTCGTGCTGTTTCCGACCGGGGCTGGCAAATCTCTTTGTTATCAGGTTCCAGCCATCTCCAGACCCGGAATGGGTGTCGTGGTCTCACCTCTCGTGTCACTCATGAGGGATCAGGTACGGAGTTTGAGGGAAAACGGCGTGGAAGCCCACTACCTCTCGTCCGAGGACTCCCTTGAGGAAAGAACGCGAATCAAGAAATCCGTCGACAGTCGCACGGCGGACATCCTTTTCATTTCTCCGGAAAGGGCGGTCAGCTTAGGTTTCGAGAACCTCATAAGGAATGTCGAGTTGTCGCTCATCGCGATCGACGAGGCCCATTGCGTATCCCAGTGGGGTCACGACTTCAGGCCCGAATACCTAAAGTTGGGAGGATTTCTGGCGCGCCACGAGGGAACTCCAAAGATGGCTGTTACGGCGACGGCCGATCCGATAACGAGGGCCGATATAAGGACGCTTCTGGGTCTTGAGGACGCGGTCGAGTTCTCAGCCAGTTTCGATAGGCCCAACATCGAACTGGAAATCATCGACGCGCCCGGATCGGAGGCTCATATATCGAGCGTGCTTTCGGAAAGGGACGGAAAATCCGCGATCGTATTCTGCCGGAGCAGAAGGAGGGTTGATCAAATCGCAGAACACCTGAAATCGGGAGGCGTTAGGGCCGTTCGCTATCATGCTGGGCTTTCGCCCGAGGAACGATACGAGGCGCAAGAAGCCTTCTTGAATGAAACCGATATCGTCGTGGTCGCCACCATCGCCTTTGGCATGGGAATCGACAAACCGGACGTTCGCCTCGTCGTTCACTCCAATCTTCCGGGGTCACCTGAGGCCTATTATCAGGAGATCGGACGAGCCGGACGCGATGGCGGACCTTCGAAGGCGATAGCGTTCAATTCCGTTCGGAATGCCGGACAGGTGTCGATCGCGATCGCGGCCGAGATATCGGCGGCGACCGGGAATGACGAGAGAAACCGAGCACTGACCGCATATCGCAAATTCCTCATGATGAGAGGCTACGCGGAATCCCACCTTTGCCGCAGATCGACACTACTTCCCATCTTCGGCGAGAAACACGGCGGATCCTGCGGCAACTGCGACAGGTGTAAGGTGCCTGCTGAGATATCAGATTTTAGCAAGAACGCCGCCAAATTGATCAAGGCCGTCGCCGAAACTGGACAATCATTCGGAGCCGGATATCTCATCTCCGTCCTCACGGGTGTCGGGACAGACAAAGTTCTGAATAACGGTCACCAAGGGCTCGGCTCGTTCGGTAACGGAAAAGACATCGACGGAAAAATATGGAAAACCGCGATCAGGCAAATGGCCGCAGCAGGATTCCTCGAATACCTTCCAGCTGGCGGAATCGCGGTCACGCGACTGGGGCGCAAGGCGGGAGAGGGGGGTCTCTCCGTCGGGATTGCGTATCCAAACAGACAAAAGAAGCCAAGGAAGCTCGGGAAGAGAGTTCAAGCCGCTTTGCCACGAAGAAGCGCCGCTTTGATGCGATCACTGGAGGATTACAGGAGATCCGCAGCGAACGAGAGGGGGCTGAAACCATTCGAAATCATGTCGGACAGGATCATTGAAAGGCTGGTCGCGCAACGGCCGGGTTCAATTGCCGAAATAGAGAGCATCACTGGTTTCGGTAGTGAGAAACTGAAACGGTATGCGCCGGACATCCTTGAAATTATCTCCAATGGGACATTGGACGAGAGCGAAGCCTCCAGAGACGTTGCGCTCTTCGATTGAGGGAGAATCTCAGGATGCGTTTGGAACGACCCCGAATTTCAGCCGGGCGCAGGCCCCCTCAAGCGCGCGATGCGTACTTCCCGCGTAGAAACCCGTCTTTTCGATGTGAAACGTTTTCTCGTTCTCTACAATGACCCAGCAAATGTGGCGGCCATTAGTCTTGACATCGTACCCCGGGAGAATAACGGCATCCTTGGGGATATTCTTGTCGGTGGCGAGACCGTACACCTCCTTCGCCTTCTTCGGGGAAACGGCAAGTTTTACGAGGCGCATGTCGAAGTCTGGGTCGGTCACCCTAGGCAGAAGCATGGACGACCAGTGAGTATCTTCGACGACGGGCCGGGCTTCAGACTTCTTCGTTTCCATGACCTTCAAGTCGGTCTGATTACGTGAGGATGATTTCGCAGCGGCGGATGTCGTTGTTTGTTGCGGTTTGGTCTTCGGCGATTGCGAGGACCTCTTTCTCGGGGACTTGGCGACAAACGTGTCGATAGCCTCGGTGACCGCCGCGATCTCGTCGGCCCTGAATGTCGCCGAACCACCAGTGAACTCATCGACCAATTTCAAGGTTGCTTCGTCGGGGAGCTCGTTCAATCGGCCCCCCTCGGTGAATATCGCTAACACGTTGGCGACCGAAGCGTATGCCCCGAGCGGAATCTCGATCGAACGACGCTTCCTCGAAATCCGAACCGTGCCGGCCGCGACGTTGGTCTTCGCCTTGAAGTCCTGCGGAAGACGCAGTTCTTTTGACGCGTCCTGCTTTTTAGACTGGGCGACGGAGTTCATGGGTGGTTCCTTTCGAGAGCGATGGGGTACGCTTTTTATCTATGTGTCGTAAGAAAAATCGTCCTTTACGGGCGATTTGTCAACAAGATAAGGCTCGGCTTCGTTAACGAGAAAGCGGAGAAGTCTGTCGTTCGTGAGCTTTTCGTCCGCGCTTTCGCACTCCCACAGAACGAGCGAATCCCAGCGAAGTTCGGTCAGAAGACGAATGTGCGTAGCTGAGGACGTTGGTGGAGATTTTCTTGCGCCACCATTCGCGGCGGGTCCTGAGAAGCATCGCTCTTTGACAGTCGGGATGACAGCCGGGATGGAAGTGCCAGAAGCAACCGTGCACGAACACGGCTATCCGTCGTTTCCGAAAGACGGGGTCAGGACTTCTGGGAGATCCTTGGCGTGAAGCCCGCATCCAAACCCGGGACGACACACTAGATGCCTCACGATCATCTCGGGTTTAGTGTCCTTCGACTTGACCGTGCGCATCGTAGCCGATCGACTAGGAAGGGATCCTGATCGTCCATGTCCGGACGTTAACACAGTGAATGCGGAATACGATGATGTCTTTGAAAAAAACGCGCCTCGACAAAGTTCTCGCCGTCGACTTTGAAATGACCTGTTGGGAGGAGGGGCCGTCTCCGGAGCGGCTCCCGGAGATCATAGATGTGGGGTTGGTGGAGATTTCGACGGAAAACCTGACAATAACTCGGTCCGATAGGTTTTTCGTGAGACCTAAATGGTCAAGCGTGTCCGAGTACTGCACCCGGCTGACGGGTATAACAAACGAAAACCTAAGGAGACACGGCCGCCCGCTTCCCGAAGTGGCGAACGCGCTCAAGCGGAAGTGGGGGAGTGGGTCCAAGCTTTGGATGGCCTGGGGCAGGGACGACATCGTGATCGAACGCGACTGCGTGAAGCACGAAATCGAAAACCCGTTCTCCCGAGCGTTCCGGAACCTGGGGCTGGAATGCACGATAGACTCCGGTCAAACGGAGAACGCAGGACTGCACCGAGTCATGGGGGAGATGGGCCTTGAACCTGGTCGCGGGCGGCACACGGCCCTCAACGACGCCATGGGTCTGGCCCACGTCTGGATCGCTAGAACCCGATCCATGCGCCAAGGTTCGGAATGCGGGATTCAATACTCCTCGAATCATTTGTAATCTGTTCGGACAAGAAACAGGATAGGGTAACCGCTGCTTCCTGAAGACGAGAATGCTGTCCGTCTTCATCCGAACTGCGCGCTGGGAACCCCGTCCTTCAGGGCGGGGAGGCGTTAATGAGGTCAACGGCTCTCCGACGGGCGAATTCTCCACGAATCTGCCGAGCTTCGTGCCGTATACCTCGCTGCGCGAGGTGCGCTCTTGAC
>NZ_SMMF01000727.1:0-5869 GCF_009711355.1 Roseibium sp. RKSG952 | reverse complement strand
GGTCCCCCGGGGGCCCGTGAGAGCGGGCACAGACCGGAGTATAGGGGCGCGAACGGCGGTGTTGGATATCTTTTTTCGCGTTTTTGGAGGGGGGTGAGAAGACCCCGTTGCGGTTGCGGGGATGAGCAATATGGGGTGCTTCGGGTATGCCTGACCTCTCCGAAAATGCCTGCACTTGACCAGAAGCCGCGCCAAGCCCGGACATCATCATGGGCAGGCGTTCACGCGATCCGGGCTCGCCGGATCCTTGAGGGCCCTAGCCTGCGTCCTCTGGCATCCGCGTTTTCAATCCGTGCCTCTCAGAGGTCGCATTGAATTTCCGGGCGACTGCCGCTCCAATGTCGATCCCGAGGTCCTGCGCGAGAAGATCAAGGGCGATGATGGCGTCGGCGATTTCATCGGCCACATCGTCGAGACTTGCGGTCGAGCCGTGAATGCCGCGCTGGCCGCGCAGGTATTTTTTCAAGGCCTCGGCGACCTCGCCAACTTCGCCCGCCACTTCAAGCCCGCGAAAGGCGATATCCGCCTTGCCGTTGCCCGGCCATTCGGCCTGCCGTGTGATGTTTGCCTTGCGCAGGTCGGAAAATGTCATGGAGAGGCCCCTGATGCTGTAGCGGAATGGACCGCATAGCAGGGCGAGGTGTTCTCACCAACCCTTTCACTTGCTAGGCAAGCCCTGCCAAATGCGATAAGGGCAGGGCAGCTTCACATTGAACCGGGCTTTTCACGCGTGTCTTCCGGATTTCCTTCTCAAAACACTCCCTTTTACGCAAGGCCTGCAGGCGTCTGGGCGATTGTCGCAGCCTGGGGGCTTGCCCATCTCTTGCTCAGGGCCCTTGCCTCGCCCGTGCTTGGAACGGACGACATGTTTGAAAACGTGCTCGTCCAGACGCTTGAGCCCGGCTACATGCTGCGTCAGCCGCCGCTTTACGAATGGGTGCTGTGGTCTGCCCAGCAGGTGTTCGGGCCGACCATCTGGGCGGCACTCTTTGTCAAATACGCGCTGATCTCGCTGGCAGCGCTGTTTCTGTTTCTGATCGCGCGCAAGGCGATCCCGGAGCCGAAAACCGCAGCGCTTTGCATTTTTTCATATTCCCTGTTCTATCAGTTCGGCTGGAACCTCCACGAAGGCGTCACCCAAACCGTGGTGCTGACCACAGCCTGTGCCGCGAGCGCCTTTTTCATGATCAAGGCGCTCGAAACCCGGCATCTCGGGCACTATGCGCTGTTCGGGGCGGCGGTGGGCGCAGGCCTGTTGTCCAAGCACTCCTATCCGGTGTTTGTCATTGCGATTCTGGCCGCAGCCGCGAGTGACGCCGCCTGGCGCGGCCGGTTCCGCCTGTCCGGTCTGGCGCTTGTGCCGGTGGTCGCCCTGATCGCCTACAGCCCTTATCTTTACTGGATCCTCAGTGACGGCCTCAACCTTGCCGCTTCCATGGAAAAGACGATGGGGGTGGAAGCCGCCACGCCGCATTGGCTCCGGGCGGGGGAGGGGCTCGGCAAGCTGGTCTTTGCGATTGCCGGATTTTCCGTGCCTCTGGTGCCGGTGCTCGCCCTTTTGTTCTGGCAGCGATACGCGGGCCGTAAACCTGCTCCCTTGTCGCCAGTGACTGATGTTGCCCGGCTGTGCGGTCGCACGGTGCTGATCATGGTGGTGCTGACCGCGCTCCTGATTGCCGCCACAGGGGCGACCTATGTGAAGGAACGGCACATGCACCCGTTGCTTCTGTTGCTGCCGGTCTATCTGTTTGCCGATCTTGCCCGGTTCGAATGGCACCGGCAATGGCGCATACTGGGCGCGGTGATTGCGGGTGTGGCCGTGGTTGTGTTCCTCCTCCGTGTTCCGGGATTTGTTGCGCCGGACAAGTTCTGGTGCGGCGGAAAGTGCCGGCAGATGAAACCATACGAGGCGCTGAAGGACCCGCTTGCAGCTCTTGGTGCCTCCAACGCGACCCTGATAGCGGACAATGGCTATACCGGCGGCAATCTGCGGGTTTTGTTTCCCGGAGCCCGCATTGTGGCCCCCAATATTCCGGCCCGCACGCCTGCCCGTGCCAGATGTTTCTATGTCTGGGAACAGGGGAACGCGAAGCCGCAGACCCCGGCGCTCCGGCGCTTCGGTCAGCTGAGCCAAAAGGCAGGCATCGGTGAACCGGCGCTCAAGGCGGAATATGTTGAGGGCAATTGGCCGCATCTGTGGAAACCGGAAGGCTGGCGCAAAACCTGGTGGGGCATTGCCGAACTCAACCCGGATGATCCGGCATGCTTGTGAAGGAGAGAGCGGAGATGAACGAAGGCCCGGCAAACGCCTGCACCATCGAGAAGGCGCAACCGGAGCATTTGAAGGACATTGTCGCGCTCCTGAACGCTGGCGCGACCAGCGTGCGCCGGGACAAGGAATTTGCGACCTGGCAGGACTACCGTCCCGCCTTCGAGGCCTTGTGTTCGGCACCGGAGGCCGCCATCTATGTCGCGCTTGATCCGGAACGCCATGTGGTCGGGACCTATCAGATCCATTTCCTGAAAGGACTGGCCTATCAGGGGCGTCCGAGGGTGGAGCTTGAAAGCGTCCATGTCCGTGCGGACCAGCAAGGGACCGGCGTCGGGCGGCAGATGGTGGCCCATGCCGAACAGTTGGCGCGTGAAGCGGGCGCCTGCCTGCTGCAGCTCACCTCCAACCGGGAGCGCGAGGGGTCGCATCATTTCTACAGGCGCCTGGGTTTTGACCAGAGCCATCTGGGCTACAAGAAAATGCTGATGTGAACGGTGAGCAAATTTCGCCGAACGAATGCCGGTTGAACTCTGGACTGAACGGTCCTAAATCATCGTCATTCGCCGATACGTCTTATCAACCCGGCCGGGAGCCCTTCATGACTGTCACGCAGAACAAGCCGATTGAACTTTATTACTGGCCGACGCCGAACGGCTGGAAGATCTCGATCATGCTCGAGGAACTTGGTGTGCCTTACGAGGTGAAGTACATCGATATCGGCAAGGGCGACCAGTTCGCTCCGGAGTTTCTCGCCTTTTCACCGAACAACCGCATGCCGGCGATCATCGATCCGGAAGGGCCCGACGGCGCGCCGATCACCGTGTTCGAATCAGGCGCCATCCTGCAGTATCTCGGCCGCAAGTTCGGCAAGTTCTATCCCTCTGACGAGCGCAAGCGGGTTGAAACGGAAGAATGGCTGATGTGGCAGATGGGCGGGTTTGGCCCGATGCTTGGTCAGAACCACCATTTCCGGATCTATGCACCGGAAAAGATCCAGTACGCCATGGACCGTTATCTCAACGAGACCCATCGGCTTTACGGCGTGTTGAACAAGCGGCTTGAAGGCCGGGAGTATGTCGCGGCGGGTGAATACACCATTGCCGACATGGCCATGATCGGCTGGGCGCAGGGCTGGGAACGCCAGGGCATGGATCTTGAGGAGTTCCCGAATGTGAAAGCCTGGAAGGCGCGGCTGGAACAACGCCCGGCGGTCAAGGCCGGGCTTGTGGTCGGCAAGGACGAGCGTGAACGGTTTGCGCTGGCCGACGACAAGAAGGCACAGGGCGTCCTCTTCGGGCAACGCGCGAAGTAACACCAAACGCCCTGTTTCATGCCTTGTTCGGTCCTCTCAACAAGCGTGAAGACGTTAAGGCAACCCGACTGTTCACCCGAAACAGGACAGGTTCCGCTTTCGGCGAAGGGCGTTCGGCTTCGTCAGGGAATGCCATGAATGGCGCTTTCCGCCATTGATGGCTTCCCGGCCACCTTGTGGCACACGCGCAGATCGTCAAACGAGGTTTTCAGCCTCCTAGTCTTCGAGGCTCAGTCAATGCAAGCGTGTGTTGGTCAGACGGGTCAATGATTGAAGCGGTTGGTATAACCCCCCCATTAAACGCCGGTCCCGTATCCGTTCCGGGGCCGGTTCCCTCGGGAAACAGCCTGCTGACGCGGGCGGTGCCTGGACTGGCGCGCTAGTTCACCTTGGTCCAGACCTCGTTCTTGCAGACATTGACCACGGCTTTCACGCAGCCCTTGATGTTCAGCTGACCGGCACGGGGTGTGGTGACGGTTGCGGCTGCGCTGAAGCCGCGCCGCGGATCGTAGATGCGGCCCGACCAGGCATCCCCGTCCGGCTTGAGCTGCCACAGGATTTTCAGGCCCAGAAGCTTGCGGTTGCGTTTGGACGCATCCCTGTTGTTGGCGTCCGTCGCGGTGGCTTCGGTTTCGCCCTTCGGGGCCGGAAAACTGACAAGCTTGCCGCAGAGTGCTGATCCGCAGGTCGAAATCTCGACCACGGCATCAGCCTTTGTGCGCCATTTTCCGGAGATGTCGGGGGCCGATTGGGCAGGTGAGGCTGCCATCAGCGCAAGACCGGCACATGCCGCCCCGATTACAAGAGAAACTGGCCGTCCGGCCCGCCGGTTTGGTGCATGTTTCAAGAATTGCATGAAAAAACCCCGCCGCAAATGGAGTGTGACAGGCTGTCACGATCTCAGGACTTTGCGGCGGGGATTTGACAGTAGCGTTGCTGAACGGAAGATGAACCGGTTACTTGACCCGGGTCCAGGTTTCGCCCTTGCAGATCAGGCCGCCCATGACGCAGCCTTCCAGTTTCAGCTTGTTCGCCGAAGTCATCTGGATGAAACCGGTATAGGTCTTGCCGTCTTCCCCGTTATAGACCTTGCCCTTCCATTGGCCGGACTTGCCGGTCGGCTTCATGGACTGGATGATCTCCACCCCGACCAGCGAACGCTTGCGCAGCGAGGCGTTCGGGTTCTTGGTGTCGTTGCGCGGCTGCTTCATCCAGACAATCTTGCCGCACAGCCCGGAGCTGCAGGAGTTGATCTGGATTTTCGAGGCGCCGCTCGGACGGATCCATTCGCCCTTGGCGTCGGCGGCAAAGCTTGGTGCGGCGAAAGTCATGGCAAGACCGGCACCGAGTGCCAGCGCGGCCAGAGTTGATTTCAACATTGTTACTCCTCCCAAGAAGCTTCATGCTTCCCTAAACGGAAACAGAGCCTACCGGTCTTCCGGGGGCGTGCAAACCCGTATCCCTGCGTCACCTGATCAAGAAAATCGGCCGGATGAGCCGGGCAGGGCCGGTTTTCCCGAATGAGATCCGGGAAACGATCCGCTCCCCGGTTTGGCAAGATGCGTTTGGACCAGCCGCAAACCCTTGATGTGTTGGCGCCGGTCCGGCGGCGTTTCCCTGCTGATCCGCCGCCGGACAGGATCAGGCCGCCGTTTCGCTGTCGCGATTGGCGTAGGGCGGGATGTTGTTGACCAGGGCGGCACATGCCAGGGCAATGTAGCGTGGCGCCCCCTGTTTTCTGAATTTGGCGATCGTATTCCGAGAACCAATTCCCAGAGCCTCCGCGGTCGCCGCGGTGCTCTTGAAACCCATCCGCTGGCACCAGTGCTGAAACTCTTCCGCGTTCATAAATATCCCCTCATTCCAAATCGTATTTTCATTTCGCCCGTGCGGATAAACATCACGGGTCGCTGATATAGAATATACAACCATTGAGCGATTTAAAGCAAAAAATGTCACTGTGAAATTTCTCATTCCGGTTTGACTGCAACTGGAGAAACGCGCGTTGCAGGACCGGATGCGCATTGGCCTTGACGGGCCGCTTTCAAAACCGTCGCGCATAAACATCTCAGGCCTGTGACAGGGGGCGTGGCGAGACGGCATAGGCAGGGCGTGGAAAACCGGTCAAGGCGCGAAAAATGGCTTGCGTTCGAGGGCGGTGATCACTAAACGGGACTCACCGGAGAGGTGGCCGAGTGGTCGAAGGCGCTCCCCTGCTAAGGGAGTAGACGGGGAACCGTCTCGAGGGTTCGAATCCCTTCCTCTCCGCCACTTGCCCTTGAAAA
>NZ_SMMF01000753.1:0-6882 GCF_009711355.1 Roseibium sp. RKSG952 | reverse complement strand
CATGTTGATCGTCTTGGAGATCGCGCCGGAAATGAACGGCTGTGCCGCAGCCATCATGCGGATGTGGCTTTCCACCGACAGGAAGCGCTTCCCAATCCGGCCGCAGGGGTTGGCGCAATCAAAGACCGGATAATGCTCTTCCTTCAGGAATGGGGCACCTTCCAGGGTCATTGCGCCACAGACATGAGTGTTGGCGGCTTCGATGTCTGCCTTGGAGAACCCGAGGAACGGCAGAAGCTCGAATTCGGGATCTTCCAGTTGCGCTCCGGTTACGCCAAGCGCCTTCATCTGGTCATCGCCAAGCGTCCAGCGGTTGAAGACGAACTTGATATCGAAGGCCGATGCCATGCCGCCCTTGAGCTTTTCAAGGCTTTCGGCGGTGAACCCCTTGGCGGTGAGAGCCGCCGTGTTGATCGCCGGTGCCTGATCGATCGAACCGTGGCCGACGGCATAAGCCTCGATCTCGGCAATCTGGCTTTCAGAGTAGCCGAGCTTGCGCAAGGCTTCCGGAACGGCGCGGTTGATGATCTTGAAGTAGCCGCCGCCGGCAAGCTTCTTGAACTTTACAAGAGCAAAGTCGGGCTCGATCCCGGTGGTGTCGCAATCCATGACCAGACCGATGGTGCCGGTCGGGGCGATCACGGTCGACTGGGCGTTGCGGTAGCCGTTCTTCTGGCCGAGCTCAAGCGCGCGGTCCCAGGCCTTTCTGGCCCGTTCCACGATGACCTGGTCGGGGCAGGAGGCATGGTCAAGGGCGACCGGTTTGGTGTTGAGGCCCTCATATCCCTTGGTTTCGCCATGGGCGGCGCGGCGGTGGTTGCGGATCACCCGCAGCATGTGCTTTGCGTTTTGCTTGTAGCCGGGGAATGCTCCCAGCTCACCGGCCATTTCCGCCGAAGTGGCGTAGGAGACACCTGTCATGACCGCGCTCAGCGCGCCGCAAAGCGCCCGGCCTTCAGCTGAATCGTAGGAAATGCCGGAGGTCATCAGCAGGCCGCCAATATTGGCATAGCCAAGGCCAAGCGTGCGGTATTTGTAG
Source organism: Roseibium sp. RKSG952 (assembly GCF_009711355.1). Classification (NCBI taxonomy): domain Bacteria; kingdom Pseudomonadati; phylum Pseudomonadota; class Alphaproteobacteria; order Hyphomicrobiales; family Stappiaceae; genus Roseibium; species Roseibium sp. RKSG952. The sequence continues at coordinate 5,843 of NZ_SMMF01000753.1, read as the reverse complement.
GAAAGCTCGGCGATTTCCTTGGACGGGAACTGTGCCATCAAAACCGAGATTTCGAGAACGATGGTCCACAGCCGGACGGCATGTTCATAGTTGTCGATGGCAAACGAGCCGTCTTCCTTGCGGAACTGCATCAGGTTCAGGGATGCAAGGTTGCACGCCGTGTCATCCAGGAACATGTACTCCGAGCAAGGATTGGAGGCGCGGATTTCGCCAGCCGCCGGGCAGGTGTGCCAGTCGTTGATCGTGGTATGGTACTGCAACCCCGGGTCTGCGGACGCCCAGGCGGCATAGCCGATCTGTTCCCAAAGCTCCTTGGCCTTGATGGTCTTCAGGGTTTCACCGGACCGGCGGGCGGTCAGGTCCCAGGTGCCGTCGTCGATCACGGCCTGCAGAAAGCCATCCGTGACCCGAACGGAGTTGTTCGAATTCTGGCCGGATACGGTGAGATAGGCTTCCGAATCCCAGTCTGTGTTATAGGTCGGAAATTCGATCTTGGTGAAACCCTGACGGGCAAACTGAATGACGCGCTGGATGTAGTTTTCCGGCACCATCATCTTTTTGGCCGCGCGAATTTCACGCTTCAGGGCGGGGTTCTTGGACGGGTCGAAACACTCGCCATTGTCCGCTTCGCAGTTCACGCAGGCCCGCATGATTGCGGTGAGGTGCTTCTGGCAGATCTTGGAGCCGGTGACGAGAGCGGCCACCTTCTGCTCTTCCTTCACCTTCCAGCTGATATATTCCTCGACATCGGGATGGTCGACATCGACCACGACCATCTTGGCTGCGCGGCGCGTCGTGCCCCCGGACTTGATCGCACCGGCCGCCCGGTCGCCGATCTTCAGGAAGCTCATCAGGCCGGACGACTTGCCGCCGCCGGACAGCTTTTCACCTGCGGCACGCACTCGCGAGAAATTGGATCCGGTGCCAGAACCGTACTTGAACAGGCGTGCTTCGCGGACCCAAAGGTCCATGATGCCGCCTTCATTGACGAGATCATCTTCAACCGACTGGATGAAGCAGGCGTGGGGCTGCGGGTGTTCGTAGGCGGTGGCGGACTTGGTCAGCTTGCCGGTCTGGAAATCCACATAGTAGTGGCCCTGGCTCGGTCCATCGATGCCATAGGCCCAATGCAGGCCGGTGTTGAACCACTGCGGCGAATTCGGGGCGACTTTTTGTGTGGCTAGCATGAAACGCAGCTCGTCATAAAATGCTTGCGCATCCGATTCGCTGTCGAAATAGCCGCCTTTCCAGCCCCAATAGGTCCACGTGCCGGCAAGGCGGTCAAAGACCTGGCGGCCATCGATTTCCGAGCTGTAACGCTCGGTTTCCGGCATTTTCTTGAGGGCCGTCTCATCGGCCTCGTGGCGCCACAGCCAGGAAGGAACCGTGTTTTCCTCGACCGGCTTCAGCTTGGCCGGAACACCGGCCTTGCGGAAATATTTCTGGGCCAGAATGTCGGAAGCGACCTGCGAAAACTGGGCCGGGACCTCGATATTTTCCAGACGGAAAACAATCGACCCGTCGGGATTGCGGATTTCGCTCGTCGCCGTCCGAAATTCGACATCGGCATAGGGCGACTGCCCTTCCTTGGTGTAGCGCCGTTCGATCCGCATTTCTTGTCCCCTTGTGTCATGCCTGTTCCGGTGGTTTCTGCCAGCCGGACCGCAACCAAAATTCTCTGTTGTCCGGGCCGTGTACGCCCGGCCGGCGCCGAGGCGCCGATCTGTTTCGTTGGGTCGATGAGTGACCCTTTATGTGGTGTTAGTTGTCGAATGTCATACTAGATATAGTGATCATCAACAGCTTTGTCACACCGAATGAAAATGTAAGCACGCGCAAACCCGTCCCGGCCATCTTGGGTGCGATGACAAGGCAGATACGCATGAACTGGTTACTGGATGGATTCGGGAAACGTGGCTACCCGCCCCGATACGCATACCGCTGATGGTGGGAAATTAGTGTAAAGGAATTCTTACCGTCAAGCGCTGACGAACAACAGCTAGTATCGTATTTGTGGGCAAGCCCAAAATGTGGTGTGGACGTGTGGATAGCGGGGACCTGGCGATTCCATAAGGAAAAGCCTCGGATTCCTGCGGGGCGGCATGCAGAGGGATTGCGAAACGCGCGCGGGAATCGCCTCGCAAGCCCCCGGAAAGATAAGTTCGATTTTATGAAGATTTGACGAAGCCGCATTCGGCGGTTTGCGCGGACTGCATATTCGGAGCCTGAGTCGTGCCAATGGCGGGGTTTTCGATCAATTCTTCACGGTCATGAGACTTCACGCCGCATACAGCCTGTCTCCGGAGGATCTGGATATTGTTGTCATTGAAGACAGCAAGCCAATGCAGACAATCCTGCGGTCGATGCTTCTCAGTTTCCGGATCAAGCGCCTGCGGGTTTTTGATTCGGTCAATGATGCTTTGGGATCCATGACGATTGATCCTCCGAACCTGATCCTGACCGATTGGCGCATGCGGCCGACCTCTGGATACCAGATGTTGCGCCTGATTCGGCATCGGCGGATGGAGCCTCTTTGTTTTGTGCCGGTTCTTTTCGTCACGGCGCACGGAACGCGGCCTCTCGTCGACAAGGTTCTGCGGGGAGGCGCCCACCACATCCTGGTCAAGCCAGTTGCGCCCTCTACCTTGTGGAAGCGCCTGCTGTGGCTGTTGAATGACGCGCGTCCGTTCGTTCTGGATAAGGGGAATGTCTACAACATCAGGGGCATCGACAGGTTGCTGGACGATCAGGCCGCACGGCTGCACAGTCTGGCGGCGGGACGGATCCAGACCTTGATTGCCCGGCAGCGTGGGGTTGCCGGGACCGGATTGCAGATTGCGCCGGAGATTGCGCGTGGCGGTCTGGCGGGCAAAAGGAACAGACGATGAGAAGACCGTTCCTGGCGCTTGAAACCGGACGTCGTGCCGGGGAATTGGGACAAAACATTGCAAAACGACCCCGTGGGCGGTAACTCGGGTCTGGACACGTCCCTTGCCGGGCGTCATATTCCGCGCCAAAATATCAAGACGGCATGATGCGCCGCCGCGCGCCGCAGCCAGCTCGCAATTGACCATCGCCAAGGACGGCCGAGACCAATGAAAAACCTGCTGATCGATATGTTTACCTGGTGGAACAGCCAGACGATGGGCACGAAATTCTTCACCTGGCGCAAGGGGGAGTTTGTTGGCGAGGACGAGTTCGGCAACAAGTATTACCGTGAGCGGGGCGGCAAGAAGCGCTGGGTGATCTACAATGGTCTCGCCGAGGCGTCGGCCATTCCGCCAGGCTGGCATGGCTGGATCCATCATCGGGTCGATACGCCCCCGAGCGAGGAGAGCTATCAGCCGAAATCATGGCAAAAAACGCATGAGCTGAACCATACGGGTACGCCTCTCGCTTACCGGCCGGACGGGTCGATCCTGACACCGGAAAAACGCCCCGAGGTCACCGGAGACTATCAGGCCTGGACGCCGGGGCAGTAACTGCGCAGGCCTCAGTATCGGCAACATGCATGATTTTAAGCCCGACGGTTTGGCGGGTTTTTTATTGGATTTTCCGCTTCGGATATCCAGGGGCACGGATCTCGAAACCGGCCTTGGAATGCCGGAACCCGAGACGTTCATAGAATTTCTGTGCCTTTGTATTCTGCGCACCGGTCATCAGCATGATCTTGTAGCATCCGGCCTCAAAGGCGCGATCCATGGCGGCCGTCATGAGTTGTTTGCCGAGGCCCTTGCTGCGGTGCCCGGATGCGGTGACGACATTTTCTATGATGGCATAAGGCGCACATCCGCGCGTCAGATTGGGCGTGATCACCAAGGTGCAAGTCGATACCAGGCGATTGCCGGTCTCGCCAACCAGAATTGTCACGCCGGGGTGGTGCAGCAAAGTGTCAAACGTAGCCCGTTGCTTGGAGTTTGAGGCGCCGAGGTCGTCCGGAATCAGGTGTGCGTATAGGCCGAGCAGTTCCTGAAAGTCGGATTCGATAGCGGTTCTGATGAGCATTTCGCATTCAACATGTACAGACGATCAAATAAAAAGCCCGCCAAACTGGCGGGCTTTTTGGTTGCGCGGATTACTCGACCGGAACGTAGTCTTCCGGGGTCAGGCCAAGCCGTTCATCAAGGTAGCCGCCGCAGCGATCCATCAGCTCGTCCACGTCATTTTCGAAGAAGTGGTTCGCGCCCGGGATTGTCTGGTGGTTGATGACGATGCCCTTTTGGGTCTTCAGCTTGTCGACCAGCGTCTGCACATCCTTTTGCGGCACAACCTTGTCGTTGTCTCCATGGATGATCAGTCCCGAAGACGGGCAGGGGGCGAGGAACGAGAAGTCATGCAGGTTTGCAGGCGGGGCGACGGAAATAAAGCCTTCCACCTCCGGGCGGCGCATCAGAAGCTGCATGCCGATCCAGGCTCCGAAAGAAAAGCCCGCGATCCAGCAGGCGCGTGCATCCGGATGCACCGTCTGAACCCAGTCGAGCGCCGCAGCTGCATCGGACAGCTCGCCCTGACCGTGATCGAAGCTTCCCTGCGAGCGGCCAACGCCACGGAAATTGAACCGGAGTACTGCAAAGCCGCGTTGCGCGAACATGTAGTACATCTGGTAGACGATCTGGTTGTTCATCGTTCCGCCGAATTGCGGGTGTAGATGCAAGACCAGTGCGATGGGTGCATTCCGCTTCTTGGCGGGATGGAACCGGCCTTCCAGCCGGCCGGCGGGACCGTTGAAGATCACCTCAGGCATAAAGAGCGATGTCCTTTTTCATAATGGCAAAAACCTGCGCATAACCGCACAGGACCGGGGGGCATTGTACGTGGAACTCCTAAGACTAAACTTGACTCTTAAGCTCCAAGTTTCTAGAACCTTGTTTAGAATTATTCGAAACAGACAAGCCCGGTCAGGTGCGTGACGCGGTTTCGTCAAGATTGGGCACGTTTACGTCATCGCATAGGAAAATATCAAGTTTTCCGTGACGGTGGCTCAAACAAACATAAGCAGTCCGCAAGGGCTGTGCCATCTGCAAGCGGATATTTAACGAGACCATGCCGAGGCCCGACCCTGTCTATCTTGATCATAACGCCGGTGCGCCCCTGCGTCCGGCGGCCCGTGAGGCGATGATAGATGTGCTGACGGAGGCCGGGAACGCGTCTTCTGTTCACGGGCATGGCCGCAAGGCGCGTGGGCGTGTTGAGAAGGCCCGCGAGCAGGTTGCGCGTCTTTGCGGGGCAAAAACGCGTGCTGTCACGTTTGTCTCGGGGGCAACGGAAGCAAATATGACGGCCTTGACGCCGTCCTGGCGGGATCAGGGGGCGCCGGTTTATCTGGATCGCTTGATTCGCAGCGCCGTTGAGCACCCGTCGATTGTCACCGGCGGGCGCTTTCCGGTGAAGGATCAGCAGGTTGTTCCGGTCGATAGCTCCGGTCGGGTGCGCCTTGAAGTCTTGAAAGAGATGCTGGCTGGTGGTGATGCGGTGCTGGTCTCGGTGATGGCAGCCAACAACGAAACCGGTGTCATCCAGCCGCTGGAAGCTATCGGTGCGCTGGTCAAGGAGTTTGGCGGCCTGTTTCATGTGGATGCGGTTCAGGCAGCCGGGCGGCTGCCGATCAATATGGACGCCTGGCAAGCCGACGCGATTTCCATATCCGCGCACAAGTTTGGTGGTCCGCAAGGGGTGGGCGCGTTGGTTGTGCGTTCGACCGCGCGGGTTCCGGCCCCCTTGATCAACGGTGGCGGGCAGGAGAACTGGCGCCGTTCGGGGACCGAAAATGTCGCTGCCATCACCGGATTCGGTGTCGCTGCCGAAGCCGCTGCGAGCGAGGCCGGTGATCTTGGCCGCTTAGA
>NZ_SMMF01000784.1:0-9196 GCF_009711355.1 Roseibium sp. RKSG952 | reverse complement strand
TTAACGTCTTCCCCGCCCTGAAGGACGGGGCTTTCTGCTTTAACGGCTGCGGCCATTCCTCCGAGAGAGATTCGTCTTACTACACCTCTATAGTCCTGAGATGGGCAGCCCTGCCGCCTGTGCCTTCAATAGCCCCTCGCGAAAGCCTGAGATTTGGCAGATCTGTCAAAAACAACCAGTTGATGCTTTCGGGTTGAACGCAGGCATGGTGGTTACATTCTAAACGGGGTGACCGTGTCGTCTGATGTCTCCTCGGAAGTGTCTTCGAGGTCATTTTCCGTATTCGCCGCGAGTTTCCTCATCGCCGAGCGGATCGTGTCCGGATCTGGGATCGCTGGCCATTCTCCATCGAGCGGCTTGGAACGCGGCGCTTGGGGGTCGGTCGCGATCCAAGCCTGCCACATGGTTGTTCCGCCTTTCAAGATGAGGCCATGAATGGCGTTCCATGTCTCGTTGGAAGGTGAATTAAGGAACGACAGGATGCGTTTCTTCGCGTCGTCGGAAAGCGGGCCGAACATGGTGTGCAGCCCCTTAAAGACTCCGTGCTCGGTCTTCAGGGAGTTTCGATGCAGATGTCTTTGGCTTTCCCGAAAGGCCTTTTGTTCCGTCTCTGCAATCTTCTGGAGCCGTTGGTTGTAGTCCTCGTCATTCAAGAGATCGAGGTCAGTCGAGCAATAGCGAACATTGTCATTGACCGAAATGATGATGGCCTGCGCAACTTCCTCAAGGGTATCGAAAAATTTGGAGTGAACACCGATGCCGGAGCCGCTACCGCACATCTTGTCGGGATCGAGGCCGTCGCCCCTTATGGCATCGGCGTAGCCATTGGGGTCGTCTTTGAATTCCTCGTGACGCGGCCACCGTTCGAAGTCAGCCGGGTTGTATACTCCGGGATCTTTGCCTAGGTAGAATACGCCAGTCGGAGAAATCTCCGTCAGAAAGAGTTTGCCACCCCCGAGCGCACCAACCTCGAACCGACGGCCGTTTGTGGTTCTAAAAGACATCTCGGCGGAAGTTTCATCTTCATCGAAGATTATGGACTTCTTAAGCGACTTCACGATGAACGTTGTGCTGCTTTCGGTGATGATCATGTCCTGCGCCCGACTAATTGTTCTCTGACGCGAATATGTCCCCGCGGTCAGAAAAACACAAATCCCAGGTATCATGCGGTTTGCGGGGTACTCGCACTGCACTCTCGACATCTTCGCGAAATAAGCTGACGCGAGTACGAATCCTTCACAACGGTTCTCTTAGGAAAAATCGGGGCTTCGATTTTCGTGGTGCCGCTCCCTCAATGGAGAACGGTGTCCTCGGGTTTAGAGAGACCTATGATCATCACATCGTCGTCCTTTTCCGGATCGAACATTCCCGGCAGGGAGCCGCTGTCGAACGCTTTGAGGGTCGTTATCAGATCATCGGAGGAGAAGACTACCTTTCGGGAATCGGGCGCGATGCATAGGATCTCGGATGCTCCGTTTTCACTTGCCGGGATTCCCGCGGCATCGGGGCGCGACAGGAAGTAGAGGAACGGCCCTATCATCACTGACCAGCCGTAGTTCTTGCCTTTTTCAATCCCGAGTGAAAAGCCGCGATTGATGATCTTCAGGTCGACGGAGGTGTACCCGGTAGAGACGTCCTTGAGATCGAGATGATGGAAGGCGAGGGCGCGAACGATGCGCTCGGCGATGGCCGGGTCGTAGTGAGCCATGGGAACGAACTCGACCTGCTCGGCACCCGGGAACGAACCGTCTGAATCCACGACCTTCACGAGGGCGGAACCGTCCCCGGCGAGATCGACGCGAATGCGCATTCCCTTAGGTTGCAGGTCATTTAAGTAGTCCACGGAAAGCATCTCGCCGTTCGTGTCTACGGTTCTCGGGGTCATGCCCTCGATATCGAAGAATTCCACGCTTTGCATAAGTTTCATAATGGACGCGAACCATCCGTCGTCAAACACCTAATTCTATTGTCGGGCGATGGTTCGTCACCGGGAAGGATCGTCCAGAGAGACCGTCTCGTCGTGGGGGGCACAGCCGAAGGCTGTTCCTCTTTCCGATTTGGCGGCTACGGGGAGGATGAGAAGCCCGTGCTCTTCGGTTACTACTGGCTTCGGGGGGTGGAAGTATAGGCCGTAACGCCCTATGTCTTGATTACTCGGCTGGTCTGGATGGTTCCCTCGCCAGTTACGAGCACAGGTCGGGGACTTGGTCGTTCACGCGGATCGCATCAGGATGCACGCGACCTAAACCGTTGCGCGCCGATAGCGTCGTCGGCTTTTCGATGCCATCGCTGGTCCAGAAGCGCGGCAAATCCCTTCCTTTAGGGAAGAGAAGACGTTAACACGTCTCTGGCGGCGGTCATGACATCGTTGAGGTCGGTCGGAACGCGCGGATGGGGCGAGGCGGCGGGATTAGCGAGTGACCATCGTTCGCCGCCCGGGTGTCTCGATGGTTCCGGCTCGGGAGTGCGGGTTCCACCAGAAGACGCCCGTCTTGCGAACCTTAAAATGTCCCATGACGAGGCTGCCGGAGACCGTCCGCGCTCCGGAGGCGACCGCCGCTCCCTCAACGACCCGGCGCCGGGACTTCGAAAGACTCATCTTTACGAGCTTGTAGTCGGACAGCTCAGGCTTACCCTTCTTGCGCCTGTTCTTATTCAGTTTCTCGTGGCTAACGGCGTGCGTCGCGATCGCGTTCGGGCAGCTCATGAGGATGAGTATTGGGATCAGGACGAGATTTACCAGGAGCCTCATTTCGCGCGCTTGGTTGCCCTCGGCCTCGGCGGCTATCGCCTCCCCTGCCATCGCGACGAGGTTTTTCCGGACGATGGCCATGTCCGGGTGGGGGACCCATCGATATCTGCTCTTCAGGAGTTTATCCGCATGTGCCTCTCTAGGGTCCTCGTGCACGGCCTTCATGTGTCTTTGCACCCTGCCGCGCGCACCCATCGTATCGAGTTTGAAGTCGTCCAGCTGAGGGATGTCTTCTTCAGCGAGTATGTCCGGGGTGTCCAGATCGAACGTCATGTAAACGGGGCAAAGATCGATCATTTTTCGGCCGTCCACCTTGTCCTCGTGGATATACTCGATGACGAGACAATCTTTGTCCCTACGAACGAGGAACCCGGTTTTGACGATTTCGGATACCGTCGCGGGCGGACGTTTATTTGGACTTCCGAGGTTGGCCATGGCCTCGCGAAGCTCCCGGTTGGAGAACTCTACCCATATGCGCTCGAACGGAAGCCTTATCCATGGGAGCGCTGCGAGCGTGCTGCTCGGCTTGGAGAGGGCGACACCCGCAGCCATCGCAACGGCATCCTGATCCAAAACGAATATCTCTGCTTCGGAAATTCTCTTCTTTGCCGCCCCGAGGCTTTGGTCATGACGGTATCCGGAAGGGTATGTCATTCCGGTTTCGAATTCTTTAAAGTCGTCGATGAGCATGCTTCGGCCGTCCGATTTTCTCCGGCGCAATTTACGTACGGACCGCCTCCTGTCAACCCGCTTCGGCTCCTGTTTCGACGCCCGAAACGTCGAAACTCGTTGACAAACAAAGAAAGGCTTATAGCTTTTCCCGACTTGTCTGAGCGAGAGGTGCTTGCACTTTCTGCCGACAATCTGGCCGACGAGCGGCGACCAGAAAGACATCGACTCCTCTTGCGAGACAAACGACGATCCAGTCGAAATCGACCTGATTGTCGTTCCGGTTTCCGCGGATGGCTCCGTGTTCCATCCAGGACTTACCCGGTCCGGCAAATTCACCGTCGGGGCGTAGGGCAAGGAAAGAAAGATCGAGAACTTCAAGAAGGCTCTCGCTGCACTTATGATGGCCCCTGCTCCGAATTGGCAATGTCCGAACGAAAACGGTCACTGGGGCAATGTCGTTGGAGTGCGCAGGGGGAGAAAGACGGCCGGGAGCTGAGTTTCCTTGCGAAATCGGGCTAAGACAGCCCGAGATTGCGGTCAATCAGCGCGCGTTCGCATTCCGGATAGGGGTCGTATTCCCCGCGCAGGTTTTCAAGGTTCGTGATCCATCTGAAGGCATTATCACCGGAGAGAGTGTCTCCGGTGATTTTCTTGGCGTGCATCACGCTCATCATGTGCCAACCATCGATGGATTTGTTGTTGTCGTACCATTTCCCGACGACGTCGCGCATAACGGATGCCTCGCGTCTGTAATGGTCGGTAACGCCTGTCTGGCGATCTTCAGACCCATTGATTTCGGCCGCCGCCGCCCTGCCTCGCAAAAAGCCGTAGTGACAAGCGAGCGTCACGCCCTGGCTTAGGATGGGGTCGATGAAGAGGGCTGCGTCTCCGGACAGTGCCCAATTGGCTCCGTTCAGGCGTGAACACACGAAGGAATAGTCTGGGTGGCCGTAAAACGCCTTCAAGGACTTGCCGTCGAACGTTTTGGGTTCTCGCAAAACGTCGCCGAATGACGATAATTGCGGGAAAGTCCGTTCAGCATTCCTGAAATCAAGGTGCTTGATGATATCGGGTGTCGAGACGAAGCCCATGCTCGTCAATCCGTTCCCGGCTTCTCCTAGGTCTATCACCCAGATCCATCCGTTCGCACCGGACAGGATATTAGTTCGGTGTCTGTCATAACCGGCCGCCTCGGCCTTCGCCCAGTCGACGTTCGAGGCGTAGAAATATCGAGCGATCCGGGCTTGTCCGACGGGTTCGCGCCTAGCTAGTCTTCGGCCGATGAACGATCCCTGCCCGGTACAATCGAGGTATCTCTTGGCGCTGAAGCGCGTGCCTGACGAGGTGACGACGCAGAGGATGCTGTCGTCCCGGTATTTCAGATCGGTGGCGCGTTCCGGAAGTATTCTGATGCCCTGCCGTCTCGCGCAGTCGGCCAGAAGCGGGTCGAATTCGTGGCGAGGCACGTGAATAGAGTGTCGCCTTCCGTCGTGAATGAACGATTTGGGGTAATCACCCTCCCCTTCCAGATAGTTTACGTACCAGGGATTACGGGTCTTCCCCCAAAGATAGGCGGCACCGATCTTGTGATGGAATCCGGCGGCGGCGATCTCGTCGGAGATCCCTGCGTCATGCAGGGTCATTACGGTTCCGGTCAGGAGCGCTTCGCCGATGCGGTGGCGTCGCCCCTCCTCCGGATCGAGGATCACGACATCGAGGTCGGGATCGGCCCTGAGTGCGCCCAGCGCGGCGAGAAGACCAGACGGACCGGAGCCGATTATTAGTAGATCGCAGGAAGTGTTTTTGGTCATTGCGGGTTCACTGCCTTCCGCCGAACAGCGTGAGAATGATCGCCTCAAGTCCGGCAGAAAGCTCTTCGCAGGACCCTCCGCAAAGACCAGTAGGGAAGAAGGTCGAGATCGACGGGTTGGTCGAGCCAGTCTGCGGGTCGCGGTGACCGTGATCGTGACTTCGTTGAGGTTTTGAATTTCGTCATCTTCGCCTCCTTGCGTCTCGCGGTAAAAGTCTAATTCGAATCCTTGCCGCATGGCAAATCAGAAAAGGATTCGTCTCCTTAAAAAATGGCCCGACCAAGCGGGGAGTATGGTCGGGCCAAGTCAGCAGGCCATGAGGCCTTGGGAGGAGCAATATACGCGGAGACGGCCGAGACGCGCTGTGGTCGCGGTCGCCTTCTGCGAGTCCTTGTATGCCTGATCGGGATCGAATTGGCAATGGGATTCGTGAAAAAAATTTTAAAGTATTCGATTGAATAGCCCTCGCCAGTCGTTACACTGTAAACGAAATATGCCGGAGAACGCGAAAATGCAGAGCGTCAACGATGTTAGGATCGTCGGAGTTCTTACGAAGGATGCCGTATTCAAGAAAACGTCCCAAGGAAACGAGTTTGTTCTCCTTCAGGTGCGGACGACCCGCTACTACACCGTAGGCGGCCATGACAAGAAGGTGAGCTACACGCATGATGTCATGTGCATTCAGACCCATTCGATCGAGGCCCTTCGCTCGTTCGGCAAGGCCGGCACCGTCGTCCGTGTGTTCGGCGAACTCGGCTACGATGAGCATGGCCGCGCAAGGATACAGGTCCTTCAGTACATGGGAGAGGTTGGCCTGATGGTTCCGGCATCTGCCGCCAGGGCGCCGGAATCCCGCAAGAACGAGGACTTCAGGCCGAACGCGTCCGGTGGTCTTGGACGGACCTCCCGCAGCCGCACGACCGAGGAACCGGGTCTCGAGAGCGACCCTCATCAAACCGGTCACCCCGGCGGGGATCCGCTCGGTCGGCCAGATCCGCTTGATGATCAAATCCCTTATTAGGATAGAGTGATTGGTCGTTTCGACACCGGCATCTCACCACACAATAACTTGGGTCTTGGTCAAGAAACCACGCAACATGTTGACGTTGCGAGGTCAGTTCGAAGCCCGAAAACGAACTTTGCGAATGACCGGCGCGGAATTCGCTGGAAACCCTCATTCTCCTTTCATGCCTCGCATCGTGGAAGGATTCGTATCAGCATTATCGACCCGCCGGACAAACCGGGTCTGTTTTAGTTTCAAAGCCAGACAACAGGAAAAAAGATGAAGATTGAACGCCAATTCACCTCGTCTCTCACGCCGAACGATCCGTACTCCGGGATCGAGTTCCGTCAGGCCGTGAGTGAAATCAAGAATCCGGACGGATCCACCGTTTTCCGTCAGGAGGGGATCGAGGTTCCGGCGACGTTTTCCCAGGTTGCGGCGGACATCATCGCGCAGAAGTATTTCCGCAAGCGCGGCATTCCGGTGGCCTTGAAACGGGTCGAGGAGGAGAACGTTCCGGCGTGGTTGCAGCGTTCCGTTCCGGACGAAGAGGCTATGGTCAACCTGCCCGAGGCCGAGCGCGTCACCGGGGAAACCTCATCCAAGCAGGTTTACGACCGCCTAGCCGGCACCTGGACCTACTGGGGTTGGAAGTGCGGCTACTTCTCCAGTGAGGACGATGCCCTCGCCTATTTCGACGAAATGCGCTTCATGCTCGCCAGCCAGATGGCGGCTCCGAACTCGCCGCAGTGGTTTAACACGGGCCTGCATTGGGCCTACGGCATCGACGGCCCGGCACAGGGCCACATGTACGTCGATCCGTTCACGCATGAACTGGTCAAGTCTGAGTCCGCCTACGAACATCCGCAGCCGCACGCCTGCTTCATTCAGTCCGTCGACGATGACCTGGTGAACGAGAACGGCATCATGGATCTGTGGATTCGCGAAGCTCGTCTCTTCAAGTATGGCTCCGGCACGGGTACGAACTTCTCGGCCATTCGCGGTTCCGGCGAAGGTCTCGCTGGCGGTGGCAAGTCCTCTGGTCTCCTTTCCTTCCTGAAGATCGGAGACGCTGCGGCCGGCTCCATTAAGTCCGGCGGCACCACGCGCCGGGCGGCGAAGATGGTCATTGTCAACATCGATCACCCGGACGTCGAGAGTTTCATCGACTGGAAGGTCAAGGAAGAGGAGAAGGTCGCGGCGATCGTCGCCGGCTCCAAGCTGACCTCCGCCCGCCTGACCAAGGTCATGGAAGCCATCCGCGACTTCGACGGCGAAGGTTGTTACGATCCGAAGCGGAACGCTGAACTGAAGTCCGCTATCAAGGTGGCTCGCGAAGCCATGATTCCGGACACCTACATTAAGCGCGTCCTTCAGCTGGCCGAGCAGGGCTTCGACGGCATCGAATTCCGCACCTATGACACCGATTGGGATTCCGAGGCGTACGGCACTGTCTCCGGCCAGAACTCCAACAACTCCATTCGCGTCACCGACGAATTCCTTCAGGCCGTTCAGCAGGGCGGCAAGTGGGAACTGAAGAACCGCATCGACGGTTCTGTCGCAAAAACGCTCGACGCGACGTACCTGTGGGACAAGATCGGACATGCCGCATGGGTATCCGCTGATCCCGGCCTCCAGTTCGACACAACGATCAACGACTGGCACACCTGCCCGGAATCTGGTCCTATCAACGGCTCCAACCCGTGCTCCGAGTACATGTTCCTCGATGACACGGCCTGCAACCTCGCTTCCCTGAACCTCATCAAGTTCAAGAATGGTAACGGCAAGTTCATGGTCGAGGAGTACAAGCACGCCGTCGCCCTGTGGACGCTGACGCTCGAGATCTCCGTGGCTATGGCTCAGTTCCCCTCCAAAGCGATTGCGGAGCGGTCCTACCGCTATCGGACGCTGGGTCTTGGCTACGCGAACATCGGTGGCCTTCTGATGTCCCTGGGTATTCCGTACGACAGCGCCGAAGGCCGCGCCTACTGCGCCGCGATTTCCGCCGTCCTGACGGGGTGGTCGTACAAAACATCGGCTGAGATCGCCGCTGAAATGGGTGCCTTCCCGGGTTACGAGAGCAACGCCGAGCACATGCTGCGCGTCATCCGCAACCATCGCCGCGCCGCGCATGGTGTCGGTCTCGGTCTCGGTCATCCGGAGCTATGCGGTTACGAGCGCCTGGCCGTCAAGCCCGTGCCGTTCGATGCTCGCGATTGTCCGGACGCCGAACTGGCGGCCGCTGCTCCGGAGGCCTGGGATAAAGCGGACGAACTCGGCCGCAGATTCGGATACCGCAACGCGCAGGTCTCCGTCGTCGCCCCAACCGGAACCATCGGCCTGGTCATGGATTGCGACACCACCGGCATCGAGCCGGACTTCGCTCTCGTGAAGTTCAAGAAGCTGGCCGGCGGCGGCTACTTCAAGATCATCAACAGCATGGTTCCGTCCGCTCTGCGTACGCTCGGATATTCGGAATCCGAAATAGCCGAGATCGAGGCGTACGCCGTCGGACATGGATCTCTGGATCAGGCTCCAGCGATCAATCCGAGCAGCCTTCGTGCCAAGGGGTTCGACGACGAGTCGCTCGGTAAGTTGAAGGGTGCCCTCAAGTCGGCCTTCGACATCAAGTTCGTCTTTAATCGCTGGACGTTCGGTGACGAATTCCTGATGGACAAGCTCGGGGTTCCGGCGGAGAAGCTGAATGATCCGGAATTCCATCTGCTATCCTTCCTGGGCTTCACTAAGGCGGAAATCGCTGCGGCCAACGCGCACGTCTGCGGTGCGATGACCGTCGAGGGCGCTCCGTTCCTGAAGGATGAGCATCTCCCGGTCTTCGATTGCGCGAATATCTGCGGGTCTCTCGGAACTCGCTTTCTTTCCGCCGAGAGTCACATTCGCATGATGGCGGCGTCCCAGCCGTTCATGTCCGGCGCGATCTCCAAGACAATCAACATG
>NZ_SMMF01000710.1:0-5136 GCF_009711355.1 Roseibium sp. RKSG952 | reverse complement strand
CGTCCTTCAGGGCGGGGAAGACGTTAATTAAGGGATGCGTTCCCGCACCAAAGATTCGGCGAGTGGTTTACCGATAGTCGCCCGGTCGTTCCGGAGAACGGAATAAGTAGGATTCTGAAGCACATCGAGGACAACAGTAAGAGGTTGGACGGCATGATGGATCGGTCCTTGCTTGGTCCGGGCGACGAGTTTACCTTTTCCGGATCCGGTTCGCAGGTGCGGCCAAATGATCTTCCGGACGAGCTCGTCGGACAGATAACACCTTCGGTGCGAGTCGTTGGTGATCGGGCGGCAGCGCTGGGGTTGGGGTCACGTGATTTCGAGGGCGGCCGCTTCGACACTCTTCTTCAGTCCTTGCCGATCATTCCCGCGCCGGACCCTGATCTTGTTTACGAAACGCTGATGGACGAGTTCCCTTGGATGGAGGAGGCGAACGAGGCTGTGGCGATGGCGTGCGCAGTCTCGGATCGGCGCGACCCGAAGTATCTGAGGATACCGCCGCTGATGTTGGTAGGGCCGTCCGGTGCTGGGAAGTCCAGGTGGTCGAGGCGAATGGCCGAGGTAATGGACATTCACTATCACCGGGAAAACATGGCCGGGGTGTACGGGACTATGGAGATCTCCGGAAGCGCCTACGGTTGGAAGGATGCGCGCCCTTCCCTTCCGGCCGTCGTGATGGCGGCTGGCATGATCGCCAACCCTATTATCCTCCTCGACGAGATCGACAAGACGGCGGCCGAATCGGCGGGTGATCCGGTGGAGGCGCTTCTTCCGATGCTCGAAGAGGAGACGGCCAGGAGTTATAGCGATCCGTGCCTGATGGTGCCGGTCGATCTTTCGATGATCTCCTTTCTTTTGACTGCCAACAGCGAGTCCTCATTGGGAACTCCGTTCATGGATCGATTGAAAATGGTGCGTGCCATGAAGCCGACCGTCGCTCAGTTTGAAAGAACGCTTCCGACGATGTTCGACGGTATTGCGGCGAGGCTGAAGGTGGACAATTGGAATGAGGCGGACGATCTGCTCGGGCGCACCTTGAGGGTTTACCTCAACGGAGGTTCGTTGCGCTCCGCTTTGGCGTTCGCGGAGCAGGAGATTTCGGCACTGGTTTGGAGACCCAAACGTCCCGGCGGGCACCTGAAGCTCATCTGATGACGATTCCGTGTCTCTCTATGATTGTCGCGGCGTTCCTGGTTTCGGGGTGCGCGTCTGACAAATACGTCCTGTTCCCTTCGGAGGATCGTCCGGTGGCTCCTGACTTTGGAAATCCCATAACGAAGGAAAGGGCCGAAGACATTCGAGCGGAGATCTTCGCCGCCGTGGCTCGCGCAGAGGCGACGGCCGCGAAATATCCGGAGCCGACGCCGTTTCCCGATATCGAGATCCCGCAAGCAGGAGTTCGAAAGCTTGACTGGTCGGGCGAGGACTTGCTCTCGGGTCGCGATGAGAACGCGTATCCGCCACAGGACGGATTATTGTTGACAAAAAAAAGAGGAGAGGCAATTTTGGCCGCCGAAAGGATTTACTCGATGAACACGATCCGGTTCACATTCGTAGCCGCCCTCTTCGCCATGTCTCCGGGGTTCGCCTCCGCGCAGCAAGTGCAGTCCCCAGGTATCATGACCCTGGTTGACGATCTCGCTGAACTCGACCTGGATAAAAACGGTCTCGTCGAGGCATACGAAGTCGATGCCGTATTGAGCGCGGCGGAGGGCGAGGCTTTCGCCTCCTGGGAACGCGAGTGGAATGCGGCATTCTCTGTGATCGGGTCTAACGCCCCCGAGAGCGCCGCCCGGTCGGAGTATCACGAGGTCCTTCGTAAGGGACTCGAGACGCTCGACCTCGACGGCGACGGAACCGTGACATATAACGAGTGGAAGTGGCGGATTAGAGAGTCGGAAGATGCCGCCTTGTTGTTCAGCGAAATCGGCCCCTTGATGAGGCAGGTCGAACTGAAGGAGGTATCGGTAAAGGACCTTCAGTCCTTCGTGGATGCGACGGAGGCGGTGTCCGGGGCCGACGTCATGGGGCCTGGAGCCCTGCCGACCAATTTCAACGCCTACCGCGCATCCGTCATGGCGGACTTCGAAGCCAGGGCGGTCGATGGCGCAATCGATCTCACATCTCGATGATGCTCTCGATCATTCCGGACGCCGCCGGGATCGACCCTTGATCGATGTGTTGGGGTTCCTCGACTTCAGGCGCTTCCACAAACTCGGGCTCGAAAGACTCGTAGCTTTCCATCTCCCTTAGGGCATCGACCAGACTCTGTGCGTTCTCGCCTGCTTCTGATTCTTGCCAGCGTTCGCTTCTTTCTGAAATCTGCGCCTCGCGGTCGTTTGCGAGAGCATCGAGATATTCCTTCGCGTCGTTGAGAACGGTGTCGTGGCTTTCGATCTCGCTGGACAGTTCGGACTGAGCTTCGTTTAGAGCTTCGGCATAGACGCGGAGATTGTCCTCGAACGTCCGCCAAGCGGCATCGACGGCATCGTTGTAGGTGTTGATCGCAGCGGACAGGGTTTCGTCCGCGCGTTCGCAATCGTTTTTCAAGTTGATCAGTCTATCGATCTCCGACTTGATGAGCTTGATTCCCATGAATGCCTCCTGTTAAGTGGTCGGCGTTCATATGAGGGAGGCGTTCAACACCTGTCAATCCCTCGGTTCGATGGCGACTAAATGGCGTAAAACCTTATTTTTCGAATATTCGAACGGGATTCGATGTATTTTGCCGGATCGGAATATCCCTGGGAAATTCAAACTCATCGACGGCGGGTCGATTTTCGTTTTTTCGCGCGTTTCCCGTTGTCAAAACTTTTTTTGTTTTTCGGCATTTTTTTAGACTTCGGTTGATTTCGAGGCCGTCTTCGGTGCGGTCGTCTCGCTCACATTCCGGGGGCCGAGACGAGCTTGGCCTCCGGTGCGAGCAGAATTCTCTGGGGCGGCGGGAAAGAAGAGATGCTCGTTTGAAGCTCGTTGATCTCGTCCCGGACGGATTCCCATGTCTTAAGGACGCGTGAAAGTTCGAGCCTTGTCGTTTCGGAGTCCTGCACTTCAGCCGGGAGATCGTGATATTGATCGCATGCGGCCTGGCAACGAGTTTCGCGCGATCTTAGGCTGAGGAGTTGTGCCTCGAGTTTGCTGCGTTCTGGGGCGGTTTCGATTTCGATGCTAGGAAGGCTCCTCAGAAGGGCTAATCCGTCTTCGGTGAGCATTCCGAAGTCAATTTCAGTTTCGGGATATTGAGACTGAAGTTCCAGCACCATCGCTCGTCCGATGCCTTCGCGCTTCCGGATTTCTAGGACTTCCATCCAGCTGACAGACGGCTTTTGCTCAAACTCGCTGAATTTGATGATGCCGCAATATTCCCCGTTGATCAGAGCCAGGAGGTTTAGGTCCAATTGACCATGGTGCGCGCCAACGCATTCGAAACGAAATTCTATCGCTTCGTCGTTATTGGTGCGGGCGTACGTGGTCATGTCGGCTCCGTCTGTTTGCGAAGCCAATCGTACGTCAACGGAGTGTTGGGTGCAAATTAACGTCTTCCCGGCCCTGACGGACGGGGATTGCTGCGCTTCCGGATTATTTACCTTGGCGTCAGTATTTAAGACCAGCAAGGATGACGGGTCGCTCCGCGGATTCGGATACAGCTGGTCCCGGTCCGAGCGTTTTCGCGTCAGACGTCAATCCGGACAGGGCAGCGACGTTCTCGTATTTACCCATGCGGTCCTTAACGATACCGCGAAGTTTGGTGTGGAGCTGAGCGATCGTGATCCAGTGGTTTTTGTTTCTGAAAATGCTCCGGTTTGCCCTCGCCGCACGCGGGAATACGGTATTCGCGGCGCGTTCCGGCTTGCTTGCGCTAGCCTCCAGAAGGCGTCTGGCTCCGTTCGTTCCGAGGAAGTGAGGAAGGTAGACATCCTCTTGGGCAACCGCCTTTCCGGTGCGCGCCTCGAGCTTCGCGCGGGCCGCCTGGATGTATTCGCCCGCCATGAGCGTCGCTACGTATGGATCCTTTTGCAGGTTCATGATGTGCCGACGCATGTTGGAATTGGGAACGCTGTAGATCGTGCGGTTTTTCTTCTTGCTGTGGGTCACCTTGATGGCATCGGCTTCTCCGTCCAGGCCGTGTTTGGGTCCGTGTGCTTTGACCGTTTCGAGCCAGGTGCTCTCGATGAGCTGGAATAGTCCGACGGCGGTGGACCCTCTTGCTTTGACGGCGGGCCTGAACGCGGATTCCTTTTCCGCGATGGCCATCATGACCTTCGGATCCATCTTGGTCTTGATGGATCCTTTGACGATCGCGACCATTATGCCGCCTGGGACGTTGTAGTCGCCGAACGTGAAGGTGTGTTCCATTGGATCGACGCGTTTACTATCTAGCTTCGCCTTGATGAGGGGGTCGTTCGCGAGTGTGGCGGTGATCCGGCTGGAGAATTTGTTGGCGAGTTCCATCGTGTAGGATGCGGAAACCGGCGCCCATCTGTCGGAATTGCCGTTCGTTTCCGTTACGGTCGCGGTCTGCGCCGCTTTAGCCGCGCGTTTTTGCGCATCCGGTTCGTTGATGCGTGCGACATGCTGGTAGAACTCGGCGTTCGAAATCGTGAAGAGGGCAAGGCAGGCGCATGACTTCATGATCCGTGCGAGCTTCGAATTGCCGCCGGTCGTAAAGGCTACTCCGCCTTCCCTCATGAATTCCTTGGTGAGATCGCCTTTTGCCACTCAATCCGCTCCGGATGGTATTCACCTGAAATAAGATGATCGTGCGAACGGCGGAAAGTGACAAGAAATGTCAGATGGAGAGCGGAACCTTGGATTCCCGTGTGACCGTGTTGTCCGGGCACTCGACGACGTAGAGGCTGGGAGCGATGCCCGCCCGGCTGGCGAGGTCCGCCGGAACGTCGTTGGCGAGATGGATTAGCTTGTCTCCGGCGTAGAGCGTAAGGGTCGTGTCCTTGATTTGTGCTCTGGTAGGCTGCTCGACCAGTTTGGTGTCCGCAAGGAGGAGGACATCCCCTTTGTGATTGACGGCAAATTCGTTCATGGCTTTCGGTGATCCGAATTTCGACGCCAAGCGCCGAAGTTTCAAGTCTGGGAATTAAGGTCTTCTTGTCGATTGTACCTCATTCGGCGCAGGCC
>NZ_SMMF01000604.1:0-2439 GCF_009711355.1 Roseibium sp. RKSG952 | reverse complement strand
TTGATCGTGTGAGGAAACTCTGCCGTCCGGCCGATCCGCTCGAACGCGGACCATCTGTCTGTGGGTGTGGAACCCCGGCGACTCACCCCGGTGCACCCGGGCACGTAAATATTCATCTTCGTCCGGCCCCGGGTGGTACGACCCGCGCGGGTGTCTCGGGTGTATACCGCTGTGGCTCGCCGTGGCTCTGCCCGGTCTGCGCGCCGCAAAAGGCCGTGGAGCGAAAAGAAAAGATCGCGCGGGTCGTCGCCTCCGCGCAGGACAAGGGAATGCTTGTCGCCGCGCTCGCACTCACCGCGCATCATACCGCGCAGCAGTCCCTGAAAGAGGTGAAAGGGCTCGTCGAAGGCGCTTCTCACTCGGCGCGCGGCGGACGTGAGTGGAAAAAACTCCAACGCGATCATGGAATCGTTGGTGTCATTCCGGGAAAAGAAACGACGATCTCGCGGAAAAACGGATGGCACTATCATCAACACTTGTTGGTTATCATCGACCCGACGTCTGAAGCCGTTGAAGCCGCGATTGCCGCCGAAGACGAAAACGCTTCTCTCCGGGAAGCCGCCGAGGTTGCAGGACAGGCCGTTGCAAATCGCTACGCCGCCGAGATCCGAAAGGCTGGAGGGTGGATTTCGAAGAAGCACGGCACGAAGATCCGTGTCTGCGACAATCCGGAAATGGCCGGGGATTACGCCGCGAAGGGGTCTGCTGCTTGGGAAGCGGCCGGCGGCCCGTCCAAGGCGCAGACCCGTGCCGCCGAAGGGCAGAGCTTGACCCCGTGGGACCTCGCCGAACTCGCCTTTTCCGGCGACGAATGGGCGAAAAGGATGTGGGCCGAGTATGTGGAAGTCATGCCTGGAACGCAGTCCTGTCGCGTCTCGTGGCAGCTCGCCAAAAAACTAGGCATCGAGCCGGAAAACGATGCCGAAGTTGGCGAACAGGTGGTCGAGGAACGAGACCACATCGTCGGGCAAGTTGAAGCGCCGACATGGAGCCGTTGGCTCCGTCATGGACTTGTCTCGACTTTCCTTCGGCGCGTTGAATTTCACGGTGAGGTCGGGTTTGAGTTTGCGGTGGCCGACACTTTAGCGGACGCTTCGAGAATTGAGGCCTGGTACCTGCGCCGCGCAGATGCGGCTAGGCGGGCGCAAGACGACGTCGACGTCGCTTCGATGGCCGAAGCCCGCGTCCGTTGGGCGTATCGGATTGCACACGAAATCGCAGACTCCGGCTCCGGAGGACGTCATCAGATCGTCGAGGCGATCAAAAGACTTCCGGATCACGCCGTGCATCCGGAGCCGGAAGATGTGGTCGCGGCGCTTGCGAAGATCGGTCGCTCTTTCAATCCGGACAACGACGATCCGCGACCACCCCCAGAGCAAATGACCGACGTCGCCTGACCGCCTGATCGGACGGAAAAACCTCTCGAGAAAGGAATGAGAAAATGACAAAGTTAGGATGCCTAACAGCCGATGCCTCCTATGATCTGAAAAGCTTGTACTGGGAATTTCTCGGCTCGAGTCCAGCGCAGATAGCAGAAATCCTCGATGAAGATCGTCTCAGTACTTTTCGTCAGGATTTGGAGCGTTTGAGTGCGCTTGCGGAGCATTCCAGAGATTACCTAAAAGGACATCGCGAAACCCCATTCCCCGAGTGTGGATCGTGTCAGGGTTTGATTGAAGAGCCGTACAGTTCTGAATACCCCAGACCATCTCCCTACGCTGTGCCGATTTGCAGAAAATGCCACGAAAGCACGATGTGGTGAGCAGAGCGGCATCGGTACTGCGGGCGGCCTACCTGCCTCTTCGCAGTCTTGTGGCATTTCCACCGGCGGTTTGCGCTCTTCGCGTTCTTCTCAAACAATTCTCGTATGAGCAAAAGCCCTTCCTCCGGGAAGGGAGGGGAAGGGAGCCAGCAGCGGGCGGTAACCCTCGCCATGCCGATCATCACTAATGAGGTATTGGCGTTCAACGCCGACGATGGCACGGCGCTGTACAGTGAACGCGAGCAGCCACAACCCGAGGATTGTCCGGTCCGACGCCTCAATGTTGATGGCTCGTCCGGGCGCTCGACGGAAAGCCTCTGCCAACGCAAGGGTCATGCCGACATCTTCAACCACCGGCATTCTGTCCTTGTTCTTCTCGATATGGACTGAGGACACGTCGCGCCACCAGCCGGAGACGCCCGCGAGTCCAGCCGCTGCGGAATGATGGCGTCTCGCCCAGTTTAACGCGGCCTTGGTGTAGGCCAGCGCTTTCCGGGAAGCAGAGCCGCCATGCTCGGCCGCCATTTCGTCCCGGAAACCCTCAAGGCTCCGTTCGTCCAGTTCTCGCGCGAGCAGCGATGCGATATCGCTGAAGGGATCAGACGATAAAACGGCTTCGACATCTCTTGCCGTCGCGGCTGAAGAAACGCGTTCCCTTCAAGGGACGCCCCATTTCA
>NZ_SMMF01000327.1:0-613 GCF_009711355.1 Roseibium sp. RKSG952 | reverse complement strand
GTGCCAGGTACCGCGAATGGCGGCTTTCTTTTCGCATTGCTGCCGCTCCTGCCTCTCAAAAAGTATAGTTTTTGAGTGGCATCGCACTTTTCTGTAGGCTTCGGAGAATGGGAATAAAAAAGGAGAGGCAAAGCCCCTCCTTTTCCATAACACACTGGATTGCAGATCAAATGAAGGCGAAGTCGTCTTCATGCAGGTCTGAAACGGCTACGCCCTGCAGGGTGACACTGGTATCGATATCAATCATAATCACCGTGTCCGATCCGTCATCGGCAGCAAGAAGTATTAAGGCGTCGAAATCGGTCACTACAGACGTGTCGATCTGAAGAACATCCTCCGATTCTGAACCGGCTGCGAAGTCGGTAATTATGTCATGACCGTCAAGGGCTAGATCCAAAACATAGGTGTCATCTCCAGCACCACCGGCGATAATATCGTCTCCGGTACCGGCCTGGATTAAATCATCCCCACCGTTGCCTTCGATCACGTCATCGCCGATCCCGCCTGTCAGGGTTTCGCCGACGTCGCTTCCCGTAAGTTCCATATCGGACGTCTCGAATTGGGTGATGTTTACCAAACCTGTCGCCTCATGCACGGTTCCATCGGGTCCGAC
>NZ_SMMF01000683.1:0-4062 GCF_009711355.1 Roseibium sp. RKSG952 | reverse complement strand
ATCGGCTCCTTCGCTCTTGATCCCCTTGGCTTCAGCACCGTTTGTGATGATCGCATTGTCGTTTGTCAGACTTGCAGTGTCGCCGGCGGATTTAATGCCATGTCCGGATTGGCCACTTGTCGTAATAGTGCCGGTGTTATTTACAACAGCGCTGCCGCCTCTGGAGTTGATTCCAAACCCTTCCCGACCAGTGCCAGTGTCGATTGTGCCAGAGTTCGTAATTTCGGCCCTCTCCGCACCTGACACGATCGCGTGGGAAAAATCACCGGTTGTCGATATCGCTCCGGAACTGGTGATCGTGGCATCCGCTCCCACGGAGGACACACCAAAGGCGCTTAATCCGTCAGTGGTGATCGCACCGGCATTAGAGACCGTCTGACCGCTCGACAGCATGTCGACACCCGATACGCCATTTCCAACCGTTGCAATGGTGCCCCCTTGCTGGATGGTTCCGGTGTCGCCCGGGTCAGTCAGCGTCTGCGTGTTGGTGACGGTCCTGCCGTCAGGAATGGTAAAGTCGTCGGCAATCAGATGAGTGGCACCCAGCAATGGAAAGACCGGAAGTGTTGCTCCCAAAAAAAGAAGCTTCTTGGCAAGGCGTCCATCACGTCTATTGGATGATTTGAATACGGAACATCTTGTTTTGATCATGCGCCCCACCCTAAACAACGACCGGATAACGACTCATTTCTATACGCTCAATAACACAGGAACAGGTTTCAGCTCTCCACCTGGCGAAACGACAAGGCTTTTATTCATAAATGGTGCAGATTTGCACCTAAGTCATAATAACAATATTCAAAGAAACTAGGTTAGTTCACCATCGAACTACTCTGTCGGTCATCTGGCAGCCAAGACAAACAAAAAGCCCGCCGGAATTTCCCCGGCGGGCTTCGAAAAAGGCAGCAGTTCCGCGAAGCGATTAACGCTTGGAGAACTGGAAGGACCGGCGGGCCTTGCGGCGGCCGAACTTCTTACGCTCGACAACACGGCTGTCGCGGGTCAGGAAGCCGTTCTTCTTCAGGATGGCGCGCAGCTCCGGCTCGTAGTGGGTCAGAGCCTTGGACAGACCGTGGCGCACAGCACCTGCCTGACCGGACAGGCCACCGCCGGTAACGGTTGCCACAATGTCGTACTGGCCATCACGCTCGGTCAGCATGACCGGCTGGCGCAGGATCATCTGAAGAACCGGACGAGCGAAATACTCGGTGAAGTCCTTCTTGTTGACGATGATCTTGCCAGTGCCCGGCTTGATCCAGACGCGTGCGATGGCGTCCTTGCGCTTGCCAGTGGCGTATGCACGGCCTTGGGAGTCCAGCTTCTGGACGTGGACCGGTGCTTCGGGGGCGGCAGTTTCGACCGCGCCGCCCAGCTCTTCCAGGGATTGCAGCTCAGCCATCGTTAAGCCCTCATGCCATCGTTCTTGGGGTTGAGGCTCTTGACGTCGACGAGTTCCGGCGACTGAGCTTCATGCGGATGTTCGGAGCCCGCGTAAACGCGCAGGTTCTTCAGCTGCTTGTTGGACAGCGGACCGCCCGGCATCATGCGCTGAACAGCCTTTTCCAGAACACGCTCCGGGAAACGGCCTTCGAGAATGGCACGCGCGGTGCGCTCCTTGATGCCGCCCGGGTGACCGGTGTGCCAGTAGTACTTCTTGTTGTCGTACTTGCGGCCGGTGAGCTTCACCTTATCGGCGTTGATCACGATCACGTTGTCACCGCAATCGACATGCGGGGTGTAGGTCGGCAGATGCTTGCCGCGCAGATGATTGGCGATGTAGGCAGCCAGACGGCCCACGACCATGCCTTCCGCGTCGATCAAGATCCACTTTTTGTCGACCTCAGCCGGCTTGGCAGAGAAGGTCTTCATGAGACTGATCCGTAGTTGATCGGTTAAAGAAAAGGTCCGGTCGAGCCGCTGAGGCCGACTAACGGACCTGAATTCGTTCGACCGGGTATATACGCGACCCGCCATTATGGGTCAAGCCAACACTTTGCAAGCTCATTGATTTTTCTCCATTAAATTCAATGGCTTATAAAAACGGTATTATAATACCTCATTTTTATCCTCTTGCCATACCACCGTGCTGCCACTACTGGTATTTATAGCAGCATTTCGGTTTGGTACGGTCGGCTTTATCCTGCTTGCGGGTGGAAGAAGAAGCTTGAGCCAGGCGGGAGCGATAACAGGCGATGGGATTTCCAGCCTCCAGGAGTGAACGCCGCAATCCGTTTGTGGTGGCGCTTGCTGCCGGCTTCGTGCTGACGGCGGCCGTTGTTGCGACCCTGAACGGCTTGATCGACCGCCAGACCCAAATCGCCATCCGGCATAACGCAGAAGCCCGGGCCGAGAAATGGGCAAGCTCCTTTACCGTTTCGACGCCGGCTTTTCAGGAAATGGTCGAGCATGGCTTCCCGGAGCCGGAACACGTGGCGCAGTTACAGTCGAGTTTCGGTCTCGTCGACGTGATGCATTTCGTCACCTTCAACAAGGACGGTGTCGAGACATTCGTCTCTGAGCCCGGCTTGCGGCGGCCGGTCGGCAGCATCAATGACAAGGCTCTTTCGGTCTACCGGTCGGGCAATGTACTCACTTTCATTCACAAGCGGGACAGCCGGACACGGCAAGGTTTGTCCGGTGCCAATCGATATGTTGAAGTCTATATGCCTGCAACACTTCCGTCCGGAGAACGAATCGGTGCAATCGAAGTCTATGTCAATGTTACCGACCTGGATGCGGCCTTGCACGAGACCTTCAGAAGCATCAGCTGGTATCTGGTTTTTGGCACGATCACCATTCTGCTGATCCCCGCTGTCGCCTACATCCGCTCAACGCGTGAAGTGATGCGCAAGGACAAGGAGCTTCTGGAACTTACCCGCTACGATCAGTTGACCGGTGTACTGAACCGCAATTCGGTTTCGGACATTCTGCAAGGCTATTTCATGCGTGAAGGCGGTGCTGAGGAGCTCGGAATCCTGTTTGTCGATGTCGACTTCTTCAAGCAAGTCAACGATCAGTTCGGGCATCACTTCGGTGACATGCTGCTGAAACACATTGCCGGCATCCTGACATCCAGCGTGCGCAAGGACACCGATACGGTTGGGCGCTACGGAGGTGACGAGTTCATCGTCTTATGCCCGGACATGAATATCCAGGCCCTTCGCGAGGCGTATCATCGCATGATGGCCAGCGCCAAAGCGCCGTTCTGTTATTCGGACAAGACCTACACACCGAGCCTGAGTATCGGCGCTTACATCGCAACATCCAGGGACATACGGCGAAGCGCCCTGCACAAGGCGGATCTTGCGGTCTATCAGGCCAAGCGGCTCGGCCGCGGCCAGGTGGTCGAATATTCGGAACAACTTGAAGGTCTGTTCGATAGCCCGGACCAAAAAAAAACCGCCTGACCCGATGACATCCTATCGCGGCGGAATGGAATAGGTGGCGGTCGCATGGGCAACCATATCCTCTTCGCCTTCGCTTGCGATGGCGCATTCAACGACAGCCAGCCGTTTGCCCAACTTGATCAACCGGCATGTCGCAATCAGGTCGCCAGGACCGGGCTTGCGCAAAAAATTGATATTCAGGTTGGTCGTCACCGCCAGGGCCACCGGCCCGATATGGCCCAGGATCACAACATAGGCGGCAAAATCGGCCAGTCCCATCATGCTGGGTCCAGAAACAGTTCCCCCAGGGCGCAGATGGGCATCGTTTGGGGTCATGCGCATGACCGCCTCCCCGGACCGGATCGCCTCGATGGTATAGACCTCGCCATTGGCATGGATCTGCGGAAAGACCTGATCGAGATAAGCCATCACCTCGACGGGCGTCATCAACGGCTGCATACGGGCTCCCTGTCTGCGATTATTCCAGCCAACGGCAAGGAATTTTCCCTTAACGTAAGCGTCAAAAACGCCCCACCGCAAGCCATTTCCATTCGATCAACACTTGCAAAGACGGTCTCAGGCAAGCCCCGGCCTTGGAATTCCGGTCTGCGGCTTGAAGCAGCCTCGCCTTCGCACCTGAGTTCCAGCCCTGTACACGACACAGTTTACGATTGTG
>NZ_SMMF01000687.1:0-4196 GCF_009711355.1 Roseibium sp. RKSG952 | reverse complement strand
GAAGCGCGGCAAACCCCTTCCTTCAGGGAGAAGGCGTTAACCTTTGCATCGCACTCGCCGTCTTCGGGATGAACCACGCACTGGCTTTCCCGGCAAATGACGTGCGCGAGCACCGGCGGGGGGAGATTTGACTGAATCGATCTCCCGAACGTCTCTTTCGAATTGTTCATGCGAGGGATTTGGAGAACGCGGTGGGATTCGAACCCACGCGGGGCTTTCGCCCGTCCGATTAAAAGTCGGATGCCTTCGGCCAGCTCGGCTCACGCGTTCTTGGAGGACCGCCCGGGTTTCGAACCCGGGATCGTCGGATTAAGAGTCCGCCGCTAAACCAACCCAGCTCGCGGTCCATGAATGTGACTATGCAGCAGATCTAAACAGGCGTCAATTAATTTCTTTCAGTTTTTTCAATGACTTAACGAGTAGTTACAGGGGAGCGTTCACGCGATCGTGCATGTTGAAACCTCTTCGGGAATGAAGTTCGTATTCGCGTTGCGCGGAAGTGCGGGGACGACCATTGAGTGCCGGGAATCTCGTGGCGAGACGCACGCAAACAACCGCCGCCGATGACTTCGGCGAACGCGATGGTTTTCGTTTATTGTCGTGCGTACCGATCCTCATGGACTCGGTCCCTCCTTTTGCCTGTTCATTCCGTTCAGACCCGCGAGCGCTTCGGCTACGGTTTCCCTTGCGCGCGAAACCCTGCTTTTCACCGTGCCTTCGGCGACGCCGAGTATTTCGCCAGCTTCTTTGTAGCTTCTTCCATCGAATCCCACAAGGTAAAGGGCGCTTCTTTGCTCGCTTGGCAGCATTTCAATGGCCTTAGCGGCCGTCCGGTAGGTCTCCCTGTCGAAGCTCTGGGCATCGTCAACGACATCCGGCAGGGTGTCTGAATTCTGGACGTAGTCGCCCTTGCTCGCGCGGCTCCTCATGTTTCCGACGTGGATGTTCCTCATTACGGTAAAGAGCCAAGTGCGCATGCTTCTTTCGGGATCATATTTCTCCCAGTTGTTCAGGGCGCGTTCCATGGTGTCGTGGACGAGATCCTCCCACTCCGTGCGATCCCGAGTGAGGGAGCGGGCGAAAACGGAGAGATGCGGCATGTGTTCCGCTAACTCCCTTCTGAAATCCTGCTCAAGCCTCATGTCCCCTCCTCGCATTTCAGGCAGGGACTTAATTCTTCGTTACATTAATGAAAAAATCAATTACCCAAGGTAATCAAACAAAACTCCTTGCAAGCCACTTCACCGGGACCCCATACTTTTCAAGTATCCCTCTGCTTCGGAAAATCAATGTTCAGCTTCATACACGAGCGCAAGGCTCTTGAATCCCTCGAGAGAGTTTCCGACGGCGCAGCAGAAAGCGTCGCGTCGAATACGCCGGTCAGACGGGCCGCCGCCCTCGCCGTCGCGAACGCGACGCTCATCGTTTCTGCCCGCAAGTGGGGCGGGAACGTGACTCACGCTCCGATGAAACTGCCTCCCGAAGTCGCGGCCGAGGCCGTCAGCGCGTTCTCCGATCGCCTCGACAGGCTTTCCTTGAACGCGGAATCCCTGGAAGGACGTCCGTCCGGAGACCCGGCCATCGATTCCTTTAGGTGGGACCTCATGGCGACCGAGGTGCTGGTTCTAACGCTCGGCGCCAGCCTGAGTGCGGATGCCGCCCACGAGGCGGGCAAGTGCTGGATGCATCTTTGGAGCGCGCGTCGCCGCGCCGAGGATGCCGCTCAGCTCATGATGCATTTTTCCAAGGCGTATTCGACGCCTCCGATCCCCCTCTCCTCGCCGGGCGAAAAGGTTACGCTGAAGAGGCTCGTCACTTTAGCTTCGGTCCTTCCGCCTATGTACCGACCGAAGAAGAAGAACAAGCGACCCGGCTCATGAGACTTCTCAGAACGGCTTTTGCTGCTTTTCTCGTTTTAGGATCGCTGATCGCGTTCGGCGTTTTTTCGTTCGCGCTGGCCTATTTGCGAGATGTCGCCCCCACTCTTCCCGACCATATGTTTCTGAGCGAGTGGAAGCCGGAACAAGGATCCGTCATTCGGTTCTCAGACGGCACCGTCATGGGTGTTCACGCTCTTCAGGACAGGGAGTTCGTGCCCTTGTCGAATATTCCCGACATCGTGGTGAACGCCTTCCTTTCCGCCGAGGATAGCCGTTATTGGAAACATGAAGGTGTTGATGGCGCTGCGGTTCTCCGGGCCGCTCTTTCAAACGTTTCCTCTGGCGGCTCGGGACGCGCCGAGGGTGGCTCGACGATTACTCAGCAGGTGGTAAAAAATCTGATCGTCGGTTCCGAGAAGACGCTGGATCGAAAGATCCGTGAGGCGATCCTCGCTATGCGGATCGATCGCGATCTCGGTAAGGACCGGATCCTGGAGATCTACCTGAACGAGATCTATCTCGGGGCGGGTGCCTACGGCGTGAAGTCCGCCGCGAGGCGTTATTTCGATGCGGAACTCGAAGATCTTTCGCAGGGTCAAGCCGCCGTTCTCGCCGGACTTCCGAAAGCGCCCAGCGCCTACAACCCCTATCAGAACCCGGTCCGTGCGACAGAGCGCCGAAACTACGTTCTCAAGCGCATGCTCGACGACGGATATATCGACACAGCGACATACCGCTTCGAGGCAATGCTTCCGATCAAACTCGCTGAAAGCGCCGCCGATGGTCAGCGGGGGCATCTCTGGTCTCAATACGCCGAAGAGCACGTACGTCGGCTCCTTTTGGAATCGTACGGTAGTGACGGGCTTTATTCCGGTGGCCTCGATGTCACGACGACCATCGATGCGAACGTCCAAAGGGCGGTCCACGAGGAATTGCGCGCAGGCATCCTTGCTGAAGATAAAAGGTCCGGTTGGCGCGGTGCGCTGGCGTCCGGCATCTCTTTCCCTGTCGATTGGTCGTTATCCGCTCTCGACAAGCCTCTAGGCTCCGAAGACTGGTTCGTCGCTGTTGTATCCGAGGTTTCCGGAGATGTCGTGGTGGAGACCCCATTGGGTCGGTTCCCTTTGTCCAGTTCGTCCGTGGACTGGGCGGCGCGTGGAGGCGTGCCTTCCGATGTCTTCCGGGTCGGGGACGCGGTTCTGGTGGACGGCGACGATCTCGTTCAGATA
Organism: Roseibium sp. RKSG952; assembly: GCF_009711355.1. Lineage (NCBI taxonomy): Bacteria > Pseudomonadati > Pseudomonadota > Alphaproteobacteria > Hyphomicrobiales > Stappiaceae > Roseibium > Roseibium sp. RKSG952. The sequence goes on along the minus strand of NZ_SMMF01000687.1, from coordinate 1,087 downwards.
CCCGAGGTTCAAGGCGCGGCTGTTGTGATGGATCCCGCTTCCGGGGCCGTCCTGGCTCTTGGAGGGGGTTTCAGTTTCGAGGCAAGCGAGTTCGACCGTGCCACGCAGGCTCGTCGTCAGCCCGGGTCCGTCTTTAAGAGTTTCGTCTATCTGGCGGCGCTCGAGCGTGGGTACGATGCCACGAGCCCCTTGATGGATGCGCCCATCGCGCTTCAGAGCGCGAACGACAACGAGGACTGGCGACCGAAGGGTGGTGAAGGCTGGGGATTGATCACGTTCCGTCGGTCTCTAGAGGCATCCCGAAACATGAGCACCGTTCGACTGCTCTACGGTATGGGGTTGGATTCGGTTGAGGACATAGTCGCCCGTCTGGGAATTCCGATGCGCGGCGATCCTTCCTATGCACTTGCTCTCGGCGCGGGAGAGACCACGCCTCTTGAGATCGCGACGGCGTACGCGGCCATCGCCAACGGTGGCTATCGCGTCGACCCGATCTTTCGTGGACGTCCCAAAGGGGGGCTGGTCCAAGTCATTGACGGAGTATCGGCCGCACAGCTTTCCTCGATCCTATCGGGCGTCCCCGTGGCGGGCACCGCCCGCAAGGCCTTTTACGGATATGATCGCGTGGTGGCGGGCAAGACAGGGACGACCAACAGCGCCCGGGACGCCTGGTTCGTCGGATACGACCCCGGCATCGTAGTGGTGGTTTGGATCGGCCGCGATGACAACCAGCCCCTCCTGAAGGGTGCCGGAGGCGGATCTACCGCAGCTCCAGTCGCAAGGCGCATCATGGAGCGTGTCGAGGCGCTGGTTCCCCGTCGGGACTTTTATCTTCCGGATGGCGCGCATGAGATTGTCGTGGACTCCGAGACGGGTATGCCGGACGAGAATGGCAACGTAATTGAGATCATCCGTTCTTCCGAATCGCATCTCGAGTAAAGGGTGTTCTTTGGTCGTCGTCTAGTTTCGCCGGCACTTGTGGAGGTGCGTCTATTGAGATTGTCAGGCAATATGTTGAAGAGTAACGGAGTAAGTCTTGCTGCCTCGCTGCGCGAGCTGCGCTCTTGCCCCTCCCTGAAGGAAGGGG
>NZ_SMMF01000946.1:0-112901 GCF_009711355.1 Roseibium sp. RKSG952 | reverse complement strand
GGTCGACCGCATCAAGGACCTGATCCTGTGTTCAGGCTATAACGTCTATCCGCGTGTGATCGAGGAAGCAATCTATCAGCATGCAGCAGTCGCCGAGACCATCGTGATTGCGGTTCCCGACGACTATCGCGGCCAGGCACCAAAAGCCTTCATGAAGCTGAAAGACGGTCACAGCCTGACGGGAGAGGAACTGAAGAAGTTTCTGAAAGAACACCTGTCACCCATTGAAATGCCACGTGATTTCGAGTTCCGGGACGAGCTGCCGAAAACCATGGTTGGCAAACTCTCCAAGAAGGAGCTGGTCGAGGAAGAAGCCGCCAAACGCGCAGCAACCCTGGCAAAAAGCGCCTAGCGCATTGTCAGCCGAACTGGCCACCTGAAAATGGCCCAGAGACCGGACGGCCCGGTCTTTGGGCAACACTGCAAAAGACAAAAAGGGCAAACATCAGTGCCTTACCGCACAGGCCAAGCATTTGCCGTTTCAAATGCAGACTTCTGCCAGTTAGCAACCTCTATTCACAAAATGAGTGAAGGAACAACGGAACGCCTTTCGAATCGGCTTCCGTCTTGAAAAATCTCTTTATTATTTTAATTTAAAATATTGTTTATATTGAATATTCTTCAAAAACTATAAACTCAATACCATGTCCGATGACCGTTGACGACCATCCCGGAGACCTCTGATATCGGAACGGCGCTCCATTCATAAGATCACCGGCCGGAATGGCGCATGATACCGGCCGGTTCCTTGCTCAAACGGGTGGATTGAAATGGCCCAGGAAAGCATTGAGATCGCTGATGCTGCCTTCGACCTCCATATCGCCGCTCAGCAACAGCTTTGCCGGATTGAGCCGTCCGACAGCCATGCCCGCGAATGTATCCGTCGTCGTCACCAAAGTGCCGATACGATCGTCGGCCAACCCGTCTTCGACAAACGAGATGCCACGGCGAATACGGACCGTCAGCGGGCGGTCATCGGTAAAGCCGAAGCCATAAGCAACTTCCTGGTCCAGCAACTCCTCCGATTTGACGTTTACGGTCAGCGCGGACAGGAAATTGCGGATCGGAATGCCGTAGATCACCTCGTCAGGGGTATTGGCGACCACCGCACCAGGGATCTGGAACCCTTCGGCTTCCGCCGCACTGGTGAGGAAATAGTTCCGGCCCGACGAGGAGGTTTCCTGAGCCGCCAAGGCGCGCAAAGCTTCCACTTTCAGCGCGACAGCGTTTTCATCCTGAAGACGCTCGAGCTGAGAGGCGAGCTTGAGTGCCCAGGAGGGCTCTCCCGTGTCGAGCGCCTTGCGCGCCGCAGCGACCATGCCTTCGGTACCGCCTGCCATGTCCGCCATCAATTCGGCTTCCCGTTGCCTGGGAACCGGCAGGAGATCCACCGGATCGCCCGAGAACCAGCCAAGCGTTCCGGAGAAGATCGACCGGGCAGACCATTCAACGCGCCCGTAAAACTCCTGCAAGTAGGGTGCATTGGCCAAATGCGGCGGCAGCTTGATCCGTTCGGCGATGTCGTCAGGGGTCAGCCCCTCGTTGATCATGCGGATTGTTGCATCATAGACATACTGGATCGCATCCCGGTAATTGCGGAGCTGCTCTTCAATGACCTCCGCACCGTAGACGGGCGCCGAATGATGGGGAACCATGACTTCGGCGTCGTAGCGCCGCATCTTGTCGATGGACTCGGCCCAAAGCCTCGGATCACGATAAGGCGTACCGCGAATGGTATAGAGGTTGGGAAAGGCGTGGTAATAGTTGTCGGCCGGAAGCAGGACCTTGCGTTCCGGCAAATAGATCATCAACTGGTCGGAGGTCTCGCCCGGCGCATGTTCGATGACCACCGTCTCGCCCGCTATGTTCACCTCGAGATACTCGCCGATGATGTCGGTGGGCGCGACGAAGAAGATCCCGTCCTGATCGTCATTCAACAGGCGCGGCCCGATGCCGTTGTTCGAGAAGACATCGTCCGGAAGATAATTGCCGAACATGCGCATGGCACGCTGGGCGGTAATGGGCGCCAGAACGTTGATGACTTCGTGAACGCGGTCTTCCGTTGTCACCTGGGCCCAGATTCTCGGGGCCGTTTCCTGGCTTTCGACGAACACACCGGCCCCGAACACATGGTCTGCATGGTTATGGGTGTAGATGATGTCGGTGATGTCTTTTCCGGTCCGCGCACGCAGGTCATTCACCCAGGGCAACAAACCTTCCGCCGCACGGATGGACTCCAGCGTATCGACCATGATCAGCCCGTCCGGGGCCTCGATCATCACGACATTCGCCAAGCCGTAGCCAATCGCCACATAAACCCCGGGAGCAGGCTCCTCTACCCGCTTTTCAAAGATCTTTGTGTGCTCGGCAACGTCAGGGCGTGCCGTTACATCGGCAACTTGCGCAAAGGCCTTGCTCTTGCGCTCAAACCCGCCGCCGCCGGATTTCAGCCAGGCGTATCCACCCGCACCCAGTCCGGCGCCGGTCAGGACAACACCACTCGCGAACCCCGCAAGAAAGTATCTTCTATTCATTATGTGACTTCCTCCCTCGTCACGCCCGCATGCTTGCGGTTAGTATTTTTATGAGTTCCAGCGGTGACTTCGCCGCTTCGAACTTCGTCACCGCGCGTCCCGCCTTGAGTGCTTGCCTGTGGGTCACGAACCAGGGCGGCATCGGTCTTTGACGGAACGGTGCCCAGAGCACCGTGCGCTCCGCCGCATCGAACATCATGGCATTGTGCACTTTACCGATCCCGCTCTCGGCATTGTCGAGGCTGTGGCCGGGAAAGGCTCCCCAGGCCGCCCCCGGCATCGCAAAGGCCGCACCTGCCCATGTGTTGATCGCGATGGTTCCATAGCGCAGCTGGCCAATCAGTTGTTCGAACCTTTCCTCCCCGATCTCCATGACCGATTTTGGATGCACAATGATGTTGGCACCAAGCGTTCCATAGAGACTGTCATTGGCATAATTTATGGCGGTTTCAAGGAAAGCTTCGGGCGATGGTGCGGGCAGCCGCGTTGCTGTCAACACCGGGCCGAAGACTTCGGTCCGCTCGAATGGCTCCGCGGTTCCCGGCTGAAACGTCACGACCGCACGCAAGCCGGTATCCTGATCGCCAGCACCAACTCCGAATGCGGCCGCACGGCTTGCAGCCCCCGGATAGTAGGCCGGCCGTTCCGGGGCTGCTTTCATTTGCTGTTCGACAGCCTTTAGAAGAGCCTCGGATGTGTCCCAGCCATCCGGCAGGATCAACACCTGACAGGCGACACAGACATGACCCGAATTTTGGAGTTTTTGCGTGGCGATATGCGCGGCATGATAGGCGATATCGCTCTTGCTCCAGGGGCCCGGCACCACGATCGTGGGCCCGACACCGCCAAGTTCGCTTTCGATAGGCCGGGGATTCCTTGGCGTACCCGCAGCCTTGTTGCGCGCGGCCTCTTCGCCTGCCCCCCAGACAATCAGGTCATGCACGGCCTGACTGCCGGTAATGAACAGGGTTTCGACGTCCGGGTGCGTGCACAAGTATTCCCCGACCTCCGCGCCTCCGGCCACAATGGCGAGCACATTGCGATCAATCAGCGGGCGCAGTGCGGCTTCGAGATAGGGCTTCAGATAGGCATTCACCGGATTGAGCTTCAGCAGCACAACCTCGTTTTCAAAAAACAGCTTGTGCAGGCAATCCAGCGGCGCGATGGAAGACACATTGCCCGCCCCCAGAACGACGCAAAGCCGGGGCGCCGGCGGATTGCGGAACGCCCCGGCCACATGACCGGCCAGAGTGTCCCGCGTGACATGCGGCTCCATCCAGACATCCATCCGGGTTCCGGGCAGGATCAGTTTGTCCATGAACTTTTCCGGAAACACCTGCGCGGCAACCTGGCCATTGGGCAACTCGCGGAGGCGTATCCCCTCCATCGCCCGGCCGGTCGCAGCCTTGCGCACTCTGGAGCCCAGCTTCCTGGCATAGGAAATCAGAACATATGGCCCCGTTAGCCATTCTTCACCGGCAAGCGGAGACCACGAGGGGATGCGTTTGCCGCGTGCACTGGCTTCCGCCCACCCTTCGGCAATTGCCGCCGTTGCCGCACTGATTTCGAAGAGCAACCGGGACCGCTCGTCCCAGGATGTCGCAGCCCAATCGGCCTTTGCCGCTTGAAGCCGCGAAATCACCGCATCCATCTGTTCGCTCGGGAAGCCCGGATTATCCAACAGCGTTCTCCTTGATAATCATGTCAGCCGCCTTTTCCGCGATCATCATGGTCGGCGCGTTGGTATTGCCGCCGATCAAACGCGGCATGACCGATGCATCGACGACACGAAGGCCCTTGACGCCATGGACCCGGAGCCGGGAATCCACGACAGCCATCGGGTCCTTGCCCATCTTGCAGGTTCCGACGGGGTGATAAATTGTATCGGCATATTGGCGGATATAGGCTGCCCAGTCGGCATCGGTCTCGACGTCCCTGGAATACATTTCCTCGCCGCGATAAGGATCAAACACGTTGCTCGCCAGAACTTGCCGGGCCAGCCGGGCGCCCTTGATCATCAACTCCATGTCCCGCTCGTCGGTCAGATACCCCATGTCGATCCCGGGCGCGCTCAGAGGATCACCATCCAGCAGGAAAACTTCTCCGGCCGAATGCGGTCTCAGCGCGCAGACATGCAGTGAATAGCCATAGCCCAAATGCGGTGTGCGGCCGTGATTGTCCAGAATGCCGATAGTGAAATGCATCTGCAGATCAGGGCGTTCCAGACCGGGCTCCGATTTGACAAATGCCCCGGCTTCGGCCAGCGGCGATGTCAAAAGCCCGGTTCCGTTGCAGATGAAGGGTTTGACCGCCTTGGCCATGTTCCAGAGGCCGCTTGCGCCAAGCCCGACAAGGCTCCTGTCGGGGGAGCGGAAGTTCAGGACAACATCCAGATGGTCCTGAAGGTTCTGCCCGACCCCGGGCAGATCAGTCTTGACCGGAATGCCGTGGCGTTCGAGCTCGTGCCCGGGCCCGATCCCGGAAAGCATCAGGATCTGAGGCGACTGAAGTGCACCGGCGCTGACTATAATCTCCCTTGCCGCCTCGACTTGCCGGGGTTTTCCGTTCTGCAGGAAACGGACGCGGGCCGCGCGCCCCTCTTCGATATCGATGCCGGTAACACGTGCTTTCGTGAGCACCGACAAGTTGGCACGATCTATGACCGGCACAAGATAGGCGGCAGCAGCAGAGCACCTCTCGCCCCTGCGGTCGCCGGAATGGTGATGGGTCACCTGATAGAGACCGGCCCCTTCCTGGACCGGACCGTTAAAGTCGTCATTTGCCGGGATTTGCAATTCCGTTGCCGCCCTGACGAAGGCCTTGCTGATCGGATGCGGCGCGTTTTGATTGGCAACCTGCAAAGGTCCATCGCCGCCATGCAATGCATCGCTGCCCCGCTGGTTGTTCTCGGATTTCTTGAAATAGGGCGCGACATCCGCCCAGGACCAGCCGCTGCAGCCGAGATCTGCCCAGTCGTCATAATCGTTTTGATGGCCCCGCACATAAAGCGAGGCGTTGATCGCGCTGGAACCACCGAGGCATTTGCCCCGGGGCTGATATCCTTCGCGTCCGTTCAGTCCGGGCTGAGGGGTTGTCTGGAACTGCCAGTTGTTGTGTCCGATCAATCCGGGAACGGTCGCCGCGATGCCGAGCTGGGCGCGCACGGTAATGTCTGACCCGGTTCCCCCTGCTTCCAGCAGGCAGACACGTGTCCGGCCATCGTCCGTCAGCCGGCGTGCAAGAACACAACCGGCCGACCCTCCTCCTACGATGACATAATCAAATAGCATGATGCCTGCCTTGAGCCATTCACTCCCAGCTAACTACCAATTGAACCCGACATCGAGGCCGAAACTCACAGCACCGCTGTCGGTGAAACTCCCGTTCGTGACGGTGGTCGCATCATCCAGCCAGCTATAGGCCCCGCCGGCTGCGATATGAAGCTTGTCGGTTGCCTGATAGCGAACGCCCACACCCCAGCTCTTGCGATCCTCATAAGGCGAGAAACTCCCTGTCGGGCTTTCGTCTCCAACCTGCCATTGGAAGCTGGTCGACAGAAACAGGTCTTCGGTAAAATTCCGTCCAATGCCGATCGTGTACAAACTCACGTCAGGAAAGTCGGTAAAAGCGGTTCCCGCAATATCAATATTGGCGTTCGACCACTGGGAATAGCGATAGCTGCCAAAAAGAAGCGTTTCGGGCATGACACCGACCTGAAAGGCCAGTTGGATCTGATGCGGTGACCTGAAGGTGGCATCATAAGACCCCCCCGTATCATCGCTGGACAGGGTGGTATCGTTTTTGACTGCGGAGGTGTATGTCAAAGCGACCCGCATCGCGATTTCCTTGCGCTCATAGGCAATCCCCGCGAGATATCCGAGCGCAAAGTCATTTTCATCGGCATCTAAAGTGTCGTAAATTCCGATCTGATTGATCTCGTTCCCTGCGAAATAGTCCTGGAGGTACCCAGACAAGGTGCCGCGAAATCGCTGAATACGCGGCCCGCCGTAGATACTAAAACGGTCATTGAACTTGTAGCGCGCAAAAAAGGTCAGGGCATCCGATTGCACGTCAATGCTGGCGCCGGACAAGACCAAGTCAAATGGAGCAAGAACCGTCCCTACGGGCGTTACCAAAGGCACCTGCACTGCCATGTTGTCGGAGTAAGCGACGTTAATACCGTGTGGCTGCCCGAAATCGACCGCAAAGGACCATTTGTCCGTGATGTCCATTTTGAAGGCGGCACCAAAACGGTTGTAGCTTTTGAAAATGTCGCCTGCATATACATCCCCCAAGGCGCCCGCGTCGACCGTCCCGGAGGTAAACGGGTTAACTGTCGCGTAGCGGAACTCGAAGTAGCGTCCGTCTTTGAAAAGAAAGGTCGGCGGGATCGAAATCCGGTCCAGGCCATTGGCCTGTGCTGTACCGGCTCCCGACAGGACGGCTACAGAAGCAAAAACTGCTGCAAGTGTATTCCTCATTAATCACTCCCCCCTCGGGACCGGATTTCGGCTTCACTGCGAATATCCGTTCCCAGATTGGTCATTGCTGATTGACTGCTCCCGCCGGCATCTGTCCCGGCAATCAAGGGCATGCCATTTCAAGCCGCCTTGCATGGGCTTCCAGCAAACGGGCAAACGCTGCCACGTCCTGGTAAACCGGGTCTCCCGTTCCGGTTTTCCTGCTGTCGTGCCGGGCTCCTAATTCCTCCACCAGCCCGGCACACACCCAATACAATTGCTGCTTGTTGATACTTGCAACAATCACCAATAGCTGCAAGCGTATTTCCAAGTTCAGCATCAGCATAAACGCAAGCTCTCACACTCCTTCTGCGAGCGTTTCGCTGTCCTTCTGAAAGTTTCTGCCAGAATCGGAATTATATGTCAATTTGCGGTTTATAATTCCGCAATGCGGAACAATTTTCGCCTTATTTGTTTTATTTCCCGCCGGCTTCCGCGATTTTTACCGTGCCAAAATCTGCATGTGGCTCTGCTCGATTCGCCTTTGTTTCCGGCTCATTCTCCAGAACTTGAATGCGACAGCCCGACTTCCAGGGTCCGCGTTGACCACCCGCCAACGCAACCGGCGGACATAACCGGCCAGAACACGCTCAAGTCTAGGTTGCAGCACGCCCGGGAGATTCGGACAGGTCCGTAAAACATGATGAAAAAACGATATGTTTTATAATGCGGAACACCATCCCGCAAATTGACATGCGTTTTTTGATCTGGCAGGAATTGGACAAGGAAACAGAAACGCGGAGGGAGGAATGCGGCGACTTCACGAACTCGTTGACACGAGACCGGGTGATGCACTTGCGATCGTTGACATCGACGGAACCCGTTTGACCTATTCCGACATGCAGCAAGCCGGAGCCGGTATTGCCGGCATGCTCAGCGCACATGGCGTACGGGCCGGTGACCGGGTCATTCTGCTCGCAGAAAACTGCGCGGTCTATGTCGCCGCCATTCTGGCACTGAGCAGGCTGAGCGCCTGGATTGTTCCGCTGAATGCGAGAGCATCCGCGCAGGAAGTCGATCATGTGATCGCCCACTCCGGCGCGCGCTGCGTCCTTGCAACCACGGCTGCCTCTCCGGCGGCGCTTGCCCATGTAAAGCGCCTCGGCGCAACATCCATCGGCAAGACCGTTGCCGGAGAAGCCGTCGTATCGCCAGTTGTCGAGGTGGAAGTCGAGCCGGTTACAGACAGCGCTGATCAGGTCGCGGCATTGCTCTACACCTCCGGGACAAGCGGAGCCCCGAAAGGGGTGATGCTGACCCACGAGAATTTGCTGGCTTCCGCCACCTCCGGCGTCAAGGCACGCGGGATCAGGCCGACGGATCAAATGCTGCTGGTGTTGCCAGGAACCCATGTTTATGCCTTTTCCGGTGCCTTTTTGGGAATGTTCACCGCTGGCGGCAGCATTCGTTTCCTGCCGCGTTTCGACCCTGCTCTGGTGCTCCAGGCGTTTCAGCAAGACGTCACACTGTTTCCCGCAGTCCCTCAAATGTATGCATTGATCCTGAAGCATTGCCGCGAGCACGGAATTCAGGAGATGAAAACAGGCTTGCGTTATATGTCTTCAGGCGGATCGCCGCTTGATCCGGGCTGGAAGAAGATGATCGAGCACATTTTCAAGCTGCCCATGCACAATGGCTACGGACTGACGGAGGCTTCTCCCGGTGTTGCTGCAACACGGATGGAAAATCCGCCGAAGGACGAGTGCGTCGGCCCGCCGATGCCCGGCATCGAAGTCAAGTTGCGCAACCGGAACGATGAAAACATCGGCGAATTGCTGGTGCGCGGCAAGAACATCATGAAGGGCTACTACAAAAACCCCGGGGCCACTGCCGAGGCGATGACCGAAGACGGGTTCCTGTGCACCGGTGACCTTGCCAGGATCGAGGAAGACGGCTCGATCTACATCGTCGGGCGTTGCAAGGAGCTTATCATTCATTCAGGCTTCAACGTTTATCCGCCCGAAGTCGAAGCCGCGCTGAATGCCCATCCTGCCGTTGTGCAGGCCGCCGTTGTCGGACGGGAAAGGGACGGCAATGAAGATGTTCTCGCCTTTGTCACTCTAAGGACCCAGGCAACCTCAGACGACCTCAAGGCGTTCCTGAGCGAAAAACTGGTTGGCTACAAGGTGCCGCATCACATCGTCATTGTTTCGGAACTGCCGCAGGCAGCGACCGGAAAAATCCTCAAGAACAAGCTGGCCGAAACCTTTGCCGGCGAACTCAAGACACTGGACGGGATCCAGTTTGCATAACGGCGAAAGTCATCGCGGGAAACGGACGCGAAGCGCTTCGCTTTCCCGGTTTCGCCCAATTATACGATGTCGATTTCAGTTGATCAGACATCGCAGGAGTAAAAATGACAGAAAAACCCGACAGAGATCGCCGGTTTGCCTCCACCCTCGCGAAAGGCTTGCGGATCATGCAAGTCTTCAAGCCGAGCGATCAGTCGCTTGGGAACAGGGAATTGGCACGCCGCACCGGCATGCCGCCTTCGACCGTGTCGCGATTGACGTTCACGCTGGCATCCCTCGGGTTTCTTGAGCAGCTGCATCCATCCGAGACCTACCGTCTGGGACCGTCCGTGATGGCACTCGGGTATACGGCCAGGGCCGGTCTTTCCTTCCTGCCCATGGCTGAAATCACCATGCAGCAACTGGCCGATGATACCGGTGTTCTGGTCGCCCTGACCATGCGTGACCAGAACGCGGTGATGTTTACCAGATGCTGGCGGCCGCGGCATGCGCCGTCAATCTGGCTCAGCGAGGGGCACAGGATTCCTTTTGAAGGCACGGCCCCGGGACGGGCGATTGTCGCGGCCCGCAACGGCAATGGGGACCTGACCGACGCCCAGAAAGCGGATCGTGACCGATTGGAAGCCGTCGGTTTCCTGTCCGCATTCGGCGCATGGAACCCGGAAGTGAACGGCTGCGCGGTCCCGTTTCAAAGCGATGCCGGGACCGAGCCCTTCGCCTTCATTTGCGGTGCCATGGCCGAAGTGCTGAACGAGAAACGGATTGAAGAAGAAGTCGGGCCAATGCTGCGCGACCGCGTGCAAACACTCAGGCAAAGCCTAGGCTATCAATAAGGACAAAGTGGGGAGAAACATGACCGAAGTCGCCGTGCGAAGAGAGGCAGATATTGCGCTGATCTGCCTGAACAACCCTCCAGTCAATGCGGCCAGTTTCGCACTCCGCAAAGGCTTGTCGGATGCTGTCGGGGAGCTGGGGGCGGACAGCACGGTCAAGGCCATCGCGCTTTATGCGGCGGGGCGTACTTTTGTCTCCGGTGCCGATATCAAGGAATTCGGCAAGCCGCTGCAATATCCGATCCTGCCGGAGGTCTGTAGCACCCTGGAAAAGTGCCCCAAGCCGATTGTCTGTGTGTTGCATGGCAACGCCCTTGGCGGCGGGCTGGAGATCGCGCTGGCGTGCCATGCCCGTGTCGGCATCACGGGTGTGAAACTCGGTCTTCCCGAAGTCAATCTGGGTCTTCTGCCAGGCGCGGGCGGAACCCAGCGGCTTCCGCGTCTGGTCGACGGACACACAGCCCTGACCATGATCACAACCGGCAAGCCGGTGTCCGCCGAGGCAGCCCTCGACGCGGGGCTTCTGGATGATGTGCGTGAGGGCGCGCCGGAAGAAATCGCCCTCGCCTGCGCCAGGGACGTGGCTGCCGGAACACTTGCAACGAAGGTGACCGCAGAGCAGGCCAACAGGCTCACGCAAGAGACCATCGGCCAGTTCCGGACCAAGGCCCGCAGCGAGGTGGCAGAGCGCGCGATCAAGGCCGCGGAAGCCGCCGGCCTGCCGCTGGAAGAAGGTCTCAAGATCGAACGCGCCCTGTTCAAGGAAGCTATGGCCAGCGATGTTCACAAGGGCATGAAACATGCCTTTTTCGCTGAACGGGCGGTTGCAAAGATCCCCGAAGCCGATGCACAGCCACGGGAGCTGAAGTCCGCAGGCGTCATAGGTGGTGGTACGATGGGATCGGGCATCGCGACGGCGATGCTGCTTGCCAAAATGCCGGTTGTTCTGATTGAAATGCAAGAAGAGCGCGTTGAGTTTGCAAAGCAAACCATCGCAAAGAACCTGGACGGAGCGGTCAAGCGCGGGAAACTGAGCGAGGCCGGGCGCGACGGGCTTTTGGCCATGGTGACCTGCACCACCGACATGCAGGCACTCGCCGGGGTGGACATCGTGGTTGAAGCCGTGTTCGAAAGCATGGCGGTCAAGCTCGACGTCTTTGGCGAGCTCGACAAGATCTGCAAGCCCGGCGCGATCCTGGCCACCAACACGTCCTACCTGAATGTCGATGAAATCGCGCAGGCCACCGGCCGTCCGGAGGACGTGATCGGCCTGCACTTCTTCTCTCCGGCCCATGTCATGCGGTTGTTGGAAGTGGTTGTCGGCAAGGACACCGCCCCGGAAATCGTCGCGACAAGCTTCCGGCTCGCCAAGCGCCTGCGCAAGATTGCGGTCCGCTCTGAAGTCTGCGACGGCTTTATCGGCAACCGGATCCTCGCCCATTACCGCAAGTCGGCCAACTACATGCAACTGGATGGTGCACCGTTTGAGCAGATCGACAGCGCGCTGGAAAAATTCGGTTTTGCCATGGGCCCCTTTGCCGTTGGCGATCTGGCCGGTCTGGACATCGGATGGGCCACCCGCAAGCGTCAGGCAGAGTTCCGCCCGCCCGAGGAGCGCTATGTCGAAGTCGGCGACCGGGTGTGCGAACAGGGATGGTTCGGCCGCAAGACCGGCATGGGCTTTTATGTCTATGACGGCAAGGACCGGACGGTGAACCCTGCGGTTCACGAATTTGCGGAAAATGAGCGCGAGGCCAAGGGAATTGCGGCTCAGGAATTTGACGATCAGGAAATCGTGGACCGTTACATGGCGGCGATGGTCGTTGAATCGGCCCGTGTGGTCGAGGAAAAAATCGCTCTGCGCCCGATCGATGTCGATGCCGTCTTTCTGTTCGGCTACGGCTTCCCGCGCCACTGGGGCGGCCCGCTGCAATATGCCGACATGACCGGTCTGGATGTTCTGGTTGAGCGTATCGAAAATTACTCAAAAGAAGACCCGTTCTACTGGCAGGTGCCCGGTCTCCTGCGTGAACTGGCCGAAACCGGAAAGACTTTCAACGATCTGAACAAGGGCGCCTGATTATGGATCTGCGTTATACAGCGGAAGAAGAGGCATTCCGCACCGAAGTCCGTGAATTCCTCGCCGAAAACCTGCCGGATGACCTCGCGGCCAAGGGCCGCAATGGTGTCAAGCTGACCAAGGCGGAGATGGAAGGCTGGCACGCCAAACTCCAGAGCCGGAACTGGCTCGCCGTCACCTGGCCGGTTGACTATGGCGGATCCGGCTGGACTGCGGTCCAGCGCCACATCTTCGAAGAGGAATGCGCCCTCGCCAACGCACCAAAGGTCGTCCCGTTCGGTGTCGGCATGCTCGGGCCTGTCCTGCTGAAATTTGGCACAGAAGAGCAAAAGCAGGAGATCCTGCCCCGTATTCTCAACGGAGCCGACTGGTGGTGTCAGGGCTATTCCGAACCCGGTGCCGGGTCCGACCTTGCCAGCCTGAAAACCCGCGCCGTGCGCGAAGGCGAGGACTATGTCATCAACGGGCAAAAGACCTGGACCACACTCGGCCAGCATGCCAACAGGATCTTCTGCCTTGTCCGCACATCGACCGAAGGCAAACCCCAGGAAGGCATAAGCTTTGTTTTGATCGACATGGACACACCCGGTGTTGAACTGCGTCCGATACGGCTGCTTGAGGGCGGGTACGAGGTAAACGAGATCTTCTTAACCGACGTGCGTGTTCCAGTGTCGAATCTCGTCGGCGAGGAAAACAAGGGCTGGACCATCGCCAAATACCTGCTGACCCACGAGCGCACCAATATCGCAGGTGTTGGCAATTCGACAAAGGATCTGGAAAAACTCAGGACCCTTGCACAGCACATGGTCCGCAACGGCAAGCCGCTGGCGCAGGACCCGGTATTCATGTCCGAGGTGGCCGAGGTTGAAATTGATCTGGAGGCCATGCGTGTCCTGAATTTGCGGGCGCTGTCAGCAGCCAAGGATGGTGCGGCACCGGGCAGGGAAAGTTCCATGCTGAAAATCAAGGGAACGGTGATCCGCCAGCGTATCCAGAGCCTGACCCGCTCGGCGCTCGGCGCTGCCGCGGCCCCCTTCCCGGCGTCAGACCTGCCCGAGAACGCACGCACCGTGCCGGAAGACGCAGCAGATGCTGCCGCAGACTACTTCAACCATCGCAAGCTCTCGATCTTTGGCGGATCGAACGAGATCCAGCGTAACATCATCGCCAAAGACCTGTTCGGAGCCTGAGCCATGGATTTCAACCTGACCGAAGACCGGCAGATTCTGTCCGACACCGTGCGCCGCTACCTTGCGGATCAATACGGTTTCGAATTCCGCAATTCCGTGATTGAAAAAGCCCCTTATCACGCGCCTGAAAAATGGGCCGAACTGGCCGAGTTGGGTTTGGTCGGAGCCTTTGTCCCGGAAGACCGGGGCGGTTTTGGCGGCAGCGCTTTCGACATCACGACGGTGTTTGAAGAGATCGGCCGCGGGCTTTGCCCGGAGCCCTTGCTGGGCGCGCTGATGGCGGTCCGGGCGGCGGCGGCGTGCGGCGCGGACGCGCTGGTCGAAGCGCAAATCGCCGGAACGAAGCGCCTGACATTTGCCGTGTCCGAAACGGAAGCCGGCGAAACACTGGATTTGCTTCGCACGGTGGCAGGCAAATCGGGGGACGGCTGGGTTCTGAACGGCCGCAAGACAGTCGTTTACGGCCTCCCCGGTGCAACCGGCGCCCTGGTGGCCGCGCGCACTGAGGCCGGCATCGGTCTGTTTCTGGTCGAAGATCCGGTAACCATCGACTATGCCGTGATCGACGGAGGCGGCGCAGGCGAGCTTATTCTTGAAAACACCCCGGCAACCTGCCTGAAGGAAAACGCAGCAGGCATCATCGAGGCGGCGTTGAATGCAGGCCGTCTGGCCTTGTGCTCAGAAGCGGTTGGCGTCATGGAAACGCTGGTTGCCATGACGGTCGACTACCTGAAGACCCGGCGACAGTTCGGCCGCCCGATCGCAACCTTTCAGGCCTTGCAGCACCGGGCCGTCGACATGGCCATCGAAATCGAGCAGTGCCGTTCGATCACCATTCTCGCGGCCAGCAAGCTGGATGGCCATGAGGCGGGTCGCTTTGTCTCCATGGCCAAAAACCTGATTGGCCGGACGTGCACACTGGTCAGCGAAGAGTCGATCCAGATGCATGGCGGGATCGGCATGACCTGGGAATATCCGGGATCGCACTACGCCAAGCGCCTGACCATGATCGATCACCAGCTGGGTGACCGCTACGCCCATCTGAACCGTGTCATGGCGGCCTGATTTCGGCCCGACCTAAAATGGAATGGACGTGCCCTCGCCCGCGTAAACCGCGAAGGGCACAACACGCGGAGGCTCCCGTTGCAGTTTGACTACGTGATTGTCGGAGGTGGATCTGCAGGCGCGACACTGGCTGCCCGCCTGAGTGAAGATCCGAAAAAAACGGTCTGCTTGCTGGAAGCCGGTGGCGAGGGCAAGAACCTGTCCATACGGGTTCCGGCGCTTGTGCCTGTTGCTCTTTTGAGCGGCAAGGAACTCAACTGGGGCTACAAGACGGTTCGTCAGCCGGCGCTGAACAACCGCAGGACCGGTCAACCCCGTGGAAGGGGCTTGGGCGGGTCGTCTAATGTCAACGCCATGGTCTATATCAGGGGGCATCGGAAGGACTATGACGGCTGGGCCGATCTGGGATGTCCCGGCTGGGCGTATGAGGACGTGCTGCCCTATTTCCGCAAGTCGGAAAACAACATGCGCGGCGGCAACGCTTTTCATGGCGACAGCGGGCCACTTCATGTCGCCGATCCTGCCTATACGACCCCGATCAGTCTGGATTTCGTGGGTGCCTGCAACGAAAACCAGATCGGCCCGAACGATGATTTCAACGGCGCCCGGCTGGATGGGGCCGGGCTTTTTCAGGTTACCCAGTTTCATGGCGCAAGGCGTGGCGAACGGTGTTCGGCCGCTGCCGGTTATTTGCACCCGGTCACAAACCGGCCCAACCTGCATGTCGAAACCTACGCACAGGCGGGACGGATCCTGTTTGAGGACCGCAAGGCCAAGTCGGTTGAATATCGAAAGGATGGCGAGACCCGGACCGTTTCCGCGCTCAGCGAAGTCATCCTTTGTTGCGGCAGCTTCACCTCTCCTACCCTGTTGATGCAGTCAGGGATCGGGAATGCCGGCCATCTCAAGGAATTCGGCATCACGTCCCTGGCGCATCTTCCTGAAGTTGGCGAAAACCTGCAAGACCATCCCGACATGACCATCGGCTACAAGGTCAATGACACGGAAGTCATGGGGGCTTCGATCCAGACCGCCCTGCGCGGCCTCAAGGGCCTTTGGGAGTATCGCCGCAAGGGCACGGGGTTTTGGGCTGCCAACATCGCCGAGGCAGGAGCCTTCTTTTCCGTCGGCGAAGAGGCCTCGGACTGGCCGGATGTCCAGCTGCATTTTTCGACCGTCTATGTTCAAAATCATCGCGGCAAATGGATGAGGGGACACAATGTCTGCAGCCACGCCTGCATCCTGCGTCCCGAAAGCCGGGGCACGGTGACAATCGGATCCGCAGACCCCGCCGAACCGCCGGTCATTGATCCGGGTTTTCTTGGAAGTGAAACCGATGAACGCAACATGCTGAAGGCGGTCAAGAAACTGCGCCAGATCATGGGCAGCAAGCCGATCTCCGCGAAGATCGTCAAGGACATGACGACCGGCCATGTCACAAATGACGAGGAGCTGATGGACGTGATCCGGAGTGCGACCACCACCATCTATCATCCCGTCGGCACTTGCCGGATGGGCTCCGACGAGAGTTCCGTTGTCGATACGGAACTCCGGGTTCGCGGGGTCGATGGCTTGCGTGTTGTTGACGCCTCGATCATGCCCCGGATTGTCAGCGGCAACACAAATGCGCCCACCATCATGATTGCGGAAAAGGCAGCCGACATGATCCACGCCTCCTGAGCCGCCTGAACATCAAGCTGACAATCAAACGCACCCGGTTGACCGCAAAACACCCGTCTGCCGTCTCTTCTGTACTGAAATGAACCCGCCGGTCGAAACCGATCAGGCGGGTTTTCATTTGTTCCGCGATCATCTTGCCAGAGCGCGGGAGTAACCCCTCTCCGGACAGCCGAAGCAATCAAATGAACCCAATGCGTGCATTTTGGCACCCAGACTCCAGAAGTTACAATTCACGCTCATTGATTGCTTAACTCACCAATCCGATCAAAAGAACATGGTTCGAGTTATGCAGCCCAACCTTTCCGGGGGCATCGCAATGGAAGCCGAAAAAAACACGGAATTGAAGGACCTCTTGAACGCAGCAAGAAAACGCAGCCTCGCGTTTGGTCTCTGCATTGGCAAAAAGCCCGAAGATACAGTCTTTCTCATCCACCGCAGCAAATCCGCGCCGGCTCTTCTGAAACAGGCAAAACAGCAAGGAAATACAAGCCGGCTGGCGAAAGGCCGGGTTACAGTCAAGGGCAGCATGGCCACCTTGACTTGTGAAGACGCCGTTCCCTCCGGACTTTCCAAACATGTTCAAAGATACCTCAAAAAATGCCGCGTCATGATGAAAGTCATCATCGCGGACGCCGATGGCAACGAGATTGAACACTCGGAAGATCCGGAAGACGAAGCCGATGGCGCTATTTCCGCCAACAAGAGCGAAAGTGCCTTGGCAGAACGCTGGGCAAAAATCAGGACCGCTTTCGCGCCCATGGTCAAGGCCCATGGAGAAGCTGGTGCTTCGAATGCGCAAAAAGTCCTCAGCGCATGGTCAGCGGCCATCAAGGCGGCTGAGGCCGGGCGCTATCAGGACGCTCTACAAGTGGCCGCGCGGCTGAAACCGGTGCTGGGTGGTTCCGGCAAACCGGATCCGAAAGCAGCGGCCTGGACACGGCTGGAACCGAACTACACCCGCCGGGTCAACGATCTGGAAAAAGAGGGATCCGGCGCTGCGGCAAAAATCGCAGCGGCCTGGTCAGCGGCACGGAAGGCAGCACAATCCGGCGATTTTGCAAAAGCCCTGATCATTGCCGCAAAACTGAAGCCCCATTTGACGGCACCACCCGCAAATGCCGTGAATGACGGCCTTTCGAGTTTGGCCAAAGAAGCAGCGGCAACAATTCCGGCCGGCATCGTTCAAAAACGCAAGTTCATGATTGATCGTTGGTCCAGGGTCCCGGGCGAGTTGCGCGAAGGGATCAGCGCCCTCGCTGCCGCCGTTCCCAAAATTGCACCATGGGAAGACGCCGGTGCCGTCAGCCGCCTCGTTGAAGACCATTTTGGCGGCATTGCAGACCGGATGCGCAACGACATCGGCGCATCCTTCGACCAGGATGTCAACGCCGGCGACAGCAGCTATGCAGCAACGAAAAGCACAATTTCCGGGCTGCAATCCGCTCTTGAAGCAGACCCGTTGCTCTCGGAACTGAAGAAAGGGCTGGTCACCTCCGGCGCGCCTTTCCTCAACGCCTTTGAGCAGGCTCTTGCGGAAATTGACGCAGCCCTTTGATCCGCTGGCGTGACACCGGGAACGATAGACCGCCACAAGCCGAGCGCCTCCCAAACTCCCCCCCGGATGGTGTCACCAAGACGCCGAGAAGCTTCCGGGTTCGACCTGATTTCAGAGACTATCCGGAGCACACCAATGGCAACGCTGAATGACGTCACCCAGCTTTACGATTTGATCAAGACCGCGCGGCCGGATCTCGCCAAAAAACTGAAAGACATCATTGATGCCCAGAGTTTTTTTGCGCAATTTGGAAAAGGTGCCGGAGAAGATCTGACTCCGGCACAGACGGTGATTTTCGAAACAGTTCGAGCGGACTGGAATTACGATCAAACAAAGCAGCCGAGCGAAGCTGCCAAGTCTCTTGCGCGGATCATCCACGCGGCGGGGGGAGCCCCGCGCACCCCGCCAGTTCCTGTCCTTGCGACCGCTGGCGGCAGCACCGGACATACCGCTGGGACCGGCGCCGGGGAACGTGAGGAGACACCGTCACCGATTGCCGATCTGGTTGCCAACTGCTCTCATGACATGCTCAAGGGCTTTTCGCTTTCAGAAAAGCTGCGGGCCCTGGAGATGGTCCGCGAACAATCCGCAGGCCCCCTCGGCAGCAAGGAACTTGTCATACTGCGCAAGATTTACCGCTGCATGGATCTGGATCCGGGATTTGTGGCCGATGACAAGCACCGTTTTGAGGGTGCCGCGAAAAACGTCGAGGCCGCACTGACACTAAAGGAAAGCCCTGAGCGTGAGACAATCAGCAACTGGGACGATGCTTACGCGCCGACAGGGCATACTCTCCGGCAGCGGACACAATCCAAGAAAGCCAAGCAGAAGGCCGCCCGGGCCCATATGGCCAATGACAATATCGATTGGGGCGACCTCGACAATGACACTCAGTTGCCCGCCGCCCTGAAGGCGGATCTTCTGGCAAAAAAACAGGTCGCCGAAAGGATCGTGGCCGAGCAGTGCGCAGCTTTCGGCATCCATCCCCCTCCCCCAATCGTTTTCACCAAGCCTGACGCACCTGGCAATGACAACAGCGTTTCAAGGGGGCTGTACGAACGCGTCAGCGGCACCATTCAACTCAATCCGGACCCGCAGGGGGCATTTGGCGATTTTGCCGATTTCGTGAACACGATGATGCACGAATGCGCCCACTTCTACCAGCATTGCCTGGTCAAACAGCTGGAGGACGACAGGCTTGAGAAAACGGACCCGCGCTACCTGCAGGCGAAAGTCTTTCAGATCAACTTTCTCGAAGGCGGCTACGTCCGGCCGGATCAAGACTGCGCCGACTACAAAAAACAGCCGGTTGAAGACCATTCAAATCTGGTTGGACGCGCAGCACAAGGGATCGGTGCCGCGATCCAAAAGCAGATCAGTGAAGAAGAACTCAATGACTTTTTCAAAGACTGATGCACGTGCTTCAACAGAACTGCAAAACCAAGATACCGGATCGTGCAAATCCACACCGAATATCCAGGAGATGAAATCAAATGACCGGGACAACACTTCGGATCAAGGGACTCGGCAATGCGGCGACCGCCAACCGCGAAATCGGCCGCTTGCTGTTTGGCGGGGCTGGTCATCTTGACCTAGTCGATGCAGATCCGGCTCATGCGTCAACCTTGAACTGGATCATCAAGGACACGAACGCCCGCACGGCACTCCGCCTTGAGGCACCGCCGCCGCCGGGCGCTGCCCAATTCAGTCTTTATGCGGTGGACGTCGACCGCTCCTCGCCCGATTTGCTCGCCTACATGATCCGGTTTCTCGACGAGTATCATGGAGTGACTGTCGAGATCCTTGATGAGAATGGCAAGAACTAGCCCTTCAACCGGACGCCCAAAGACATCGGCCCCTCCACGGTCTCCCGTGTGTTGTCCTGATGGTTTTCGCTGCGAATACACCCCACGAAGGCAAGCGACTGGTGAGTGAACCCATCACACTCGGTTTGGCACTCCGCTGACATCATGTGCCGGCGCATTTTATTGTCTGACTGGAACAACGCTGCCGGAATAGTTTTCGCGGCCATCTGATCAACACGTTTTCCGGGCCGTCCTCAGACCGGCTTTGGATAGGAAAATGCGCAGCAGTGCGTTCCGGGACATCTTTTTCCGGACCGAGATGAACCCAGGGGGATCCTGCAGGCACCCAAGTGATGAAGGTGCCAACGTCCCTCTCCGGACAAGGATCGGCGCCAAACCTCCAATTCAGAAAAGGACCATGAGTAATGGCGCGGGTCTTTCTATTCCTTTTTGCGCTTCTGTTGGCATTTCAGCCGGCCTCAGCACAGTCAAGCAGGCTCGTCGCTCTTGTTGTCACCGTGGGGGATGGCGAAAAGCGCGCCGACGCAATTCAGGCCGGACTTGTCGAACTGGGCGCCGAGACCTTGCGTGCCGACGAACCGCGGAATGCAGAGTTGCGCTCCATTCTGGCACGTCTTGCCCGGGAAGCTGCTTCCGCGCGCGCGACGCTTGTTTATCTGGACGCTCCCGTTGTCGACTATGAGGGGCGGTCCTTTGTTCTCCCCGCCGGAGCCGTTCTGGAGCGCGCCGAAGACCTGTTCACCCAGGCAATCCCGATCCAGGCGTTTTCCAGGTCCGCAGCCCAGGCCGATGAAGGCGGGCTGGTCATCGCGACGGTCAATGGCGCCATACAGTTTCTGCCGGACGGCATGACCCTGACACGCAGCGCGCCACAGCCGTCCCAAGGCGCCGCCCCGGTGGTTCTCAGCGACAGCATCGGATTTAACGGCGTGCGCGTCACTTTCGCAAAAGCGCTTCGTCAGCAAGACGTGGAAATCGGAGCAATGCTGGGCCGGATGCAGCAGCTGGAGCGTGTCACCCTTTCCGGACTGCCGGAATTCCCGGTTTATCTGCGGAAAGCGGCCAGTCCGGACAAATTCGATGTGGCTCCTGAAACGGCCATCGCCGTTGCCGGTCCGCAAACAACGCTGGAAACGGCCGCGGTTGAGACCAGCACGCCCCGGTCCGAGGATAAGACGCAAGCGTCTGAAACACTTGAAGAGCTCGAAATCCTTGAAAACTCGCTGTCGCGGGCGGCCAAACGCACCTTGCAGAGAAAGTTGCGGGATCAAGGCTTCTACAAGGGATTTGTCGACGGGATTTTCGGGCCGCAAACCCGGGCAGCCATCCGCGCCTTTCAATCAAACCGTTCCGAACAAGACACCGGCTTTCTCAGCCGCCGGCAGCTGCTGGATCTGAGCAGCTGAAACACACGCACAGCCCCGGCAAGCGGCTGCGTCGCGTCCGATATATCAAAGCAAGGATCTGACCCATGGGTCTGCGTTTCAAATACAACATTGTTCTGCTCTTCGCCTGCATCCTCGGGGTCATCGCGGCGACCGGTGTCTCCTACTTCATCGTCCAGAAGTCCGCCGTGGAGGAAATCCACCAATCGATCAACCTGGTGCGGGCCAACGCAAACGCTGTGCGCTCCTATACGGTCGGCAGCATCACGCCGCTGTTGTCCGACGACAATGACATCCTGTTTTTGCCCGAGACGGTGACCTCCTATGCTGCCCGTACGGTGTTTGCGAAGTTCAAGAGCCAGTTCCCGGAGTTCAGCTACAAGGAAGCAGCGCTCAATCCGACGAACCCGGCAGATCTGCCGAACGAGCTGGAAAAGTCGCTGATCGACAAGCTGCGGGCCGATCCTTCACTGGATCAGATATCGACCATTGTCGACAAGGATGAAGGCCGTTTCCTGACCGTCGCCTTCCCGGTCACCATCAAGCAGGAAGGATGCCTTCAGTGCCATTCGACGCCAGAGGCGGCACCACCTGCGATGGTTGACCTGTATGGTCCGGACAACGGATTCGGGTGGCAACTGGGAGAAACCGTCGGTGCCCAGATCATTTCGGCTCCCATGTCGATCGCCAACCGGCGTGCACAGGAAACCGGCCTCATTCTGGTCGCCGGATTCACCGTTGTGTTCCTGCTCGTCTTCATCATTACCAACATCATGCTCGGACGCATCGTGATCCGGCCAGTCCGGCGCATGTCCCGCTCGGCGGAAAAAGTCAGCATGGGCGACTTCTCGGAGCCGGAATACCACAAGCCCGGACGTGACGAGATTTCCTCACTTTCGGTTTCGATCAACCGTCTGCGCCGCAGCCTCGAACGCGCAATGAGCATGATCGATGACTGATCCAACCATTGTCACAACCGGCGGCGGAGCACGCCGGATGATCGGCAAATACCAGATCGAGGGGGTCCTTGGGGAAGGTGCCATGGGCCTGGTCTATGCCGGCCAGGATCCGGATATCGACCGCCCCGTTGCCATCAAGACGATCCACAAGCACCTGATCAACGCAGCCGGGAACGAGGATTGGCTGCAGCGCTTTGCAAGGGAAGCGCGCGCCGCCGGGCGGGTTCTTCATCCGAACCTTGTCACCATCTTCGAATACCTTCAGGAAGATGGCATCCCATTTCTGGTCATGGAACGGATCCGCTCCATCACACTGGAAGACCGGATTGCCGGGGATACACCTCTCGCTCTCGGGGAAGTTCATGCGATCACCGGACAGGTTCTGGCGGGGCTCTCCTGCATTCACGACGCGGGCATCGTTCATCGCGACCTGAAACCGGCCAATGTCATGCTGGCAGACGGCGGCACGGTCAAGCTGACGGATTTCGGCATTGCCCGCCTCACCTCCATGGAGGCGACCGGCGCAGGGATGATCGGAACCCCGGCCTATATGGCGCCTGAACAGCTCACCGGACAGGACGTCGACGGGCGGGCCGACATTTATGCCTGCGGGGTGACGCTCTATGAAATGCTGACCGGACGCAAACCCTACAAGGGCGGCGGCATCGAGGCCCTGTTCGACGCCCTCAGGAATGGCGAGGTTACGCGGCCGGGCGAAATCGTGCCAACACTCCCGGAGGCGCTGGACGATATTGTTCTGAAGGCCATGCATGTCGAGCCGGACAAGCGGTTTGAAAATGCACTGGAGATGCGTGCCGCGCTGGCCGGAGTACTACCGGCAGCCGATGCCACGGGCTTGATCAATATCCTTCCGTCAGCGCGCCCGCGGCATCAGCCGCCGGGGTCCGATCCGATGTCCGCGACCATGCTCGACCGGATGAGTTCTCAGACGCTGCGCAAGGTTGAACAGCATCTGACCACCAGTCTTGGCCCCATGGGCCGGATCATCGTGCGCCGGGCGGCTGCCGGAGCCACAAGCCCCGAACAGTTGATCGAAAATGTCCTCACGGACATCGAAGAGGGCCCGGAAAAACAACAGCTCAAACTGGCAATCGAGCGCGCCTTGTCTGATGCGCCACTCGCAAGCTCCGAGACTGTCTCCGAAGACCAGCTGAAGCAGCTCTGTGACCTGCTGAAGCCCCATCTCGGCCCGATTGCGCGGGTTCTGGTCAGCAGACTCGCCCGCAAGGCCGCCTCGCCCGGTGCATTGGCTGCCCTGCTCGCCGAACACATCGACAATCCGTCCGAACGCTCGCAATTCGTGAACGCCGCCGAGGAAAAACTCCGGTGACGGCACTTGCAAAACACACCGGATATTGAAGGAAACACAATGCTCGACCTGGACAGCCTGCTGCAATGCTTCGGCGAGGACACCCCATGCGGCGAAGACCTTGAGTACGACCCGGAATTCACCGACCTGGAACTTGCAAACCAGCCCGGCGAGGAAAAGGTCTCTGGCGATGCTGTCATCCCGGCCGAAGAGCCGGACTTTGCGGCGGTCAAGAGCGCTGCAATTGCACTGCTCGGCAGAACAAAGGATCTGCGTGTTGCCGCTATCCTCGCGAACGCGTCACTGAAAACGGATGGATTGCCGGCATTTGCCGAAACGCTCCGCTATGTTCGGCGCTGCCTCGAAAAGCATTGGGAACACGTTCATCCGCAGCTTGATCCGGATGACGACGACGACCCCACAATCCGCATCAACGCTGTTCTCGGACTGGCAGACCGCGCAAGCATCCTGTCATCCTTGCGCGGTGCCGCCTTGACCGAAAGCCGCGCATTCGGGCGGTTTGGCTTGCGTGACGTCCTCATTGCAGACGGAGAACTCTCCCCCCCATCGGAAACCGCCGACGTTCCGACGCCACAGGTCATCGCCGCAGCGTTCCAGGATACCGATCCCGACCATCTGGCGGCATTGTCACAGACGGTTCGCGGCTGCCTTGATGAAGCCAAAGCGATCGCGGCGGTATTTGACGACAGGATTGGAGCGCATGGACCGGACCTCGATCCGCTCGTCAACATGCTCCACGATATTGCCCGGCGGCTGGAGCCCTATCTAACCGACGAGGCCACGGCTTCGCCCATTGCCCCCTCGACACCGGTTGAACCCATGCAAGCACATGCGGTGATCCCTGCCAGTCCGGCTTTAGCAGCCCCGGGGGCAATCAACTCGCCCGAGGACGTCAAGCGGATAATTGACAAGATCGTCGATTATTACGCCCGCAATGAACCGTCCAGCCCGGTCCCTCTGCTGCTGACCAGGGCCCGGCGTCTCGTCTCGGCGGATTTCTTCACCATCATGAAGGACATGGCGCCGCAGGGCGTCGAGAACGTTTCGCTCATCGGCGGGATCGACGAGGACGCCGACGACTAATACCAACCGCCCGAATTATTGGCCCTTTCGATGGGAGCAAGGCAATTGCCGGCAAGGCGCGTCGCGCAGCGCGGCCTCTATGGCCGGGAAAGCGGTGCAACGACGACCGGCAGCTGCCCTGCCCCCACCGCAGGCCCGGTTTTCCGAAGGTTCGGACGGCGCACAGCTTCCCGAACGATGCCCCGCATCGGTCTTCGAAACTCTCCAGGCCGAACCGGCGGAAATCAAGGTCAAAAGCGTCAATAATTCGGGCGGTTGGTATAATTCCCCCACAGCGCAAACCTTCTCTCCCGTCCAAGGCACTCAAGGACAGAAAACACGGGAAATTCACCATGGCGCAGAGCAGTCAAAAGTTTATCGCGCGCAACCGCGCACCACGCGTACAGATCGAATACGACGTGGAACTCTACGGCGCTGAAAAGACCGTCGAGCTTCCCTTTGTCGTCGGGGTCATGTCCGACCTGTCCGGAAAGTCTCAGGAACCGCTTCCGGCGGTTGCCGACCGGAAGTTTCTGGAGATCGACGTCGACAATTTCGATGACCGCATGAAGTCCCTGAAACCGCGGGCAGCCTTCGCAATCCCGAACACGCTGACCGGCGAAGGCAACCTTTCAGTCGACATCACACTGGACAGCATGGACGACTTTTCACCGGCAGCCATTGCCCGAAAGGTCGAGCCGCTGAGGAAGCTGCTCGAGGCGCGGACCCAGCTTTCAAATCTGACGACCTACATGGACGGCAAGACCGGCGCCGAAGACCTGATGGCCCGGATCATTCAGGATCCGGCCCTTTTGAAGGCTCTTGCCGCCGCCCCTGCTACCACTGCCGATCATGCCGAGAGCGAGGACTAAGCCATGAGCGAGATGACATCACCTGTGCCCGCAGCTGCTCCGGCCACCGAAACCACATTTGCTTCTCCGGAATTTGCCGCCCTGCTGCAAAAGGAGTTCCGGCCGAAATCGGACCAGGCAAAGTCGGCAGTTGAAAGTGCCGTACGGACCCTTGCCGAACAAGCACTTCAAAACCAGTCGCTCGTTTCTGACGACGCGCTGCGCTCGATCGAGAGCATCATCGCGGAACTGGATCGCAAACTCACCGAACAGGTAAACCTGATCCTTCATCACGCGGACTTTCAGAAAATCGAAAGTGCCTGGCGCGGCCTGCACTTCCTGGTCAACAACACCGAAACGGACGAAATGTTGAAGATCCGGGTCCTCAACATTTCCAAAAAGGACCTGTCGAAGACCCTGCGCAAGTACAAGGGGACGGCGTGGGACCAGTCTCCGGTCTTCAAGAAACTCTATGAAGAAGAATACGGCCAGTTCGGCGGCGAACCCTATGGCTGTCTGGTCGGCGATTATCATTTCGACCACAGTCCGAAGGACGTTGAGCTGCTCGGGGAAATGTCCAAAGTGGCGGCCTCCGCCCATGCGCCGTTCATCACCGGAGCCAACCCGTCGCTGTTCCAGATGGACAGCTGGTCGGAACTCGCCAATCCGCGCGATCTGACAAAGATCTTCCAGACCCCCGAATATGCCGCCTGGCGATCCCTGCGCGAAAGCGAGGACAGCCGGTATCTCGGCCTTGCCATGCCCCGGTTTCTCGGCCGCCTGCCCTATGGCGAAAAGACCGACCCGGTGGAAGACTTCGCTTTTGAAGAAGACACGGAAGGTGCATCGTCAGACCGCTACAGCTGGATCAATGCCGCCTATGGCATGGCCCGCAACATCACCCGTTCCTACAAGGAATATGGCTGGTGCACCCGCATCCGTGGTGTTGAATCGGGCGGTATCGTGGACGGTCTTCCGACCCACAGCTTTCCGACGGATGATGGCGGCATCGACATGAAATGCCCGACCGAGATCGCAATTTCGGACCGTCGCGAGGCCGAACTTGCCAAGAACGGCATGATGCCGCTGATTCACCGGAAAAACTCGGATGTCGCCGCTTTCATCGGCGCGCAGTCCCTGCAGAAGCCGGCCGAATATGATGATCCGGATGCCACCGCGAATGCCAATCTGGCCGCCCGGTTGCCCTATCTTTTCGCGACCTGCCGCTTCGCCCACTACCTGAAGTGCATTGTGCGCGACAAGGTCGGCTCTTTCCGCGAACGCGATGACATGCAGCAGTGGCTCCAGAACTGGATCAACAACTATGTCGATTTCAACGCGGAAACCTCCCCTGAGGAAGTAAAGGCGCGTCATCCGCTCGCCGCAGCCGAAGTTCAGGTACAGGAAGTCGAAGGCAATCCCGGATACTACACATCGCAATTCTTCCTGCGCCCCCATTACCAGCTTGAAGGATTGTCCGTGTCACTCCGCCTTGTCTCAAAACTTCCCTCGCAAAAGAGCGAATAAAGACAGGCCGCTCCGGCTTCGGTCTCCAGCAAAACAGTCCAAGACTTGAAAGGAACCCAAAATGGCGTTTGACGCTTTCCTCTATTTTCCCAACGCAGCCACGCTCAAGGGCGAAACCCAAGATGACGAGATGGCCGCCAAAAACGCATTTGAGCTGCGCAGTTTCGAGTTTGGCGCCGAAAACAATGTGAACATCGGGTCTGAAACCGGCGGGGCCGGGTCCGCCGGCAAGGCAACCTTCAAGGACTTCACCATCAAGAAGCGGACCGACACAGCTTCCTGCGGCCTGTTTCACACATTGGTCACCGGCAACCATGCTACTGAAGCCATTATCGAACTGCGCCGCTCCGGCGGGTCCTCGGACCGCTCGGGCGCGACCTTCATGAAATTCCATTTCAAGATGGTCATGGTCAAGGACATGTCGTGGAACGGTCAGGAAGGTGACGACATTCTGGAAGAAGACATCACCTTCGAATACGGCGCCATCAAGATCGAGTACTTCAAGCAGAACAAGGACGGCAAACTGCAAAAGGCGTCCGGCGCACAGGGCGAAGTCAAGTGGAGCCGTGTGAAAAACAAGGCCGACTACGCTGTCTGATTGCAGTTTTTGTTTTTCTGCTCCCGTTCCCGAGCGCGGCCCGGCCGCGCCCGGAGAACCTCCTTATACCGTTGAGATGATGTGAGCCAAGCCATGGTTGACCGCATGCTTGCAGAGCGCCTGCAGCCGTCGCTCCTGGACCGGCTCACGGACGATTTTCCGGACGACGTTACGGAAGCCGGGTCTCATCGGGTGATCGACATCAACCGGTTGCGGGAGATCATCCAGAGAGACCTCGCATGGCTGCTCAACACGGCAAATATCGCAAGCGACCATGATCTGGCACCCTATCCGAATATTGCCAGGTCGGTGATCAACTACGGCATTCCGGGCCTGACCGGCGCTGTCCACACAGCCAACCGGGCCGCCGAGATCCGGCAGGCCATTCACGAAGCCATCCGCAACTTCGAGCCGCGCATCCTGCCCGAAGCGCTTGAGGTGTCGATCAATCACGAAAAGACCAGCAGCGGCAGCGTGATCGCATTCGACATCAGCGGCGAACTCTGGGCCGAGCCGCTTCCGATCGAGATCTATCTGCGCACGGCCCTCGACGTGACCACCGGTCAGGTCACTCTCAACAGGCAAAGGTAACCGGACATGGATACGAGACTGCTGCGCCACTACGAAGAAGAGCTCGACTACATCCGGGAGATGGGGGCCGAGTTTTCCGAGGCGTATCCGAAGATCGCCTCCCGGCTCGGCATGAAGCAGATCGAGGTGCTGGACCCTTACGTCGAGCGCCTGCTGGAGGGCTTTGCGTTCCTGTCGGCCCGCGTCCAGCTCGAACTGCAGATGCAGTATCCCGCGTTTACGCAGAACCTTCTGGAAATCGTCTATCCGCACTTCCTTGCGCCAACGCCGTCCATGACGATCGTGAGATTGACACCCGACGCGGCACAAGGTGGCATCTCGGAGGGCTACACGGTGCCTCGCGGCACAACCCTGCGTGGGCGCCTGCTCAAGGGAGAGACCACCGCCTGCCAGTTCACCACATCCCAGGATGTCACCCTGTGGCCGATAGAACTGGCGGAGGTTGAGTATGTCGAAGGACGCAGTGAGCTTGTAGCTGCCGGCCTTGCAAAAGGAAACTCCGCCAAGGCGGCAATTCGCCTGCGGATCCGCCGCAATGATGGTGGTCCTCTCAGTGAGCTGCCGCTTGACACGCTGACCCTCTATCTCTCGGGCGCCGGATCGGAGCCTTGGCGTCTCTACGAGGCCCTGACGGGAAAAAGTGCCGGAATTGCAGGTCGGTCGACAAATCGCAGGGAGGATTGGACAGTCCCTCTTGGCCAAAAGATCAATGCGCGCGGCTTTGAGCCGGAGGAAGCGCTTTTGCCCGTTCCCGGCCAGTCTTTTGAAGGCTACCGCTTGCTGCAAGAGTATTTTGCAATGCCGCAGCGGTTTTTCTTTGTGGATCTGGCGGGCCTGCGTCCGGCGCTGAGCCGGGCTGCCGGTGACGATCTGGATCTCTATGTGCTCCTGACAGACGAGTATCCGGCGTTGAAGGCGATCGGCACGGGCAGTTTTGAATTCCATGCTGTTCCGGCCATCAATCTCTTCACCAAACGCTGCGACCGTGTGCATATCTCGGGCACGGAAGTTGACCATCACGTGACTGTCGACCGCATGGCGCCTCTGGATTATGAAATCTACCAGCTAAACGAAGTGGTTGGCATTTCCGGGGATGGCACGGCGGACACGGCCTTCCGGCCCTTTTACAGCTCTCAGGATTTCACGCCCCACGGCGATAGCAATCAAGCCTATTACGCGGTCCGGCGCAGGTTGCGTCAACGCTCGGAAAAGCAGCGGCTGAAGGGCGGACGGACATCCTATCTCGGCACGGACATCTTCCTGTCCCTCTGCGACCGGTCGCAGGCGCCTTATCCGGGCGATGTCCAGCAATTGGCGGTCACCGCAATTTGCACGAACAGGGACCTGCCCCTGCTGACCCCCATTGGAACCGGAGAGACGGATTTTGTGCTTCCCGATGGCGGTCCGGTTTCGGAAGTGCGGGCGATCGTCCCACCGACGCGTCCAAACCATTGTCTGGCAGATGGCTCCAGGGCGTGGCAGCTGGTCAGCCATCTCAGCCTGAATTACCTCTCCATCGCGGATGCAGACCGCGGGTCGGGCGCCAGCGCCTTGAAGGAACTGATCGGCCTCTACACACCGCTGGGCGAGGCCGGATCCAGCAAACAGATGGAAGGGCTGCTGTCTGTGACCTCACGCCCTGTCGTCCGGCGGATCAGCGGAGAGGTCCTGTCGACCGCCGTGCGGGGGCTGGAAGTCCGTGTCGGCGTCGATGAAACCTGTTTCGAGGGGGCAGGCTGCTATCTGTTCGGAGCGGTTCTGGAGAACTTCTTTGCCAAATATGTTGCACTGAACAGCTTCACTGAAACCGTCCTTCACTCAAAGCAACGCGGAGACATCGCCAGATGGCCAGCACGGAGCGGGAAACGGATCCTGATCTGAGCCGAATTGATGCGCTCAGCCAGTCTCCGCAGACATTTCACTTGTTCCAGGCATTGCGTCTCATTGAGGTGGCCCACGCCGACCGGCCGCGTCTTGGCCGATCGCAGCGCCCGTCCGAGGACCCTGTCCGGTTGGCTCAAGCTCCGGACCTTGCCTTCCCGGCCTCGACCGTGGCCGCCTTCGACACCGATCCGGACACCGGTCGCCATACACTCAGCCAACACGTCTATGGTCTTTTCGGGCCGAATGGCGCCCTGCCCCTGCATCTGACCGAACATGCGCGCGACCGGTTGCGGAACCACCGCGACCCGACATTCACCGCCTTTGCCGACATGTTCCATCACCGGATGATCTCCCTGCTCTACCGGGCCTGGACGACGGGACAGCCCGCGCCTTCCTTCGACAGGCCGGACGATGATCCCTTCGGGCGTGCGGTCGATGCGCTTGCGGGTTTCTCGGGACAGGGCTTTGAGTACCGCGATGCCATGCCGGATGTTGCCAAACGCCACTTTGCCGGGTTGCTCGCCTCCGGGCCGCGCAGTGAAGCCGGACTGACAGCCATTTTGAAACAGTTCTTCAAAGCCGAGATCTCGATCGAGAGTTTTGTCGGCACCTGGCTTCATCTGGAGCCCGACGATCGGGGCCGCTTGGGAAACTCCGCTCTTGGGGGGCAGGCCTGTCTCGGAGAGAAGGTCTGGTCGCGCGAGGCCAAGTTCCGGATCAAGATCGGCCCGTTGCCGCTTGACGACTACAAGCGCCTCCTGCCCGGCGGGCACAGCCTCAAGCGCCTGGCTGCAATCATCCGCAACTATGCGGGCGACACGCTCGAATGGGAAGCAAACCTTGTTCTCAAGCAGGATGCAGTCCCGCCAACAGTGCTGGGCACCTGCGGAGAACTCGGACGGCTCGCCTGGATCGGGAAACGTCCGGCAGCCGATGCCGATGACCTCAATTTGCAGGCGCATGAAAACGCTGCCTAAACGCCAAAAAATCAGGAATTTCACCATGACAGATATCAGCCGTGTTGCCCTGTTTGGCAAACTGAACCAGCTGGCCTATCAATCGATCGAAAGCGCAACCGTGTTCTGCAAGATGCGCGGTAACGCCTATGTTGAACTGGCGCACTGGATCCATCAGATCCTGCAGCAGCAAGACAGCGACCTGCACCATCTGGCCGCCCACTACGATCTTGACCCATCAAGGCTCGCCGCCGATCTGACCCGCTGTCTCGACACCCTGCCCCGCGGCGCAACCTCGATCTCCGATCTGTCGCCGCATCTGGAAGAGGCAACCGAGCGCGCATGGGTCTATGCATCCTTGTTGTTCGGGAAAAGCGAGGTCCGCACCGGCCATCTTGTCGTCGGCCTCCTCAAGACGCAGTCCTTGCGCAATCAGTTGATAGCCATGTCTCAGGAATTCGGAAAAATCCGGATCGATGACCTTTGCCGGAATTTCGCGGCCCGCGCCGCAGGATCTCCGGAAAATGACCGGGCTCCCAAGGACGGCAACGCCAATGCTCAAACGGAACCAACCGGAATCCCACCTTCTGCACCGGCCCAGCTTGGGGGCGGCCATGCGCTTGCCCGTTTCTGCAGCGACCTGACCGAAAAGGCCGGCTCAGGCGACATCGACCCGATCGTCGGACGCGACGCAGAGATCCGGCAGATGATCGACATTCTGATGCGACGGCGCCAGAACAACCCGATCCTCACGGGCGAAGCGGGCGTTGGCAAGACCGCAGCCGTCGAGGGCCTTGCACTGCGCATTGTGCGCAAGGACGTCCCGCCAGCCCTGCGCAATGCCCGCCTTCTGGCTCTGGATGTGGGGCTCTTGCAGGCTGGCGCATCGATGAAGGGCGAGTTTGAAAACCGGCTCCGCAGCGTTCTCGAAGACGTGCAGGCAAGTCCGGTGCCGGTGGTTCTCTTCGTGGACGAGACACACACGCTTGTGGGCGCCGGTGGCGCGGAAGGAACCGGAGATGCGGCCAATCTCCTGAAACCGGCGCTGGCCCGTGGAACCTTGCGCACCATTGGTGCCACCACATGGAGCGAATACAAAAAGCATATCGAAAAAGATCCGGCCCTGACCCGCCGGTTCCAGGTGGTGCAAGTGGCAGAACCCGATGAAGCCCGTGCCGTCATGATGATACGTGGAACGGCCTCGTCTCTTGAAAGTCACCACAAGGTCCAGATCCTGGACGAGGCACTGGAAGCTTCAGTCAAGCTTTCCGCCCGCTATATCCCTGCGCGCCAGCTCCCGGACAAGGCTGTCAGCGTTCTCGACACGGCCTGTGCCCGCGTGGCCATCAGCCTGCATGCGCAACCTGCCCCCCTTGATGACTGCCAGCGCCGGATCGATGCCCTGAAGACGGAGCTCGACATCATCTCCCGGGACGAGACGGCCGGTGCCCGTGTCGCCGAACGCCGTGAGCGCGCTGCAGCCGGCCTTGCGGAAGAAACCGGACGGCTGGACACGCTCATCAAGCGCTGGGACGCGGAAAAGACCGCGGTCAACGGGATCCTCGACCTCAGGGCGAAGCTCCGCGCGCTCGGTGCGGCACCGGATCAGGAGCCGGAAAAACCGAACGAGGTATCTCCTCCGGCGTCCGCCGGATCCGCGGCAGCCCAAGCCGACTTGTTCGCGGAATTGAGGGCCAAGATGAAGGAATTGAACAGCTTGCAGGATGACGACCCGCTCGTCCTGCCCATCGTCGATGCCGCGGTCGTTGCATCTGTCATCTCGGACTGGACCGGTATTCCGGTCGGCCGGATGGTCAAGGACGAGATCCGTACGGTGCTCAACCTCGCACGCCACCTGTCAAAACGCGTGATCGGACAGGATCACGCCATGGAGATGATTGCCAGGCGGGTCAAGGCTGCACGGGCCGGGCTCGACAACCCGTCAAAACCGGTCGGTGTCTTTCTGCTTGCCGGGACGTCCGGCGTCGGCAAGACCGAAACCGCGCTTGCGCTCGCCGAAACGCTTTATGGCGGTGAGCAAAATGTCATCACCATCAATATGTCCGAGTATCAGGAGGCCCATACCGTTTCCAGCCTCAAAGGCGCGCCTCCGGGCTATGTCGGTTATGGCGAGGGCGGTGTGCTGACGGAAGCCGTGAGGCGAAAGCCCTATTCGGTCATCCTGCTGGACGAGGTGGAAAAGGCCCATCCCGATGTGCACGAGGTTTTTTTCCAGGTGTTCGACAAAGGACAAATGGAGGACGGAGAAGGCCGGATGATCGATTTCCGCAACACGCTCATCCTGCTGACCTCCAATGTGGGATCGGATGTGATTATGGATCTGTGTTCGGGGTCCGCCTTGACGCCGGAGCCGGATAGCCTTGCGAAAGCCCTTCGCGGGCCCCTGATGCAAGTTTTTCCGCCAGCTCTTCTGGGACGCATGGTAACAATCCCTTATTACCCTTTGAGCCGGGACATGATCTCGCAAATCACCCGGTTGCAGCTCGAGCGGATCAAGAAACGGGTGGAAGACACGTATGATGTCCCGTTCAGCTACAGCGATGGCGTGGTGGACACCATTGTCGCCCGCTGTCAGGACGTTGAGAGCGGCGGCCGGATGATAGACGCCATCATCACCAACACCATGCTGCCAGCGATCTCGACCGAATTCCTGAGCCGTAAAATGGAAGATGCCGCGATCTCATCTGTCGGCATAGACATCTCTGCAGGCGAGTTCACCTATCAAATCACCTGATAACCTCGTTTTACAGATTTCAGGACTGATGTTTCTGTAATATTGCGGCTTGACCTTGCCCCGTAATCCCGGACCAGTGACATATTCGGTTATGCTGCCATCGTGATTGCCAAGCCCATCCTTGCCTGAGCCGGCGTACTATATCCGATGCTCGAATGCCGTCGCTGGCGATTGTAGGCGATTTCGATGTATTCGAAGAGGGTGGCGTCAGCTTCTCGTCTGGTCCTGAACCGGGTGCGGCGCACCATCTCGGTCTTGAGTGCAGCGAAGAAACTCTCCATGGGTGCATTGCCGAGACAGTTTCCGTTTCGGGCTCATCGATGCGGTCATCCCGTTGAGATTGATCAGCTTTTGATACGCACCACAAGCGTATTGGGCGCCGCGGTCCGAGTGATGGATCAAGCCTTTTGTGGGACGGCGGCTCATGATCGCCCTTTTCAAACGATCTGACATCGACCACCCTACAACCTCCATGGTCCATAGATCTTTGACTGCCACCTGAAAGAACCGGCTCTCATCCGTGGAAATATGTGAAATATCAGCCAGCCAGAAGGTGTCGGGAGCCGTAGTATCGAAGTTCCTGTCGAGAAGTTTGTTGCGATGCCGTATCCTGGGCGGCTATCCGTGGTCATCGGCATTGCCACGCTTGCGTATGGGCGGTCGAATATCTTTCTCTGTCATGAGCTTGGCCACTAATCTGCGGGCGCCCCGGTAACCAAGGCCGCATAGCTTGGAATGGATACGCGATGCTCCGCAGCGCTGTTCGCTCTCGTTAAAGATCGATTTGATTTCATCAATCAGGGCATCGCGCCGGGCAGCACGTGCTCCCCGTTCAGCGGGAGTGCGCTGCCAACTGTGAAACCGGCTCCGGCTGACACCAAGCACACGGCAGTACAGGCGGGTCGAATGATTGCCAACATGGGCAGCGATGAACGCGAGCTTCGCAATCACGTTTTCGCTGCCATTTTGCGAAAAAGCGGATGCATCGCGCATCACTTCGTTCTCTTCCTTCAGCCGCTTGTTGTCACGGCGCAGTTGCGCCAACTCAGCTGCCGCAACTTTGCTCTGACCAAAAGCCGCAGCGAAACCGGCAATCGACAGATCAATGTGCCAGCTCTTCAGCTAACCTCTCGCCGCACCCAGTTCACCGGCAAGACTAGCAAATTTAACCCAGTTATCGGACAAACGGGCCACCGACTGCTCCTTGTACTCAGGCGTGAACCGCCGTCTCGTTTGTTACGTCGTCTGCGTCTCCGTTCCAGAGGGTACTATAACCACCGGGTCCGGGATCACGGGGAAAGTCAAACAAACCGAACATGATAGCCACCTCACCGTCACCGCCGGTCAGTCCGTTGCTTTCAGGGCCTGTTTCAAGTCGCCGACCATGCCGTCAATCAGGGGCGCAATCGCGGGTGAGCGGAACTGCTTGTGGCGCTCTGCCCGCAGGATCGCCCGAACGCTTTGAAACGCGCGCTCCAGATCGTCATTGACAACCACATAGTCATACTCCGACCAGTGGCGCATTTCCCCAACAGCGGTTTCCAGACGCTTCAGGATGATGTCCTCGCTGTCCTCCGCGCGGCGATTGAGCCGGGACTTCATTTCCGCGATGGAAGGCGGCAGGATAAAAATCGACACGACATCGTCCCGCATCTTTTCATAAAGCTGGAAGGTGCCCTGGATATCGATGTCGAAGAGTATGTCCCGGCCGCTCTCGATGGCGTTTTCAACCGGGCCGCGCGGGGTCGCATAATAGTTGCCATGTACCTCTGCCCATTCAAGCAGCTCGTCATGGTCACGCATCTGCTCGAAGCGCTTCGCTTCCGTGAAATGGTAATGGACACCGTCGACCTCGCTCGTCCGGCGCGGGCGTGTGGTGACCGAAATGGAGAGCTCCAGATTGTCTTCCTGCTCAAGCAGCAGCCGCGCAATGGTCGACTTCCCCGCACCGGATGGCGAAGACAATACGAGCATCAAACCACGGCGCTGCGCCTCCGCCTCTTCCGCGCTGACGGTGGTTCCCGAGGTGGCTGTGCTCATGTCCCTGCTCCAAATTCTTTGACTGTTCGCGCATTTGATCCAACACAGTCGTCAAATCAAGTCTCCGCGCAAGGAGATCCACGCCGTTTCCCCGAGACCGGTATAATTTAGGCGATGATCAGGTTTCTAATGCGCCAGCCAGCTGCAAGTCACCGGCATCGCCGGCGGCAAGATAGTCATCAAACCAGATAGGCGGCAGCGGGTCTGCCCTGGAAAGCCATTCGGACACCAACGGGTCGGCGCATATGTCCGCCATCCATTGCGCAGATTTTGGCCAGCTGGACAGATCCGGCTGATGGCGCAACAGCCGGATCGCGGCAGGTGCGAGCATGTAGTCGGAAAGCGAGGCCCGGCCGAAAAGATAAGGTCCGTCATGCTGCCGGAGGCACGGTTCGATTGCCGCACAAAACCGCGACACTTCGGTTTGCTCCTGACCCGTCAGTGGACGTTTGTATGGGTAAAAAGCACTCTCAAACGAAATTCGCGAACAGATCCCGGACAGGCCCGCATGCTGCCAGGCCATCAGGGAACGTGCCCTTGCCCTCTCGACCAGATTGGCCGGCAGCAAATCACCTCTGCAGGAGTCGTTTGCGAACTCCATGATTGCCATGGAGTCAAATATGACCTCACCATCAACCAGAAGCGCCGGCACCGTCGCCGAGGGAGAAAAGGCTGCAACCTTCCGCAAGTTCACGAAGCGTTGGGGCTTCCGGATATCGATTGGCACTTCTTCAAAATCGACTTTGGCGGCCCGCAGAGAAAGCCATGCCCGCATGGCCCAGCTGGAGGCGTTATAGGTTCCCGAATAAAATACCAACTTCGCCATACTGCGAGCTCCCGGACTGATAACTATTTTTTTAATAGCGATTTGATCCGGTCTCCGCAACCGCCTGATGCCAGCAATGTTCGGCCCCGACATCACAACGGAATTGCACTTCCCCTGCCATTCGGCGATACGATACCTGTCAGACCATATAAATCCCGAACACTATCCGGTTTGAAAACAATGGCACAACAGCCCAGCATCCCCCTTCCAGGTCAGCCGGTTCGCGGCTCCCAATCCGGAGCACCAATTATGGCTCTTCTGGATCTGCTGGGCCATCGTTGGGCTCTGGGCATCCTGTGGGTACTTGCAGAAGGCGGTCCTTGCAGTTTCAACACCCTGCAAGGCAAATGCAGCGGCATTTCCCCGGGTGTTCTCAACACACGCCTTAAAGAGCTGAAGCTCGCCAATCTGGTCGTACAATCGCCAGACGGTTATCAGGTCTCGCCGCTCGGCGGGGAGCTGTTCACCCTTATCGGGCCACTTGGCAACTGGGCCAGAGAGAGCTGGGCCAGGTCCTTTGAACCCGGCCCAAATGACAAGCAAGGCCAATAAACGACGGCGGGCATGAGCCGCCCTGCCATCTTCGTACCCTCGGCAGGTTCGCCAAGCTGCTGAGGTGGCTTTCACTACCGGTTATTCCAGATTCTGGATCTGCTCGCGCATCTGGTCAATCACTGCCTTCAAATCGAGCCCGATTGCCGTCAGATCGACATCATTGGACTTGGAACACAGCGTATTGGTTTCACGGTTGAATTCCTGCGCCAGAAAATCGAGGCGCCGTCCGACAGCTCCGCCGGTGTCCAGCAGGTCGCGCGCAGCCGAGATATGCGCGTGGAGGCGATCCAGTTCCTCGCGGATGTCGGCCCGGGTTGCCAACAGCACCGCTTCCTGATGAAGCCGCTGGGGATCCAGCTGACTCTCGGAAACATCGAGCAATTGCGCGACCTGCTCCGCCAACCGGCTCTTGATGGCTTCGGGACGGCGCCCTGGCAGGTCCTCCGCTGCACGGGTCAAATCCGAAATCCGGTCGATCTGATTCCGGATAATGCCGGAGATCTTGCCACCCTCGCCGTGACGCATATCGACAAGGTCGAGCAGGGCGGCATCCAGGGTTGTCAGCAGGCTTGCATGGAGGGCCGCCCGGGTCTCTTCGTCTTCCTCGGGCTCTTTCAGGTCAAACACACCTTTTTGGGCGAGGATGCCGTCGATCGTGGGTGCGCCCATATCGGGCATACGCTGCTTCAACAGATCAATGGCTGACAACACGGACTCCAGCGCGGCCTCATTGACCGTCAAGGCAACATCGGCCTGGTCCCTTTGCATCAACAGGCCGATGGAGACATTGCCCCGCCTCAACAGCTTGCTGCAGCGCTCGCGGACCTTTGGTTCAAGAACCTCAAGACCATTGGGCATGCGCAAGCGAATATCCAGAGATTTGCCATTGACGGACCGCAACTCCCATGTCCAGCGCACTGCCCCAAGTTCTGCCTGAACCCTTGAAAACCCTGTCATGCTGGCAAGTGCCATGGATGGTGTGCCCCTTCAAGTCCGCGGCTGGTCTAGCGGTCCAGCCGGATCATCTGATTTCATGAAAAAAACGGCCGCGGTGACCCGCGGCCGGATACCGGATCTCAGTTGGCCTGTTGCTGTTCGTCCGCCCTGCGTTCGCGTTCGATTTGCCGCCACTTGCGCACATTCTGCCTGTGCTGCTCGTAAGTTTCGGCAAATATATGCCCGCCAGTCCCATCAGCAACAAAGAAGAGATCCCTCGTGCGGGACGGATTGGCAACCGCCTCCATTGCAGCCTTGCCCGGGTTGCCGATCGGCCCCGGCGGAAGCCCGTCGATCTGGT
Organism: Roseibium sp. RKSG952; assembly: GCF_009711355.1. NCBI lineage: Bacteria > Pseudomonadati > Pseudomonadota > Alphaproteobacteria > Hyphomicrobiales > Stappiaceae > Roseibium > Roseibium sp. RKSG952. The sequence goes on along the minus strand of NZ_SMMF01000946.1, from coordinate 74,729 downwards.
AAGTATTATAGGCGTTTTCCTCACGCAATTGCGACTGGGTGATACCGGAACGGTCCTGTAGCCAAGCCTCACCGCCGAACAGCCCGTAAAGAATTGTCGGATCGGATTGAAGCCGCATGTTCTTGTTCAGCCTGTTGACGAACACTCCGGCAACGCGCGGCCGTTCATCCGCTTTCGCGGTTTCCTTTTCCACGATCGACGCCAGGATCACCAGGTCTTCCGGAGTGCCTACCGGCAGATCCGCAACACGCCGGCTCCAGACCTCTGCCAACAACTTCTGTTGCGCAGCTGCCATATCGTCGATCACCTTCTGCCGTGTTGCCCCACGGGTGAACGTATATGTCTCCGGCAACAAGGCTCCCTCTCCCGGAACCTCGGTGATTTCGCCGGTCAGAACCGGATGCTCTCGAACCCGTTGCAGGATTTGTGCGGTCGTCCAGCCTTCAGGGATTGTCACCGAATGGGTAACGGCATTGCCCTCAACCAGATCTTTCATGACCTGCTCCATGGACACGCCCGGCTGGAAGGCATACTCGCCAGCCTTCAGTTTGGCTTCGTTCTTGAAGAACCGCACACCCAGATTGAACACCCATTCATCCAGCAAACTGTCACCAATGACATCAGCGGCCGCGAGACGGTCGGTAATGCCGGACAAACCGGTTCCGGAAGAAATCACAACGGTCTGTTCCGTATCCAAAGGTCCGGGCCGCTCAAACTCCTGTTTGCCGAGATAGAGCGCCGCACCAATGGCCACGAGCGCAAAAACCGCCAACGTAATGGTGAGATTGATCAGGATAACGATTGGGTTGCGCACATGGCGGGAGCGCGCCGGAGGTCCGGGGGCCGGCTCCGGCTGCAATGCCTCGCGCGGGCTTTTAGGCTTGATGCCCATTTACATGCACCTCCAGATGCAAAGCCAAGACCTCATTGGCGCAGCAGATTCGAACCGCGCAGCCAACAATAGCCGGAAAGCACGGCGGCTCAAGCGAGCCGCCGGACGTCTTTCAGTTCACTCGCACGGTTATGCGGCGACTTTGCGGAACACAAGCGATGCATTTGTGCCGCCGAATCCGAAGGAATTCGACAAGGCGACATTGATGTCCATCTTTTTGGCCTTGTGCGGAACCAGATCAATCTCGGTTTCAACCGAAGGGTTGTCCAGATTGATGGTCGGAGGCGCCATACCATCGCGAATGGCAAGAACGGAGAAAATCGCCTCAACGGCACCGGCTGCGCCCAAAAGATGGCCCGTCGACGATTTCGTCGATGACATCGTCAGCTTGTGCGCGGCGTTGCCTGCAAGACGTGTGACCGCACCGAGTTCGATTTCATCACCAAGCGGCGTGGAGGTGCCATGCGCATTGATGTAGTCGACTTCCGAAGCGCTGATACCGGCCCGTTTCAACGCGGCATCCATGCACCGATACGCACCATCCCCGTCCGGGGTAGGAGCAGTGATGTGGTAGGCATCGCCAGACAGTCCGTAGCCAACGACTTCTGCATAAATCTTTGCCCCGCGCGCCTTGGCGTGTTCATATTCCTCAAGAATGACAACACCGGCACCTTCGCCCATCACAAAGCCATCGCGCGCCTCATCGTAAGGGCGCGACGCCTTTTCAGGCTGGTCATTGAAGGATGTCGACAGGGCGCGGCAAGCTGCAAATCCGGCGAGAGCCAAACGGCCGATGGGGGATTCCGCGCCCCCGGCCACCATGACATCCGCGTCGCCATAGGCAATCAGACGGGACGCATCGCCAATCGCGTGAGATCCGGTGGAACACGCGGTAACGACGGAATTGTTGGGCCCCTTGAGACCATGACGTATGGAGACCATGCCGCCTGCCAGATTGATCAATCTTCCGGCAATGAAGAACGGGCTGATGCGGCGCGGACCCTTTTCCTTGAGGGTATGCGCACCCTGCTCGATACCGAGCAGTCCTCCGATCCCCGAGCCGATCAACACACCTGAGCGGGTCTGGTCTTCGTAACTCTCGGGCTTCCAGCCGGCATCGGCGAGCGCCTGATCGGCGGCAGCCATGGCGTATACGATGAAGTCGTCAACCTTGCGCTGCTCCTTGACTTCCATCCAGTCATCCGGATTGAAAGCCCCCTCGTCAGAGGAATCGCGCGGAAGCTGCGCGGCGATCTGGCAGGCCAGATCCTCATACTCGAAACCGGCTACCTTGTTGGCACCGCTTTTTCCTTCAAGGATTCGTTTCCAAGAGACATCGACATTTCCGCCAAGCGGAGACACCATGCCCAAACCAGTTACGACGACTCGCCTCATATACCCGCACTTGTTTATGGGCGAGCGGGGAAACCCCCGCTCAGCCGCAAATTACAGTTCTGCCAGAAATTAACCGGCGTTCTTCTCAAGGAAGGAGACTGCATCGCCAACGGTCAAGATGGTTTCTGCAGCATCGTCCGGAATTTCAACGCCAAATTCTTCTTCAAAAGCCATGACGAGTTCGACGGTGTCGAGACTGTCGGCACCCAGATCGTCGATGAAGCTGGCTTCCTTGACAACCTTGTCGGCATCAACGCCGAGGTGCTCTACAACGATCTTCTTAACTCGATCCGCGATATCGCTCATTTTTCACTTCCTTAGGGTTTCAAACTCTATTGGTCCGCGCGAACAGCCATGGTGCCGTCGGGCAATCCCATGGCGCGACGTCGCGGTTGTCTTTACACGTGTTCTGGAAGGAGGAGACCTGAATCAGCCCACACCCGTCCCATCGGAACAATCGGCGGGTTGGTAACACACTTTGTTACCCTTTACCAGCCGCTCCAGGCTGCTTGAAAACAGCTCGGATTACGTTTGCCTGGTCGGCAAATTCTCCTTTTAGATCATAGCCATACCGCCGTTGACATGAAGGGTCTGCCCCGTCACGTAAGCGGCTTCTTCACTGGCAAGGTAAGCGGTGGCAGCGGCAATTTCGCCCGCACGTCCCAAACGCCCCGCAGGCACGCTGGTCAAAATCGAGTCTTTCTGCTTATCGTTCAAGGCATCGGTCATGGCCGTCTCGATAAAGCCCGGAGCAACTGTGTTGACCGTAATGTTGCGGCTTGCAACCTCACGCGCAAGGGACTTGTACATGCCGATCATGCCCGCCTTTGCAGCTGCATAATTGACCTGCCCCGGATTACCGGTCACGCCAACCACGGATGTGATCCCGACGATCCGCCCAAAACGGCGCTTCATCATTCCCTTGATCGCCGCGCGGCAAAGACGGAACCCAGATGTCAGGTTCACTTCCAGAACCTGATCCCATTCATCATCCTTCATCCGCATGAAGATGTTGTCGCGGGTAATACCGGCATTGTTTACCAGAATATCGACAGACCCCATCGCTTCTTCTGCAGATGGCAACAGCGCATCCACGGCAGCACGATCCGACAGGTTAGCAGCCACGACATGCACCCGCTCCTTCAGGTCAGCCGCCAAGCCTTCCAGCTTTTCCGCGCGGGTCCCGGAAAGGGTGACCGTCGCGCCCTGAGCATGCAAGGCACGGGCAATCGCCTCCCCGATCCCCCCGGTTGCACCGGTCACGAGCGCGTTTTTGCCCTCAAGCGTGAACATCATGAATTCCTTTCAGACTAGATTTTCTGAAGCCTTACTGGGCAGCAACCGCGCCAGCTCCAAAAGTTTCCAGCACAGCATCAATATCCTGTGCGGAATTCACGGCGATGCCTTTTGCATCCTTGGCGATCCGTTTCACCATACCCGTGAGGACCTTCCCGCTGCCGATCTCAAAGAATGTATCCACCCCGTTTTCCGCAAGCCAGGTCACGCTTTCGCGCCAGCGGACAGTGCCCGTCACCTGCTCGACAAGACGGCGGCGTATTTCGCCCGGGTCGGAAATCGGTTGCGCCAGCACGTTTGCAACAAGGGGGACGACAGGCGCCTTGATGTCGGCGTTCGACAAGGCCGATGCCATCGCGTCGGCGGCTGGCGCCATCAGTGAACAATGAAACGGCGCGCTGACGGGCAACATGACTGCCCGGCGTGCGCCACGAGCCTTTGCGATCTCCACCGCCCGCTGAATTGCAGCCAGATGCCCGGAAACAACAACCTGACCCGGCGCGTTGTCGTTGGCGACCTCGCAAACCTCACCCTGGGCTGCTTCCTTGTCAATTTCACAAGCCGTTTCAAAGTCGAGACCAAGCAGAGCTGCCATGGCGCCCTGCCCGACCGGTACAGCGCTTTGCATTGCGTTGCCACGGATGCGCAGCAGACGCGCAGCTGTTCCGATATTCAGGGAACCTGCCGCTGCCAATGCGGAGTACTCACCCAAGGAATGACCCGCAACAAAAGAAACCTTTTCAGCCAGATCCACACCACGCGCCTGCAAGACCCTGATGGCCGCAAGGCTAACGGCCATCAGGGCCGGCTGGGCATTTGCGGTCAGCGTCAGCTCCGCTTCCGGGCCATTCCACATGACATCGGACAGCTTCTGATCAAGGGCGTCATCGACTTCCTGAAAGACTGCCTTGGCTTCGGGAAATGCATCGGCAAGCTCCTTGCCCATACCGACAGCCTGACTTCCTTGCCCGGGAAACGTGAATGCGACCTTCATGGAGCGCGCCTCCGTATTATTGTTTCTTTGGCCGGATGCGGCCTGTCTTTGAAAACCGTGCGGAAAAACCGCACACCAAATGCCGTTGGCGCGAGGCTATGGTACGGACGACCCCCGAGTGTCAAGGCCCCATGCCTATTCTGCGCTGATGAGAACCCCTTACAAACATGAATTGGCCCTGCAAAAAAATGACAAGGGCTAATATCACGCCCTTGCCCCGTTACTTCAAGACTCCTGCCAGCACTTCCCGGTTTTCACTTGCATTTCGGCAAATCCGGGATATAAGCCGCAACTCGTCCGGGACCCAGGCTGGGGGCTGAACGGAAGAACGCTTGCGCCGCAAGAGTTAGGGGCTTGAAAAGGTACCCGTCTTCCCGTGTCTCCGCTCTCGTTAGAATTCTCGTTCCTTTCCGGAGGTCACGAGGAGGCTTTGCGCCAGGTCCCGATAGTGAAACCGAAGGAAAGGCACTTAAGCCCATGCCTCTTTATGAGCACGTGTTCCTGGCGCGCCAGGACATCTCTGCACAGCAGGTCGAACAGCTTGTCGAACAGTACAAGGGCGTCATCGAAAACGGTGGCGGTTCTATCAGCAAGGTCGAGAACTGGGGTCTGCGTGCGCTCGCATACCGCATCAACAAGAACCGCAAGGCTCACTACACTCTGATGAACATCGAGGCACCGCATGCTGCGGTTGCCGAAATGGAACGTCAGATGGGCCTCAGCGAAGACGTCATCCGCTTCATGACCTTCAAGGTTGATGAACATGAAGAAGCACCGTCTGCAATGATGCAGAAGCGTGACCGTGACGACCGCCGCGGCGGTGGCCGGGGTGATCGTGGTGACCGGGGTGATCGGGGTGATCGCGGCGACCGCGCACCGCGCCGTGCAGAAGCGGAGTAATATAAAATGGTTGATATCGCACAGCTTCCAAGCCGCCGTCCGTTCTTCCGCCGCCGGAAGACCTGCCCGTTCTCCGGTGCAAACGCTCCGAAGATCGACTACAAGGACGTTCGCCTTCTGCAGCGCTACATTTCCGAGCGCGGCAAGATTGTTCCGAGCCGTATCACCGCCGTTTCCGCAAAGAAGCAGCGTGAACTGGCCCGGGCCATCAAGCGCGCCCGCCTGCTCGGCCTGCTGCCTTTCGTGATCAGCTAAGACACCAAGGCAATTTGTCCGGAGCCTCAGGCTCCGGACACCCGAACTGGGGCCACGGGAACAGACCGGCCTCTAACCGCCTCAATTGGCGGGACAGTTAGGAGAAAATCCATGGAAGTCATTCTTCTCGAGCGCATCGCCAAGCTTGGCCAGATGGGCGACACCGTCCGTGTCCGCGACGGTTATGCACGCAACTTCCTGCTTCCGCAGGGCAAGGCACTGCGCGCCAACAAGGCGAACATGCAGCGCTTTGAAGAACAGCGCGCCCAGCTGGAAGCACGCAACCTTGAGCGCCGCCAGGAAGCTGAAGCCGTTGCTGCAAAGATCGACGGCGAAAGCCTGGTCATGATCCGCTCCGCTGGCGAAACCGGTCAGCTTTACGGTTCCGTGTCCACGCGCGACATTGCCGAAGGCCTGACTGAAGCCGGCTTCACCGTTGGCCGGGGCCAGGTCGAGCTGCGCCACCCGATCAAGACGATTGGCCTGCACAGCGTTGCCATCGCGCTTCACCCGGAAGTGGAAGTCTCGGTGACCGTCAACGTTGCACGGTCGGAAGACGAAGCCGCTCGCCAGGCTGCTGGCGAAGACCTCTCCACACCGGAACTCGACGTTTTCGAATTTGAAGAAGACGAAGAAGAAGGCTCCGAGGAAGACACTGCCGACGAAGCAGCTTCCGAGGAAGAGGAAGCCTGAGCTTTTTCTGTTTTCAGCATTCCTGGAAACGGCGCCCTTTGGGGCGCCGTTTTCGTTTGAATTGACCTCGCTCCCATCTGGCCACCAGTCCGATTATCCATGTGGCGACCGGGCAAGGTGATACACCGGAAAAACATTACGACGGCTTATGCGCGTTAACGATTTTTAATAGGAGGCAATCCGGATAACCGCCAATATTCATCGGGTCCCAAGCCACGGTAATATCAAAACTTTTTCCAATAACGGCTTCAACACCCCAAAAACTGTGGGTTTGCAACAGGTCAAGGCAAAACCGAATCTTTCCCCGTTGATCTTAACCTTTTTACGATAACTCTGTTTCCCGCTGATCGGCTCTTGAAGCATGGAAGCGCTTGGCTGTATTCCCAATGAACTGGGTCTTCGGGGGACAAAATGCAGGGAAAATTACAGACGGTGGAAACCGGGGCTGACGATCAGCGGCTCGCACCACATAATGCGGAGGCTGAACGGCAGCTTCTGGGGGCGATCCTGGTCAACAACGAGACTTACTACCGTGTTTCGGATTTTCTTGAGCCGCATCACTTCTTTGTTCCGCCGCATCAGGACATTTACGAGAAGATTGGCCACCTGATCCGGGCTGGCAAAACCGCGTCACCGATCACGCTGAAGACCTTTTTCCCGGCTGACGCCAAGATTGCGGACCTGTCTGCGACTCAGTTCCTGTTGCGCCTTGCGGCCGACGCGGCCTCCGTGATCAACGCCGAAGACTACGGCCGCACCATCTACGACCTCGCTGTGCGCCGGAACCTGATTCGCATCGGCGAGGACATGGTCAACATCGCCTTTGACGCCCCGATCGACGTTCCCCCAAACCAGCAGATCGACGATGCGGAAAGGCGCCTGTTCGAACTGGCCGAGAAGGGCCGGAGCGAAGGCGGCTTTGTCAGCTTTGGCGACGCCCTGACCGAAACCATCGAAATGGCTCACGCGGCCTGGAACCGCGAAGGAGCTTTGTCCGGTCTTTCCACAGGCCTGATGGATCTGGACCGGCTGATGGGCGGCTTGCAGCATTCCGACCTGATCGTCCTTGCCGGACGCCCCGCCATGGGCAAGACATCACTTGCAACGAACATCGCCTACAATGTTGCCCAAAACTATCAGGCGGAAGAACAACCGGACGGCACGATCAAAACCGTCAATGGCGGCATTGTCGGCTTCTTCTCGCTGGAAATGTCGGCCGAACAGCTTGCAACCCGTATCATTTCCGAACAGGCGGAAATCTCCTCCTCCAAGATCCGACGCGGCGACATCTCCGAGGCTGAGTTCGAAAAGCTTGCTGCCTGCGCGCAGATCATGCAGAGCGTTCCGCTCCATGTTGACCAGACCGGCGGCATCTCGATCGCCTCACTGGTGGCGCGGGCAAGGCGCCTGAAACGTCAACGCGGCCTCGACCTGCTGATTGTGGACTATATTCAGCTCCTGACAGGCTCATCCAAAAACAATGGCAACCGTGTTCAGGAAATCACTGAAATCACCACCGGCCTGAAGGCGCTTGCAAAGGAACTCAACGTTCCGATCATCGCGCTGTCACAGCTCTCGCGTCAGGTGGAATCACGCGACGACAAGCGTCCGATGATGTCGGACTTGCGCGAATCGGGATCCATCGAGCAGGACGCCGACGTTATCCTGTTCGTGTATCGCGACGAGTATTACCTCGGAAAGACCGAACCTGAAGATGGTACGCCGGAGCACGAGGTCTGGAAGGACAAGCTTGAGCGGGTCAAGGGCAAGGCCGAAGTCATCATTGCCAAGCAGCGTCACGGACCGACCGGCACTGCCAACCTGCACTTCCAGGGCGAGTTCACCCGCTTCTCCGATCTTGCGCATGACGAGTACCTGCCGGACCGGCACGACTAGTCTTATGCCACGCCACCCGGGCACTCTTCTTGGCAAAGCGCGGCGACCCATTTAAGACAGATCAGGGCAAGAGCCTCAGGACACGGGCACACACGTCTTTGTGCGTTCCCCGCATAAGCGCGCAAAGCAAGCAAAATGGCGGCGCAATTGGCAACAACAGCAGGACAGGGCAACAGATTGCCGGACCCGGACAGCATCTCCGAACTGCTGGCCGGTGGCCACCTGACCATCGACACGCAAGCGATCGCGCGCAACTGGCGCAGCCTTCGCGACCGCTTGCGTCCGGGATCCGCGTGCGCCGCAACAGTCAAGGCCGACGCATACGGGACCGGTCTGATTGAAACGTCCAAGGCGCTGGCAGATGCCGGTTGCACCACTTTCTTTGTCGCCCTGCCGCTTGAGGCCATCCGTTTGCGCAAGGCGCTGCCCAAGGCCACCATCTATGTGCTGAACGGACTGTTTCCCAACTGTTCCGACGCCTATGCAGTGAACCGGATCCGGCCCGTCCTCGGATCGATGCCGGAAATCATAGAGTGGGCATCGTTTTGCCGGGCAACAAAGGAAGCTCATCCCGCCGCAATCCACATTGACACAGGGATGAACCGCCTGGGGCTGCGGCTGGAGGCGTTCAAGGTCTTGATGGCGGACCCGGAACTCCTCGCATCTTTTGATCCCTGTCTGTTGATGAGCCATCTGGCCTGCGGATCCACACCGGACAGCAGCCTCAACGCCAAACAACTGGACCTGTTTACCGGGATCACCGGAAAATACAGCCACATTCCGCGCTCCTTGTCGAATTCAGCAGGCGTTTTTCTTGGCCATGAGTATCACTTCGATCTCGCAAGGCCCGGTATCGCGCTTTACGGCGGACGGGCCGTGGACACGCCAGGGACAGAACTCGAACCGGTTGCCAAGGTCGAAGCGCGCATTCTTGTCACCCGGGAGGTTCCGGCAGGCGAAACGATCGGATATGGCGCGGCCCAGACGGCGCAACGGGACATGACCATTGCCGTCGTTGCGTCAGGCTATGCAGACGGGCTCTTGCGCCGTGCCGGTTCTTCCGACAACGCGCCCGGAGCCTTTGCAGTGCTCGCCGGACGAAAAGTCCCCTTGGTCGGCAGGGTTTCCATGGACATGATCGCGATTGATGTCACGGACGTCCCCCAGCCGTTGGCACGCCGCGGCGCATTTGTGGAAATGCTCGGCCCCAATGTTGCCGCTGCCGACCTGGCCGCGTATGCGCAAACCATCGATTATGAATATCTGACAAGTTTGGGCCGCCGCTTTCTCCGGCACTATGGCCCGCTTGCCGCTTAGGAGCACGTTTTCGCGCATGGCCCGCCGGTCCACCAGTTTTGTTTGCCAGTCTTGTGGCGCGATCTCCACCAAGTGGCAGGGGCGCTGCGAATCCTGTGGCGAATGGAACACGATTGTCGAGGAACAAACCGGCGGCGGCATCGGCGGCGGGCCCGGCAAGGTTTCCAAGTCTCGCGGACGGGTCATCCCCTTGGTCGGACTGTCCGGAGACGCAAAGGAGGCGCCCCGCATTCAAAGCCGAGTTGCCGAACTGGACCGCGTTACCGGAGGCGGTTTCGTGCGCGGATCGGCTCTTCTGGTCGGCGGCGATCCGGGGATCGGGAAATCGACCCTTCTCATCCAGGCAGCATCCGCCCTCGCCTCTCTGGGACACAAGACCGTCTATATTTCCGGCGAGGAAGCGATCGGACAGGTGCGGTTGCGCGCGGAACGCCTCGGGCTGGCCAATGCACCGGTGGCACTTGCCGCCGAAACCAGCGTCGAGGATATTCTCGCCACACTGGAGGCAGGAAACCCGCCTGCCCTCCTGATCCTTGATTCAGTGCAAACACTGTGGACGGATCAGGTCGATTCGCCGCCCGGCACCGTCACACAGGTGCGCGCCTCCGCCCAGGCCATGGTCCGCTATGCCAAGAAACACGGCACCACATTGGTTCTTGTTGGACACGTAACCAAGGACGGTCAGATTGCAGGCCCGCGCGTGGTCGAACATATGGTCGATGCGGTGCTCTATTTCGAGGGCGATGGCGCTCACCAGTACCGGATCCTGCGCTCCGTCAAGAACCGCTTCGGCGCCACCGACGAAATCGGCGTTTTCGAGATGACCGGCAAAGGCCTCGTGGAAGTGGCCAATCCCTCAGCCCTTTTTCTGGGGGACCGGACCGGCAATGCACCGGGTTCTGCGGTTTTTGCTGGTCTTGAGGGCTCGCGCCCGCTTCTGATCGAGATCCAGGCCTTGGTTGCCCCGTCCACCCTTGGAACACCCCGGCGGGCGGTCATCGGATGGGACAATGCCAGACTGTCGATGATCCTCGCCGTTCTGGAAGCCCGGTGCGGGGTACGATTTTCACAACACGACGTCTACCTGAATGTCGCCGGCGGACTGAAGGTCAATGAACCCGGCGCCGATCTCGCCGTTGCGGCAGCACTCGTGTCGTCCCTAAGCGGTCTTGCCCTTCCCGCCGATTGCGTTTATTTCGGCGAAGTCAGTTTATCGGGAGCGATCCGTCCGGTCGCTCAGGCGCAATCCAGATTGAAGGAAGCGCAGAAACTGGGTTTCGATCAGGCATATTGTCCTGATGGCAATCTGAAGGACGGCGTTTCAGGGGGGCTGCAGGTCACCGGCCTGCAGGAACTTGGGGATTTTGTTGCCAAACTTTCGGCGGCAGCAAGTGCCAAGAAAGCTTCCTGAATTAACGCTCAACGAAAAAACGGCCTGAAATTGGCCACGACAGGAAAAGGACACCTCAAGACCATGCCGATCACGTTGCTCGACGGTATACTACTCGTGATCATGCTTATGTCGGCATTCCTGGCCATGATCCGGGGGTTTGTCCGCGAAGTTCTTTCGATCGTGTCCTGGGTCGTCGCGGCTGCGGCAGCCTATTTCCTTTATGAAAGCGTTCTGCCCTACGCCAAGCAATACATCAATCACGACCTCGTTGCCCTCGGCGCATCGGTCGCGGTGGTGTTCCTGATCACATTGCTGGTGGTCAGCTATCTCACAATGCGGATCTCGGACTTCGTTCTCGACAGCCGGATCGGGGCCCTCGACCGCACGCTCGGGTTTGTTTTTGGAGCAGCCCGGGGATTGTTGCTGGTTGTTGTGGCCATGATGTTCTTCAACTGGTTTGTCCAGCCGGCCCAGCAGCCCGCCTGGGTCTTGCAAGCGAAATCCCGGCCCATCCTGATCTCGATCGGCGAACAGCTTGTGGCGCTCTTGCCCGAAGATCCGGAGCAGGAAATCATCGACCGTTTGCGCGGTCTCGACCCGGACCAGCAAGCCAGCCCGGTCACCGGCGAAGAGCCGGCCTACAGCGCTTCGGAGCGTCAGGGCCTCAACCAGTTGACGACAACGGGCAACTGAACAATATCAGGCAGGGAGTTCCCTGCCTTTTTTGTGACTGGATCACTGGAAATCACGTGCGCCATGCGCTAAGCGGGCGCTGTTTCCGGCCTTTGGCCGATGAGTAACATCACAAGGAGTTCGCCATGAGCGGCGGGACCGAGCTTATTGAACCACTCGATCTGGAAGAAGACCGTCTGCATGAGGAATGCGGCGTGTTCGGCGTTCTGGGGCACGAGGATGCCAGCGCCTTGACCGCGCTCGGGCTGCACGCGCTTCAGCATCGTGGCCAGGAGGCCGCCGGGATCGTGACATTTGACAATGGCCAGTTCCGCGCCGAGCGACATCTGGGTCTTGTGGGTGACAGCTTCTCCAGTGCGGATGTGATCGACAAGCTGAGCGGTCACGCTGCCATCGGCCATGTGCGCTACTCCACAAGCGGCGAGCCGATCATACGCAATGTCCAACCGCTGTTTGCCGAACTCGAAGGCGGCGGCGTTGCCATCTGCCACAATGGCCACTTCACAAATGCCATGACCTTGCGCAAGCAGCTGATCATGGACGGCGCAATTTGCCAGTCGACATCGGATTCCGAGGTCGTGCTCCAGCTTCTGGCCCGCTCGCGAGAAAAGAAGATCGTCGACAGGTTCATTGATGCCATCACCCAGATGGAAGGCGCCTATGCACTCGTCGCGTTGACCGCCAAGAAACTGATCGGTGCACGCGACCCGCTTGGCATCCGCCCGCTGGTGCTTGGCGACCTGAATGGCGCACCGGTCTTTGCGTCGGAAACCTGCGCCCTCGACATCATCGGCGCCAAGTTCATCCGGGAAGTCGAAAACGGCGAAGTCATTGTCTGCACACCAGGCGGCATCACCTCCCACTTCCCGTTCGGTAAACGTCCGGCCCGTCCGGACATCTTCGAATATATCTATTTCTCGCGGCCGGATTCCGTCCTCGCGGGCCGCTCCGTTTATGACGTGCGCAAGAGCTTCGGAATGGAACTGGCCCGCGAAAGCCACGTCGAGGCCGATGTTGTTGTTCCGGTGCCCGACAGCGGTGTTCCGGCCGCAATCGGCTACAGCCAGGAAAGCGGCATTCCGTTTGAACTCGGCATCATTCGCAACCACTATGTCGGACGCACGTTCATCGAGCCAACCCAGGCGATCCGCACACTCGGGGTCAAGCTGAAGCATTCGGCCAACCGCGCCCAGATCGAGGGCAAGCGGGTTATTCTTGTCGACGACAGTCTCGTACGCGGCACGACATCGGTGAAAATCGTCCAGATGATCCGCGAAGCGGGTGCCCGGGAAGTGCATTTCCGGCTGTCTAGCCCGCCGATCAAGTATTCCGACTATTACGGCATTGATACGCCCGTCCGGGAAAAGCTTCTGGCTGCGAAATACAATCTCGAAGAGATGCGCAGCTATATCGGTGTGGACAGCCTCGCCTTCCTCTCCATTGACGGTGTCTACCGGGCGATGGGGTATGAGGGCCGCAACAAGGCAGCCCCACAATTCACCGATCATTGCTTCACCGGAGACTATCCGACCCTTCTCACCGACATTGCCGAGGACAACGACGTCTCCCGTCCACCGCGGCTGGTGGAAGTACAGTAACAGGTCAATTGAATGGAACGAGATTTTGAAGGCCGCGTCGCGCTGGTAACCGGCGCTTCGCGCGGGATCGGCTATCAGCTGGCACGGCAACTTGGCGCCCGTGGGGCTCATGTGATTGCGCTTGCACGTACCGTCGGCGCTCTTGAGGAACTTGATGACGAGATCAAGTCCGCCGGTGGGGAAGCCGCCACACTGGTCCCGGTCGATTTGAAGGACTTCGAGGCGCTCGACCGCCTCGGAGCGGCCATCTACGAACGCTGGGGCAAGCTCGACGTCCTGATCGGCAATGCCGGCATGCTCGGCACATTGTCGCCGATTGGCCATATCAAGGTAAAGACCTTCGATGAGGCCATGGCCACCAACGTGACTGCCAACTGGCGGCTTTTGCGTTCTCTGGACGCGCTGTTGCGGCAGTCCGACGCTGGACGGGCCCTGTTTCTGACAGCTGCACAGGCTCACAGCTGCACACCTTTCTGGGGCCTGCAGGCGAGCACAAAGGCAGCACTTGAAGCCCTGGTGCGGACTTATGCGGCAGAAACGCAGAAGAGCTCCCTGAAAGTCAATCTGGCCGACCCGGGTCCAGTCCGGACCGGCTTGCGGGCCAAGGCCATGCCGGGCGAGGATCCGCAAACCGTGGCCGCTCCGGAAGAAATCGCCCCGGCCTTGCTGCAACTGGTGTCAACATCCTACCCCCGCACCGGATGCCTCTACGACCGGCTCTCGGATGACACGCTGGACTTTCTCGCCAGCGAGTAGCATTGCGAACAAGGGGGCTATCTCACCTGAGCTTGAGCCCCCATTCCCCCGGACGTTCCCCTACCGGTTCCCCCCGGAGGTCTTGCCGGCAGAATTGCCCGCATCGCTGCCATGGCTCATAGCCTTCAGGAAAAGCGCTTCATAGTCCGGTGGCGCGACATGCATGCAGACCGAGACTTCCGGAGCAGACGGAACGGACACCAGCGCGCCAGCCGCCGCCGGATCCAGCATGTGCCGGCGTTCACCCCGCCAGTTGGCCGCCGGGAAAGAACTCCGGAGCTCCCCGGAGGGCAGCGACGCGACTGTTCGGACATTCACGGTTAACCGGCGTTTTTCAAGACGGCAAATGCCCGTATGAAGACTGACCACCGCAGCAAGCGGGTCCCAGTTCTTGTATCCGCCAATCTGCGGGTCGTTGACGACCTTGTTCAAAACAGCCCCCAAAAAGCCCGCCACAGGGTCCTTTCGGTCGGCTGCTTCCAGCCGCTGGACGAACGCATTGGTGACCGGGACGACGTTGGTGGCGTCCAAAGGCACCAACAGGACCGGAACGCCGCTTTCAAACACGATTTTCGCGGCAACCGGATCAATGTAGACATTCCATTCGGCAGTCCGGTTCGGATTGCCATCCGTGAACCCCTCGACCCGGATATTGCCTGGAACCGCTACAGCACCGGCCATCGCAACGATCCGCTTGATTTTGGTAACGAGCTCCGGCCTCGCATAAAGCACAGATGCAATTTCGGTAAAGCCACCCAGAGACAGAATTGAGACCGGCTCAGGGCTGGTTTCGAGCAGTTCCGCCATCAAGCCGGAAGAAGACAGCACGGCCCTTTGCTCGGGCACGTCAGGAAGCCTGTCCGACAGACCCATCATGGTGTTTGCAGCCGTTCGCCAGGCTTTTGGATATCGCGCATAGCCCTCCAGAGGCCATGGCGAGCCGCAAGCGGTTTGAATTCCGCGTGTCCCAGCATGCGCCAATGCCATCAACCGCCGGACATTGACAACGCCATCAGGACAATAGTCCAGCCCATCCCCGGAAACGCTTATCGCCAGAATGTCCTTCTCGGCAGCGCGGAGCATGTAGCCGATCGCCAGCCAGTCATCAATTCCCATGTCGGTATCGATGATCCACTTGTCCCCGGCAGCACAAGGGCGCGCTACCAGCGCAAAGGCGAGGAAACAAGCACCTATCAACCGGGCTGCAAGTCTGCGCATCACCAGACTCCGGAGGTCAAGGGTCAAGCGGGTTTGTGTTTTTTTGATAACCTAACGTCCATTTGACTGCAAACGGCGCAGCAGTTCAAACGGTATGTACGACCAGCAGCAGAACACACCAATTGCGTGTTCTGCGCTCCGCAATAGTATGGCGTTTGGGAGAAGCCCGGCGGCCCTCAGGCAAGCGGTGCGAAGGATGCCTCGGCGATTTCCTTGAGATCCTCGAAAACACCCGGCGCACCGACAATGACCCGCGTTCCCTTGGCAACGACACTTGCGCCATCAAACGGATCTACCAGGCCGCCAGCCTCTTCGGTGATCAACATGCCCGCAAGACAATCCCAAGGGTTCATATGCGGCTCCAGATAGCCGATCAGCCGGCCGGAGGCCGCATAGGCAAGCATCAGCCCGCCGGATGCGTTCCGGAAGAAGACGCCGCCTTTCGAAACCAGCCCGCCGATGGCATTGATTGCGTCCGTTGCCTTTGTACGGCCGTTGAAGCCGATTCCGACGGACCCTCTCGAAAGACTGTCGCTCGTTGACGCGCTGATCGCCCGGTCATTGACATAGGCGCCCCCGCCGCGCTTGGCGCGAAAGGTTTCCCCGGCACTCGGATCGCGGATAACACCGATAATGGTCTCGTTGCCGAACGTACAGGCGAGAATCACACACCATTGCGGAATTCCGGCGACGAAATTTGCGGTGCCGTCAATCGGATCAATCACCCAAGTGTAACCGGACGTGCCTTCACGCGCGCCATGCTCTTCACCGACGACCCCGTCATCCGGAAATGCCTTTTCAAGCTCAAGCCGGATCAGCGTTTCCACATCCCGATCAGCTTCAGACACAAGGTCCTGATGACCTTTTTCACTGACTTGAAGCGTATCGAGCTGCCGGAAATACTGAAGAGCGAGGTCCCCGGCCTTTTCGGCAAGCGTGCAGGCAAACTCGTAGCGATCCAACGCCATATTCTCAAACTCCTGAAAGCCTTGAGAGGCCCATGAATATCGTGACCCAATCCGTCCTTACGGTCGGATTGGGGCACGGCTATCAATGTTTATTGGCGGGCCTATGAAATTCTAACGTCATTTTTTCCGAGAGACATAAGGGTTTTCGCCCTTTCGGTAGGAAAACCGGATCGGGGTTCCCTGAATGTCGAAGGTCTGACGCAGCGAGTTGACCAGATAGCGGGTATAGCTTTCCGGAAGCTGTTCGGGACGGGAACAAAACGCGACGAAATGCGGCGGGCGTGTCTTCGGCTGGGTCAGATAACGCAACCGGATCCGGCGCCCGGCCACTGCGGGAGGCGGATGGTTGACCGTGACCTTCTCAAGCCAGCGATTGAGTTTCGAGGTGGACACGCGCGCATTCCACGCTTCATAAGCCGTGAAAACACTTTCCATCAGCCGGTCGATGCCCTGGCCCTGCAAACCGGACAAGGTAGCAATCTTCACGCCACGGATCTGATTGAAATAGCGTTCGTTTGCGTCGCGGATCTTCTTCCAGGCCGCTTCCCGGTCCTCGACCAGATCCCATTTGTTGATCGCAATAACCAACGCCCGGCCTTCGCGGGCAACGAGATCAATGATCTGAAGGTCTTGTTTTTCAAAGGAATTCGTTGCGTCCAGCGTCACGACCACGACTTCGGCAAACTTGATCGCACGCAAGGCGTCGGCAACGGAGAGTTTTTCCAGCTTCTCCTGAACCCGCGACTTGCGGCGGATGCCGGCAGTGTCAAACAGCTTGATGTGGCGTTCGCGCCATTCCCAGTCGACCGAGATCGAATCGCGCGTGATGCCCGCTTCTGGCCCGGTCAGCATCCGGTCTTCCCCGAGCAGATTGTTGATCAGAGTCGACTTCCCGGCATTCGGGCGTCCCACAATGGCGACCCGCAGCGGACGGTCGGGAGTTCCGACCGGATCCTCGTCATCCACCAGCTCGCCGTCTTCATTGACATCGATGTTGGTGATGGCCTCTTCGCGCCTGGACTCTTCTTCCTCGTTCGCCTGATCGACATAGGGCTTCAGCGCATCATAGAGATCGGCCAATCCCTCGCCGTGCTCGGCAGAAACGGCAATCGGCTCGCCAAGACCCAGGGAATAGGATTCGTAGAGCCCGCTTTCGCCAGCGCGGCCTTCGGCCTTGTTCGCCAGAAGGATCACCGGGCGGGTGGTCTTACGGGCAACTTCGGCAAAATGGGCATCCAGAGGCGTGACGCCCGCACGGGCGTCAATAACAAACAAGACCGCATCCGCGGTCTCGATGGCTTCTTCGGTCTGGCGGCGCATGCGCCCTTCCAGACTGGAAGACTCCGCATCTTCCAACCCCGCGGTATCCACGATCGTGAATTTCAGGTCCCCCAGCCGCGCTTCGCCCGGGCGGCGGTCACGCGTCACGCCCGGCGTGTCGTCGACAAGCGCGAGGCGCTTGCCGACCAGACGGTTGAACAGGGTCGATTTGCCGACATTCGGCCGGCCGATAATGGCGACGGTTGCGCCCACAGTCAGGTACTCCTACTCCGCAATACTCTTGCGGATCATCAATTGAAAGCTGCGACCGACGAATCACCATCGAGGACGACCATACGGCCTCCGGCAACAATCGGGGTCACAAACACATCCGTATTGACGTTCGTCGTGGTCATGATCTGACCGGACTTTGCGTCGACAGCGACAAAACGTCCATCACTCGACATGGCAACCAAGGCGCCGTTGGCCAGAATCGGCCCGGCCCAATTGCGCCGCCGCTTCTTCTTTTCCGGCCGGGGCAGGCTTGTCGCCCAAAGCGTTTCGCCGGTCTTGCGGTCAAGTGCCACCATCCGGTCGTCGAGATCAACCAAAAACAGCGCATTTCCGGACACGATTGGCGTATGCACGCTGCCGAGGTCCTGATCCCATTGCCGCTGGCCCGTTTTAAGGGACGCTGCAATGGTCCGGCCGGCAACACCTGTCGCATAAACCGTGTCACCTGCAATCACCGGGCTCGCAGACACATCCGCCAGACCGGAAAGCGCCAAGGTGCGGAAACCACGGGCAACGCCGTCAATCCATTTCGGTTCGCCCGTCTTGATATCGATCGCCATGATCTCACCGGAGGAGAACGGTACAACCACCGTGTTTCCGGCGATGGCCGGGTCGGCTGCAGACAGAAGACCCGCCGTCTCGTCGATCCCGATATAGGTCCAGGCCTGCGTGCCGTCAGCAACATTCAGCGCATAGACCTCGTTTGACTGGGTCACGACAAAAACATGACCGCCGCCAACCGCCGGAGCCCCACGGGCCGGGGTATCAAGTTCGGCAGTCCACAACAACTGCCCCGAACTTGCATCCAGCGCGGACACCTGCCGGTAGCCGGTCGCGGCAAACACCTTGCCGCCGGAAACAGCAACGCCGCCCCCCGGGGCAATGTCGCGCTCGCCTTCAGGGCGGAGCTTCTGGCTCCAGACCCGGCTGCCCGACGTGGAGAGGGCAACAACTTCACCATCCGGCTTGTAGACGAAAATCCGGCTGCCATCGCTGACCGGCCTTGCAGACGGACGCAAGGCAGACGATGTCAAACCGCCGCCTGACGCACCGATATTGGCCTTCCACGCCCGTTGCCCGGAAATCGACACGGCAAGATTGCCCGGATCATTCCGCTCGCCACCACCAGCTGTCGGCCATGTCTGGCCGCCGGTTGCCGAACCGACTGCGGCAGCCTTTCCGGTCGCAGCTGCTGCCGGATCAACCCCTTCGAAAACGGGTTGCCGATCGCCTTCAAGAATCTCTTCCTTGCCCCCAAACGGATTCAGGGAGCCTGCAAATTCCGAAACACCCCCGCCGCAGGCGGCCAGTAGAGTGCTCAATCCGACCACGCAGCCGAGTGCGCGCATGCGGGCGCGAGTTGTACCTGTCATTATTGGCTGGCCTCCTCGCCAGAAGTCTCGGCGCTACCATGTTCGGACTGGATCACGTCGTTCAAAATTCCAATTCGGCGGGTTACATCCGTGGGTGTGCCCGCATCGTCCTCGATCTTGGAGATCCAGGACCGGGCGGCATTGATGTCGCCCCCCTTCCATGCGCTGACGGCAAGAATCTCGCGCGCAGCAGCCCGGAACGGCTCACCGTCGGCCGACAGGCCTTCCACACGGTCTGCAACCGCATTATAGTCTTCAAGATCGACCGCAAGATACCCGGCGCGCAAGGCCGCGATGTCCTGAAGGGTCTTTTCGACGCTGCCGTCACGGGAGATCTCGTCAAAGGCAACGAGCGCTTCTTCGCTGCGGCCTTCCTGGCTCAACATGGTCGCCTCGCGCAGGCGGGCCAGCACCGGATATCCGCCGGTCGACTTGCCGAGCGCATCGAACAGCGCCTTGGCTTCCTGATAATTGCCGCCATCCGCCAGACGGTTCGCCTCCACGAATGTATCGCCGGCTTCAGCCGCCTTTTGCGATTCCCAATAGAGCCAGCCGCGATAACCGCCAGTTCCAACGACAATCAGAACCGCGACAGCAATCACCCACACCCCGAAGCGATCCCAAAGCCGACGGTATTTCTCCTTGCGGATATCTTCATCGACTTCACGAAAAATGTCGGACATTCGTGTCTTATTCCTCAGTTCACTTCAGCGAATGGCCCCATCAGACCCGCCGCACAGGCCGCTCCGGAGACTCACCGGAGCCGACTGTTTTCAACGGTTTAATGGCGCAAATGGGGCAAAGAGCTGACAAGCCCCGTTTACGTGCCGTGTTGGAGTGCCTGATTAGGACAAGGGAACGCCAATGACAAGCCAGTGAAGCTTCCAAACGAACAATCCATAGAGAATCAACCCGGCCAAAATCACCAGACCGTCCACAAAGGGCCGGTTTTCATCGACGTGAATTGCAACCGAAGGCTCGCCCCCGTGGCGGCGCTTCACAGAGATCCGGTCCGCAACCGCCCAGACCAGAAAACTGCCGAACAGCAGAACGGACGCCAGGTCGCCACGGACCAGCAGATGCGCCAGCGCCCAGAACTTGACGGCAACCAGCATCGGATGCTTGGCAACGCGCTTGATGCGGCCTTGCACATATGCCGCAATCAGAAGCGGAAAAACCGGCAACATCAACAGCATCGTCAGGTGCCTGGCCCAGTGGGGCGGATCATAAAGGATCGGCGTCGTGCCCAAGACTTGCGCATAGCCATGGATCATCACAATCAGGCTGACCAGCGACACGATCGAATAGGAAATGCGGTAGGAAACCGGCCCCATGCCCGCCACAAGCCGCTGCCGCGTGACCGGAAACATCGGCACTGTATGCGCGACGAAAAACACAATCAGACCCAGTAGAAAATAAACCATCAGCTGCCCTCTCCCGCCTTGCCGGACCTTCCCGTAAAAAACTCTCCTTACGAGAAAACCTTCAGACTTTCGCATCCTCTTCGCAGCGCACACTCGGCAATATTGCCGAGAGGGTCAAGCCGCTGGAAAATGCATTGGAGTTCGCCTCGCTAACCTTGGCCTGCCGAACCGGGTCATCTGGCAGAGCAAGGCTGATGTCCGGCCGGGAACCGAACCTGCGCGATAAATGCTTCAGCCGACGTGTCCGCATTTCTGATGCCGCCGATTCGGCAGGTCTGGCCGACCCCACGGAACGGCCCTTGCCTAAAGGACCCCGTTTTGAAGATCGCGGAAGAACAGGGTGTGCTGGAATTGCCAATTCCGCTCGGGCACCGGGCCGTCCGCCGAGTGGTTCTGCCGGATGACGGTCAACAACGCCTCTGCGTCGCGGCGCTTCAAACTGTCGAACACGCACGGCAAATCCGCCTGAAACCGGCTTTTTTGCGCCTCTTCCAAGTCCACAAGGTTGAGAATCGCACCCCAAGTCCGTTCCTTGTAATGAAGCGCAGCCGAGGCTTGCAACAAGTCATCCCGGATACCGGCCGGAATGACCTCCTGCGCAAAAGCCGAGAGAATTACATCCTCGGCATCCACCTGCGCAACCGTCAGGGGCTGATACCCAAGTTCGGCAGGCGCATGGGTGACAGCCACGTCGGCGTCAGACACCCGGGCACCGGAGGCATAGTCCTGATAGATCTTGCCGACGCCCATCATCCCGAACGTGTCGCATTCGGCAGCCCTGAGCGCGCCCATGCTGGCAGCCCCGAGTATTAAGCAGCCGCCTTCAAGCGCAAACAGGATCTCCTTGTGCCACACGGCGGGTGCCGCATCGAAATAGCCATCGATCAGGCCGATGACCCGCGCGCCTCCCTCGAACGCCCGCAGGATGTCACCCCGGGCCGCAGGCGGGCGCATGTCCATCCCGTCCATGTGGCCAGGAGCCAGGCCGAAGATGCTCGGGCCCGCAAAAACAACAGGTTTCATACAGGTTCTCCCATGCTCTCGGGGCGGAACAGAAAGGACGATGCCGGGATCTCGTCAAAGATCCCGCCGGACGCTTCGAGGCCACTGGCCAGCACCCGCACCACATGAACCCCTTCAACCGGGGTTTTCAGATCGAACATCCAGACATCACCCGCCCCTGCCGCCAGCAACTTGTCAACAATCTGCCTCCAGTCGGGATCGTCCCTAACCGGACCTTGCGCATACTGCTTCTGAAGATCGGACAGGCTGATGGTCTTGCAGCTTTGCGTGATCATGCCCTTGCTGTGTTTTCTGTAGCGGTCGGCGGGAATGTCATCGCGGGACCCGGCTATGTCCGTCAGACGGGACTGGGCCGCCTCCAAAAGCGCCGAGACCATCGCATCATGGATGGTCAGGCGGCAGGAGGTGCCGCCCGGGGTCCGTTCCAGCTGTCCGGATCGCCCCCCGACCTTGCGGCTCATCACGGCGGCAATCACCGGCAGTCCGAACCGGCCCGGAAGCGAGAGAAACCGCATTTCCTGTCCGGCTGACCGCAGAAGCGCCAGAGCGGCATCAAGGCGCGCGTCTGCACCTTCATAGCCGGTCACTTCCCGTATACGTCCGTCCATCAGTCCGAACATGTCGAGGGAAACCGAGCCATCCTGCTCCGTCAGTTCCAGAAGCGCATGCCTGAGCGCCAGATCACGGTCAAAATGAGCTCCAAGCCCCTGAGATGTCATCTGAAAGCTTTCCCTGTCCCAGGGAAACTTCATTCGCATGTCGAGACCGACCAGCTCGTAAGGCGCGCTCACAGGCGCACCGGTCACCAGCGAGCGGCCCTCGACCCAGGCGCGCTCCGCATCACGGTCAAGTTTTGCCGCATGAACGCGCGCGAGTTCCGCCAAGGGCACAATCGCCCCGCCAGACCTCTCCATATCGTTGATGGACGCAAAGTTCACGACGTGTTGCCGTGTCTGTTCCGCAACCGCTCCCTCGATGGATTCCATCACCGCCGAAATCTTCGCCTGATATTCGCTCAGCCCCTTTCCCTGCGAGACAGAGAGGGACCGGGCATTGGGCCTCACTGCAAACCAGACCGGGATACCCAGCGTATCAAGACCGGTAATGTCGCCCAGACGGCTAATGCCGAATGCCTGCAGGAAAGCAGGATCAAAAGGGTCAGATAGTCTTGTCATGTTTTAAAACTGTGCTTTCAGGACTTCGTAAAAGGCCGAAACATGCTGGATCGGGCGGGTCACACAAATTGTCGTGACTTGCGGTCAGCCAGTGCATTCGTTTTTCCCGGCCACATTGCCCACACCGGGTCCTCAGGGATAAAATCCCAGGTTTTATCCGGCGCCGGAGAGCCCATGACCAGCCAGCCCCGTGGCTCTCCAATCCCGGCTCCGCGCTGCTCTTGTCTGGGATAACGGTCGGTCTTGTGGCAAGGCCCCGTCTTTGAGCCGCCGACCCGCCCTCATGGCACGACGATGAAATAGGCAAAGCACCGGAAAGAGCCGGGCCGGTCACCCGAACGGCCCGGCGGACGCGTGTTTGTTAGTCGGTCAGCACAGCGTCCTGAAGCGTTCCCGGCGTTGTGTTCTCGGCAATCTTGAATAAAGGATCACTCAAGGGCGAACATGTAACCGCGGTGCCCCCATCCCAGGTGGTATTGTCCGCTGTGCCGCTGAAGGCAAAATCGACATCCGACATGCGCACGCCGGAAGCGACTGTCCGGACGATGCCTTCCGCCATCGCGCTGTCGAGATCCGTATCGGGACTGTCATCCCCGATTGCGAACAGGATGCGCGCGCTCGCCGCCACTTTGGCATACCCATCCGTGCCGGGATGAGCCGCCTCAAATTGCCTGATCGCCTCATCGGACACAAAGGAACCCCTGAACGGGTCCATGCGCACAAAAAGCACGCCCTCGCCCCTTTTGCCGATGACATATACGTGCGACTTTCCCATGCAATTTTCTCCTCTTGCTGCGTTATTTGATTCCGGCGAGCTTCAGTCCGGACAAGACCGAATCGTGAAGTCCTATTGCTTCATCCGGAATGTGGCGTGCCATCTCTTCAGCACTCATTCCGGGGTAGATGTCTAAGAGACGCCGTGCATAGTGCCGCGCCTGTTGCAATTGGCCGTCCAATGCGTGGGTCACGGTCAGGAGCCTCAATGCCGGTTCGTCATCCTCCATCCGCTTGCACAAACGTATAGCCTCCCGAAATTCTCTTCGAATAAGCGCAATACTTGCACCTTTCCACCAATAATCATCGGGCGCCAAAGGGTTGAGATCGACTGCGTGTCCAAACCGGCGCCAGGCAGTTTCGGTCTGACCGGAAAACGCGAGCACGCCCGCCTGCTCAATCAAGAGATCCGCCGAATTCGGGCAGAGCGCTTCGGCTTCACCAAACTTTTTAACCGACGTACTAGCATCTCGCTGGAAGATGGCGGTTGTGGCCGCGACCCAATGCCCGAGCCCAACCGCCGGATCACACTCGATGGCCGCCTCGGCTTCAGCCCTTGCCTGATGCAAGAGCTCCGGGTCCGCCCCCCCCAGCAGCAGCCACTCAATGTTTTGCGTCTGGGCAATCCGGGCCCGTGCAATTGCAAAATCCTGACTGAAGGCCAACGCCATGCGGAATTCCTTTCGGGCCCGCCGGACCATCGGCAAGGTGCAGGTCTTCATCAGATTCTGTCCGCGCAAAAGGTGCACATAGGCGTCCGGGCTGTCTGGTCCGGATGTGTCCAGCATATGGCGCTCGATTTCGCGGGCCAGATTGGTCGCCACCATCTTGGACACAAGCCGGAACGTGTCCTGCATCGCAGCAGGATCGAGCGCATATTCCGCCGACCAGACGATCTCCCCGCTATCTTCCTCGATCACCGTAAAGGACACCCGGCCGGTGCCGGGCATCAGGAACCCCTTGACCAGAAAATCGAACCGAATCTTTGCCCGCAAGGCCGGATCGTTCGAGGCCAGCGCCTTCATCGAGCTGTGCGGCGCAATCACCTGAAACGTGCGGAACCGGGACAGACTGTTGGCGACATCCTCGACAAAGGCATGTGCCAGTGTCTGTTGCGTCAGATCCCCCAGCCCGCCAAGCGGCGCAAAGGCAACACGCGGAACGCGCTTTTCCTGTTGGGCCGGTTCCGGTGCGCCCGCCATTGCGGCATCAACGCTGGCGCGCAGCGCGTCCGGAACGGAGCGGTTTTGTGCCTGGGGGACGGACGGTTGCGCTTTCACCTCCTCCGGCAGAACCTGTGCCATCCGGTCCAGCACCCGCGCCGCACTGGCCTGATCCCCGCAGCGCGCATATGCCCTAGCAATGGCGCGGTAATGATCCGCAGTGTCAGGCTCGACGCCAAGCAGACGGTCGGCGATCATCGGGATCTGCCGGTCCTTGTCCCGGCCGAATCGCGTCAGGTCTTCAAGTGCGGACCGTGATGCATCGGCAAGCTTTTGCCGCAAATTGGCCCGTTCGCTCAACAGCCACAGGGTGACCTGCTCGCCCTCGGCCTCGATCCCGTCAAGCAGGTCGCCGCCAAACTCCGCAATCGCTGCGGCCTTTTTCTGACTGTCGGGCGATTGCCAATCGTTCAGGAAAACCGCCAGATCCGACCGCGCGGCTCCGGCGCCGAGTTCGATCTGCGTCGGCGAGACTGTGACAAGCGGTGTTTCCTCCGGCTGTTCCGCCTGCATGCGCACCAGAAGCTGACGCAGATTTGCCATGGCGCGGGACTGACCGGTCTCCTCCCACAACAAGGTGGCCGCCCTTTGCCGGGTCATCCCGGACGGTGCAGATGTCAGAAGATTGGCAAGAAGGAGATATCCCTTGACCGGAAACGGCTTTTTACGCGGGAAACACACCCGCGGGCGCCCCATCAGCCTGACCAGTATTTCCCGATGCCCCGAATCCATCCCACAGCCCCTGCGAATCGAAGTATTACCACTCGCCATACGTTTAAAACACTATCAAAAGTTATGGGTATCGCAGGGTAATATTTCAGATTGCGCATGAATTTGGCAAACTGCCAGCAGCTTTCTGTGCGGCAGGACATATCAGGCCACCCGCCAGACGCGCGTTTGCCGACGCCTCCCCCGCCAGCCGGGCGCAAGACCGCCCCGCCGAATCCGGGCAACCGCTACCAATTCCCAAGCCGCACATGCTGCCGTCACGCAGGTGCCGTTCGCGTCACGGCTGTGTGACGCCAGCCGTCTCAAATCTCAAATCAAGAATTGCCAGTGGCATAAACGCCAATGCGCAGGCTCCATCGAACACGCTGCATATTAATATCGTCCGCCAAACACGGGGATCGCCATGACACGACCTGCACATGATAGACTTGCTGTCCCAGCCTCCGCGGCCGCTGTGCAAGCCAGACCGGCCGGCCTTGAAACGCCCGCCCTCCTCAACCGGCCTTGCATGCCGGGCCACTGTTGTCCGGTGTCTGCAACTGCGCAAAACAATGTCATCGACATGATGGAAATGGCTTATCATCGCCTCAAGTGGCAGGTCGAACAGGACGAACTGACCGGATTGGGCAACCGGACGAAACTCTCCGAATTCCTGAAGACCCGTCTGGCCCACGCAGCGCCAGAGGGGGAATTGATCGGCCTGCTGCATCTGGATCTTGATCACTTCAAGCACATCAATGACTACTACGGCCATCCGGCAGGAGATCACGCACTCAAACATGCCGCCAAAAGCCTTCGAAGAAGCGTTGGAACGTCAGGTTTGACATGCCGCATTGGCGGCGATGAACTCATCGCCGTGATTACAGATCTCAAGGGATTGCAGCAGCTCGAAACACTTGCCGAGACGGTCTTGCGCCTGCTCGACCAGCCTCTGCCATGGGACCTGCATGAATTGCAGTTGTCCGGGAGCATCGGGCTTGCCATTGCGCCCGCTGAAACGGCGAACGCGGACACGCTGCTTTCCCGGGCCGATATCGCCCTATACGCCGCCAAGAACGCGGGCCGGAACCAGTATCGACACTACACCGCAGAACTCGGTTTTGGGCACCGGCAAAAACAGCAAGTCATGAAGCGTCTCGATATCGCAATCGAAAACGAAACCCTTGATGTGGAATTGCAACCGGTCCTTTGCAGCAAGACCGGCGAGACTACGTACTTCGAGGCAATCGCACACTGGCCGGATGCCGGTGAAGGTCCGATCGACCCCGCCCGGCTGCTGTCGCAGGAGGCGGACTTCAAGCGGCTTGCCCGCCTGGAGGGGATCCTGCTCAAGAAGGGCTGCTCGGAACTCAAGCGCGTTGGCAAAGCGCACGGAGAACCTGTCAAGCTGGAGGTGAACATCTCCAATGCAAGTCTCAACAATCCAGCCTATCCGTCTGAAATACTTGCGATGATCACGGAAACCGGATTGACTCCGGACCGCATCATTCTGGGTTTCAACGAAACCTTGATCCGGTTCGACCAGGTCAGGGTTATGGCCGCAATCAAAGACCTGTCGGAGCTTGGATTTCTCGTGGCAATCACGGGAATCGGCGGCGGCCTTCAGGCAGCCGGCCTGCCGATCTACGCAAAAGCCGATTTCTTGAAGATCAGCCCCAAGCTGGTCCGGGAAGGCGAAACAAATACATCGGCCGCGCAGGACCAAATTGTTTGCACCGCCCATATCGGAGCGGCGCTCGGCGTCAAGACCATTGCCTGCGGCATCACCAACAAGGATCAAATCACGTCTCTGGAGGCGCTCGGGTTTTCCCTTTTCCAGGGGCCGTTTTTTTCAATGCCCCGTTGATGCCTCCCCACTCAGAGTTTTTCGTTGATACGGACGACGAATTGCCCTCAAATATTCCGCTACGGAAGCATATATTTGAGGGATCTGAATCTATGCGGACATTGCTTCGAAATTGCGTTTCTGCTGCGGCCGTTGCGGCAACATTTGCGATTGCCATCACAAACGCATTTGCCCAGATCAGTCCGCCTTCGGTCTGTGCAAACCTGCAGCCCGGCACGTTCCCAAAAGTCTGGAATTACGGCGCGAATTGCGAGAAAGAGCCGAAATATCAGGTCCACCAATACAACAAAACGACGTTTGTGCTCCGCCAGTCCCTTTGCACCACGTTGGAAGGTCCGTTGAACTACCTTCTGTTCGGAGAAAACCGGGTCCTGCTGATCGATACCGGTACGGGTACTGCCCCGATCCGGGAGACGGTGGACCATGTCATTGAGACCTATTTGAGCGACAACAATCTGAAACCGATGCCCTTGATCGTGGCCCATTCACACAGCCACAAAGATCATATTGGTGGCGACCCCCAATTCAAGGACCGGCCAGACACGACCATCGTCAAATACACACCCGAAGACGTCGCTGCATTTTTCGGGATCAAGGACTGGCCGCACGGCATATCCGAACTGGACCTTGGTGACCGGAAACTCCAGATCCGGGCAATCCCCGGGCACGAACCGGCCCACATTGCATTTTATGATTTCAACACGGGGCTGTTGTTCTCCGGTGACACGCTTTACCCAGGCCGTCTGTATTTCCCCAAATTCGCTTTCAACGACTACTCTGCCAGCGTCAAAAGGCTGGCCAACCTCGCCGATTCGCATCCGGTTTGCCATGTTTTGGGCGGACATATCGAGGCAACCAAGACGCCCAAGGTCACGTTTCCATTTCTTGCCCGATACCACCCGAACGAACACCCCTTACAGCTATCGCAGTTTCACATTTTCCTTCTCGACAGCGTCGTATCGGCGATGGATGAGGACCCAGACCTCAGTATCCAGGATTCCTTTACAGTCTACCCGCTGCCGTGACCTGATCGTCGCGGATGATCCGCCATCGCAATACTCCCTCGCCACCTTCGGGTTCTTTCCTACTCAGCCATCTCAAATTAACATCGCGAGCGCGGCGCCGGCGGATAACGGGGCAGGCCTTTCGCAAGTGGTTTGAAGGTCCACAAACCGGCCGCTTTCGCCCGATTGCAGGATCGCCAGCATGACGTCGACGGTGTGCATCGCCAGTTCCAGAGAACAGCGTGGCTTCCGACTTGTCAAAACGGCTTGCGCCATGTCGGCGAGACCGGCTGCGCGGTAGTTCGCAACCGGTCCAAATCCGTAATCCTGATTGGGAGCGCCGAACGGGTGGGCCGCGACATTCTGAAGCTTTGCCGGACCATCACGCTCCGTGATCATCACCGCCCCGCCAAAAAAATTGGGATCCGCTGCATAAAGCGATCCGTCCGTGCCATAGAGCTCCATCGGGTGATGCCGATGGGCCCAGACATCCCAGCTGGCCGACAAGGTGATCGTGGCTCCGGCTTCAAATTCCAGCAAGGCATGGATATTGGTCGGCGTCCGGACAGGAATTTCCTCGCCGAACCTTGCGCCATTGCCGATTGTCCGCGTTTCCGCGCCCTTGGAAGCGAGCGCCCCGACGCGCCGCACCGGGCCAGCCAGATTGATCAGATTTGCGATATAGTACGGGCCGAGGTCGAGGACAGGACCGCCGCCGGGCAAAAAGAAAAAGTCCGGATTGGGATGCCAGGCCTCCATGCCGTGGCTCATGACGTGACAGGTCCCCGCGACGATCCGGCCGAGCCGGCCCTCGTCAATCGCCTGCCGCGCCACCTGATGCGCCCCGCCCAGAAACGTGTCGGGCGCCGAGCAAACCAGCCGGGATTGAGCCGCCGCGAGACTTTTCAGGCCGCGCGCCTGATCAAGCGTCAGGGCAAACGGCTTTTCGGAATAGACATGCTTGCCCGCTTTCAGGGCCTGTTCGGAAACCGGAAAATGGGCCTCAGGAACCGTCAGATTGACCACCACATCGACATCGTCAGCCGAAAGAAGTGTTTCGACCGTTTCGGAGCGCACGCCGTAATGTGCCGCCTGTTCTGCTGCAGCCTGAGCATTGAGATCGGCACACGCGCGGATTTCCAGCCCCTTGAACAGCGGAACGAGATCAAAATAGGTCGTTGAAATGTTGCCGCAGCCGATGATGCCGACACCAAGTGTATCG
Source organism: Roseibium sp. RKSG952 (assembly GCF_009711355.1). Taxonomy (NCBI): domain Bacteria; kingdom Pseudomonadati; phylum Pseudomonadota; class Alphaproteobacteria; order Hyphomicrobiales; family Stappiaceae; genus Roseibium; species Roseibium sp. RKSG952. The sequence continues at coordinate 45,118 of NZ_SMMF01000946.1, read as the reverse complement.
CTCATGGGACTTCCTCACATGGATTTGACGGACGCGATGGACCGGGCCGCGAACCGGGCGGCATCGCTGGGGTTGTCATGTTCAAGAACAAAGATGTCCACGGGACAGGCCTTTAGCGCGCGAAACAGTCCCGGCCAATCAAGCATACCGTCGCCGATATCCGACCAACCGTCCTCTTCCCCCCCCTCTCCGCCCCGGGCAATGTCCTTGACATGAACGGCCCGGATCCGGCCGCCATATCGCTCGATCCATGGGAGCGGGTCCTGCCCGCCCCGGACGATCCAGGCGATATCGGCTTCCCAGTTCAGATCCTCTCCCGCCCCCATCAGGCAGTCCATCGGCAGGGACCCGTCGGAAAGCGGCTGAAATTCGAAATCATGATTGTGCCAGCCGAAGGACAAACCGGCATCGCGCAAAGGCTTCACCAGCTGGTTCAACCGCTCTCCGAGAGCCTGCCACCCAGCTGCATCGCCCGGGCGCTCGCTCTCATCGAGATAGGGGCAATAAACGGCCTTCATGCCAAGCACCTGTGCCACGGCAATCACCTCGGACAGGTTGTTTTCCAGCATGTCCAACGGAAGGTGCCCGCTCGGCATGGAAAGGCCAGCATCATCCAGTTGCCTCTTCAATGTATGCGGCTCCGCAAACAGACCGGAATAGCCCTCGACCTGTGTGTAGCCGAGGCCGGCCAGAACCGTGAGAAACGGCGCCAGCGGCACGACATGCCGGGCGCTGTAAAGCTGGAAAGAAACATCACGCATCTCGGACCTCTGCGTTCAGCGGCAGGATTTACGGCATCTGTATCGTTACAGTTTAGCGGACGTTAGAATTTTCAAAACGAGGATGCAAGCGTTACATTTGGCAAAATTGTCTTGTTTGGAGACTTGATCAGGTTAATGATGTGACATCTGAAACGTTTTAGATTGATCATGCCCGCACCCATCCCCACCTCCGCCGGCCCCACGCCGAAGCCGACCTTGAAGACAATTGCACGGATGACCGGTCTCGGTGTCACCACGGTGTCCAAAGCCTTGAAAGACGCTCCCGATATTGGTGCCGAAACCAAGCAGCGTGTCCGGATGACAGCCGAACAGATCGGCTACAGGCCCAACCGCGCCGGGCTCCGGCTTCGCACGGGAAAGACCTATGTGATCGCCCTGATCCTCGACACGGAGGAGGAAATCATGGGGCTGACGACGGATCTGATCAGCGGTATCACAAACGGCCTGCGCGGCACGCCCTATCACCTTGCGGTCATTCCCTACAGCCATGATCAGGATCCGATGGAGCCCGTGCGGCAGGTGGCCGAAACCGGAATGGCCGATGCGATCATTCTGTCGCGGACGGAGCCACGGGACCCGCGTGTGCGCTATCTGGCTGAAAAACAGATCCCGTTTACCACCCATGGCAGAACGGAACTCGGTATCGCGCACGCTTTTCATGATTTCGACAATTCCGCTTTCGGACGCGAGGCGGTCGACCGGCTTGTCTGCGTCGGCCGGACACGGATCGCACTGATCGGAGCGCCAAGCGGGCTTACATATGAAACGCATCTTCGGGAGGGCTTCCTTGAAGGGTTGTCCAGCCATGGCCTGGCGCCGATGCCATCCGGTTCTGTCACCACGGACAGCCGGATCCAGGAGGTTGCGGCACAAGTCCGCAGCCTGCTGGCCTCTTGCGCACCGCCGAACGGTTTTGTCGCCGCAAGCGCTGGCGCAGGCATCGGTGTGGTATACGGAGCTGAGCAGGAAGGGCTTGCCCTTGGCCAGGATTTCGATGTGGTCGCGAAACAAACCGCCATTGATCTCCTGAGATGGGTACGCCCCGGATTTCAGGTTGTGAATGAAGATTTCAAGGCAGCTGGTGAAGACCTCGCTCAACAGGTTCTGAAACTGATTGAGGGCACCCCACCCGAAACCCTTCAAACAATCGCCTATCCCGGGCATCAGACCTGACAGTATCCGGCAAAAGGGAGGAGTGTTCATGAAGACGATGAAGGGTCCGGGCCTGTTTCTCGCCCAATTCGCAGGAGACACGGCTCCTTTCAATTCCCTTGAAGGCATGGCCGGATGGGCGGCGGGCCTCGATTACAAGGGCGTGCAGATCCCGACCTTCGACACGCGCCTGTTCGACCTCGAAACCGCCGCTCGGTCAAAAACCTATTGCGACGACCTCAAAGGCATGCTCGCGGACAACGGGCTGGAAGTCACGGAATTATCGACCCATCTTCAAGGCCAGCTGATTGCAGTCCATCCTGCGTTCAACGAAGCTTTCGACGCCTTTGCGCCCAAGGCCGTTCACGGCAACCCGTCCGCCCGAACGCAATGGGCAACCGACCAGATGCATCTTGCGGCCAATGCAAGCCGGAACCTCGGGCTGGACGCCTCGGTCAGTTTTACCGGCGCGCTCGCATGGCCCTATTTTTATCCGTGGCCGCAACGGCCTGCCGGGCTTGTCGAAACCGCCTTCGACGCACTCGCTCAGCGGTGGCGGCCGATCCTTGACACGTATGAAGACCACGGCGTCGATCTCTGTTTCGAAATCCACCCCGGCGAGGACGTTTTTGACGGCGCAACATTCGAGATGTTTCTGGATGCACTTGAAGGCCACCCGCGCTGCTGCATCAACTATGATCCATCCCATTTCCTGCTGCAGCAGCTGGATTATCTCGCCTTCATCGACCTCTATCACGAGCGCATCAAGGCATTTCACGTCAAGGATGCCGAGTTCAATCCGGACGGACGCCAGGGTGTCTATTCGGGGTACCAGCCCTGGATCAACCGAGCAGGACGGTTCCGGTCCCTTGGCGACGGGCAGGTTGATTTCGCGGCGATTTTCTCAAAGCTCGCCGCCTTGAACTATGACAGCTGGGCGGTTCTGGAATGGGAATGCGCGCTCAAGAACCCGGAAGACGGCGCTGCCGAAGGGGCTGCCTTCATTTCAGATCACATCATTCGGGTGACCGGAAAGGCATTTGATGACTTCGCAGGCGCGCAGGCCGACCAGGACAGGAACCGGCGCATGCTCGGCCTGGCGGACACCTGAAGACAGACAAGAGGGAGGTTGTAGCATGGAGGAACAACAGCAACATGCGCCTGAGCCCATTCGTCTTGGTATGGTGGGCGGCGGACAAGGTGCCTTTATCGGTGCCGTTCATCGCATTGCCGCGCGCCTAGATGGCGCTTTCTGCCTGACCGCGGGCGCCCTGTCATCGGACCCTGAGCGGGCGCTTGCCTCGGGCCTCGAATTGGGATTGGACCGGGAGCGGTGTTACCGGTCGTTTGAAGAGATGGCGCAGGCAGAGGCAATACGCCCCGGCGGAATCGAGGCTGTTGCGATCGTGACGCCGAACCACATGCACTTCCCTGTAGCAAAGGCCTTTCTGGAGGCTGGCATTCATGTGATCTGCGACAAGCCCATGACCGGGAGCCTTGCCGAAGCCGAAGCCCTTGCCGAAGCCGTGCGGCACTCGGGCAAGCTGTTTGTCCTGACACACAATTACTCCGGCTATCCGATGATCCGCCAGGCCCGCGAAATGGTGCGCCGCCGGGACCTCGGGACGATCCGTCTGGTTCAGATGGAATATCTCCAGGACTGGCTCACCGAAGGCCTTGAAGACACCGGGCACAAGCAGGCCGGATGGCGCACGGATCCGTCCAAGTCGGGTGCTGGCGGCTGCATCGGAGATATCGGCACCCATGCCTACCAGCTCGGCAGCTTTGTCAGCGGCTTGCACGTGACAGAAGTGCTTGCCGACCTGACGCGCTTCGTGCCCGGCCGCCGGGTTGATGACAATGCCAGCGTGCTGCTGCGCTATGAGGGCGGCGCGAAGGGCATGCTCTGGGCCTCGCAGGTTGCCCCCGGCAACGAAAACGGGCTCACCTTGAGGGTCTACGGCGACCGCGGCGGTCTGGAGTGGCAACAGCAACAGCCAAACCATTTGTGGTTCACACCGTTTGGCGAGCCGAAACGTCTGCTGACACGAGGCGGCGCGGGAGCGACCGAGGCAGGTTTGCGCGTCACCCACGTGCCCTCCGGCCACCCGGAAGGCTATCTGGAAGGCTTCGCAACGCTTTACAACGAAGCTGCTGCCATGATCCGCGCAACACGGCAGGGCCACGCCCCGGACAAGGCCGTCACAGCACCCGGCCTCGAAGACGGACTTTGCGGCATGGCCTTCATCGATGCCTGCATCCGGTCTTCCGGCGCTGGGAGCGTTTGGACCACGCCAGCCTTTACCTAACCGCCTGTCCCATATCACTTGCCGTTCCGGCTGACGAACGGGTTGGATCACCGCACTGCGCCGGGGTCCGTTGGCACAGTGCGCAGCAAAATCAGGTTTCAATCAACGCCAAGGCCGCAGCCCTGCCGCTTTCAAAAGCGTATTCGACCCGGGCGCCAAGACACCAATCCCCACACACCAGAACCGGCAGGGTTTCCGAAGCCAGAAAGGCACGCCCGGCGGGAATGCGTGTCTTGGCATATCGCCACCGATGCGCCTCGAGATAAACCGGCTCCGGCAAAGGCTGTCCGAACCGCTCAGCCGCGAAGCCCAGCAGCCGTTGCGCTGCATCCGCCTTGTCCAGTTCGAGGTTTACACGGCTCCAATCCGGGCTTGCATGGATGACAAGAGAGGTCCCGTCCCGGGGCCGGCCGGGCTTGGAATTGTTGAAGGCCATCCATGCAATCGCTCCCTCGGCCGCTGTGAAGACGTCATACCCCGGGTCGAGCGGCTCCCTGAAGCCCGCCATCACCGCCCAGCACGGATCAATCGCGACACGCCTGATCGTGTCTGCGAGCGGACCGTCAAGACCAGCCGCCAAGCCCAGCGCCTGGGGAGCCGGAACCGCCAGCAAAACAAGGTCAAAAGGCCCTTCCCGCTCCCCCGCTCCCGTCCGCAACTTCCATCCGTCTGCATCAAACTGCAGAGAAACGACCTGTGTGGCGACACGCAGGTCCAGCCCGGCAGCCAGTGCCTTCGGCAGCGCGTTCATGGCCGGAACACCGACCCTCCAGCCGTCCGTATCAAGAACCCTGCTTGATGCCATCACCGGGTGCCAATCCGACACGGCCTCATGTCTTCCAAGCAACTCATGGAAATCGGGGTTTCGGGCCGTGAAAAATTGAGCGCCATGGTCAAAAGAGAACCCGCTATCTGTCCGCCTTACCGCCATGCGGCCTCCAGGGCCCCTGCCCTTGTCGAAAACGGTGACCCTGAAACCCGCCTCCTGCAACATTCCGGCGGCCGTCAGCCCGGCCATCCCTGCACCAATGACTGCAATGGCGGATTGAGAGATTTTCTGAAGCATTCCGTGAAGCTCCTAAAACGCGACTTGAAACGCAACGTGGTTCCAGGACTTGCCGGTGAACCGGCCGCAGCTTCCACGCGTAAGATCCGACATAATCATCAATAGGGTGGAGATTTGATAAATGCCATCGCAGCCGATACGGATTGGCGTCACGGCAGTGGCCTTGATGATTTGGACTTTTGGGACCGGATTACAGGATAAGGCGATGGCGCAATCAACATCCTCCGCTCATGACTTTGTTTTCGAGATGCCAAATGGCGAGACACTCGATCTCGGATCGCTTTCAGGCAAAGCACTACTGATCGTGAACACGGCAACCGAATGCGGTTTCACGGGGCAAATCGGCGGGCTTCAGGAGCTTCATGACCGGTATGGCGACAAGGGCCTTGTCGTGATCGGAGTGCCCTCCAACGATTTCGGAGGACAGGAACCGCGGTCGGATGATGAAATCGCTGCGTTCTGCGAGGCTCGCTTCGGGGCCAGTTACATAATGACCGCTAAGACCCACGTAAAAGGTGCGCAGGCGCACCCGTTCTACAAATGGGCCGTCTCTGAACTTGGTGTCGTGGCCCGCCCCTACTGGAACTTTCACAAGTATCTGATCAGCCCCGAAGGCGGAATTGCAGCCTGGTTTTCAACGCCAACCAAACCCATGGCGCCCAAAGTTACCCGCAGAATCGAGAGCCTGTTGGCAAATCTGCCGCAGGACATGGCGGGCATCACACAGGATTAGGGGCTTCCGGATTTCATGCCAGTTCAACCGCTTTCCCAAAAAGAGCTTGGAACCGCACCGGACGGTCACTCGAACAATGCCATTCCAAAGTCTGCGTTACTCCTCGGCGTGGCCGGCTTTTTGCCATTTGCGGTGTTTTGCATCGCGGTGATACTGGCGCCCCCACGTTATGTGATTGAAGCCCAGTTCGCGCTGAATTTTTACGGCGCGGTCATTCTTTCTTTTATGGGCGGAATACACTGGGGGCTTGAAATGGCGCGGCAAAAGGAAAACGAAGACGCGCCAGCGCTCGGTGCGCTCACCTTGTCGGTCCTGCCATCGCTCGCGGCGTGGGCATCACTTGCCTTGCCGGTCCGGTTCGGATCGGCCGCGCTGGCAGTGTTTTTCGCGCTGACGCTGGCTTACGACCTAAGCTGCGCGAAGTCGGGAAGAACACCGCCCTGGTACCCGAAGCTCCGCATCCCTCTGACAGTCGCCGTGTGCGTGGCGCTGCTTTTGCCCAGTTTGTTCTGACAAGCGCAGCGTCAGGCCGAGGGGGCGCCAAAACACCTTGAACAGGTGCCCCTCAGTTCAATCGTCGTCTTGCTCAATATGAACCCGGCATCCTCCGCCCAGGCGCTCAGACTTTTGACAGCCTGGTCCGCGGCAAACTCTTCCGCATTCCCGCAATTGCTGCAGATGGCAAAGGCTGCGGCCGTGTGGCTACCGCAATCAACAGGATGGCTGCACGCCACAAATGCATTCAGGCTTTCAAGACGATGCACCAAGCCAAACTCGACAAGCTTGTCCAATGCCCGATAGACCTGCAGCGGAGCCCGGAACCCCTTGTCCCGCAGACTGTCAAGGATGGCATAGGCTGTCATCGGACCGGATGCCTCAGACAGGGTGCTGAAAACAAAATCTTGGTTCTTTGTAAGTTCTGGATGGGAATGAACGTGAGCCATGGCGTCTTCGATCTTGCTTAAAACTGGTTCAGGAATATGACTTCCTATATAGTGGCAGCACACTTAGGATAAAGATCATAAGCGCCGCCACGACGATGGACGGACCGGAAGGCGTGTCGAATTTCAGCGATCCGAACAATCCTCCCACAACCGAAACCACTCCAATTCCGGCTGCCCACAGGGCCATGACTTCCGGACCCGACGAAAACCGGCGGGCTGTTGCTGCCGGAATGATCAGGAGCGCAGTGATCAGGAGAATACCGACAATTTTCATGGCAATTGCAATGACGCCAGCCATCAGGACCATGAACACCAGATTGGCGCGCTCCGGCCGCATCCCTTCAGCCTCTGCCAGTTCCGGACTGACCGTACCTGCAAACAGCGGACGCCAGATGGCACACAGGGCCGCGAGCACAAGCGCCCCTCCCGTGTAGATCACACCAAGATCACTCTTGGACACCGCAAGGATATCCCCGAACAGCAATCCCATCAGATCGATCCGAACGAAGGTGAGGAACGCCAGGCAGACAAGCCCGATCGCGAGTGCCGAATGCGACAAGAGCCCTAGAAGGGCATCGGAAGACAGGGTCTCGTTGCGCCGAAGGACCATCAACAGTAGCGCCAGCCCGATGCTGACAACAAATACCGCAAGCACCATGTTGACCTCGAGGAGCAAGGACAACGCCACGCCCAGCAAGGCAGCATGAGACAATGTATCGCCGAAATAGGCCATGCGGCGCCAGACAATGAAACAGCCAAAGGGGCCGGCAACCAGTGCAACGCCAATCCCGGCCACCAAGGCACGGGTGAAAAAATCATCCAGCATTGGCAGCCCTTTCCGGTTTCTCCTGATGCGCTTGCGTATCGTGGCTGTGACCGGACCCGTGACAGTGATCGGTAACCGAGCCGTCCGCGTGGCGCACCCGGCCATCCGGCAGATGAACGTGATCGTGGTGATGCTCGTAAAATGCGATGACGCCCCCTGCCCGGTGCCCGAACAACGCCTGAAAGCCCGGATCGCGGGATACATCGGTCGGCGTGCCCCGGCAACAGACATGGCCGTTCAGGCAAACCACCTGATCGGTCGCTGCCATGACGACATGAAGGTCATGAGAGATCATCAGGACCCCGCACCCCAAGCGGTCCCGAATATCCTGAATCAACTGGTAGATCGCCGTTTCTCCGGAATAGTCCACCCCCTGCACCGGCTCGTCCAGAACCAGAAGGTCCGGATTGCGGGCGATTGCGCGCGCCAGAAGCACACGCTGCATTTCGCCGCCCGACAGATTGCGCAATTCCGAACGCGCAAGGTGGCCGGCTCCGGTCTCGTCCAGCGCTGCCATGGTTTGGGCATCCGACAGCCGTTCAGTCAGGCGCATGAACCGGTTGACGGTCAGCGGCAAGGTCCAGTCTACCATCAGCTTTTGCGGAACATAACCGATTTTCAGTCCGGGCCGCCGCCGTGCCGAACCTTCGGTCGGCTTGACGATGCCCAGCGCCATCTTGGCACTGGTCGATTTGCCGGACCCGTTCGGCCCAATCAGCGTGACAATCTGTTTCGGCTCGACACTCATGTCGACCCCGCGCACCAGCCATTGCACACCACGCCTTACGCCCGCCTGTTCCAGACTGACGAGCGCTGACCTGTCCTTTGTCATGGACGCAGAATTCCTGTTCTTGCTTGTCTTGAGCGGACGGGATTTCCGATTGCTCAAGGAGTAACGTTATAGTGTTTCACTTCCATTCGCGCAATGGCGGCCCGTAAATGACTGAGGCCCAACCCAAAAACAAATTTAGAACAAAATAAGAACAAATTGCGCCTTCGGTGTACAAGGACGAACGCTGCCGGAGCCGCGCGAAGCGAAACGTGATCACATCCGGACAGGCTTGATCGGCGATACGCTCGCACAATTGGCCCATGCCACATGCAACCGAACCTATCGCGGTAGGGCCAATACCCCTCGCAATGGTCTTCAAAATTGCCTTGCCCCACCTTCAGCTGCAGACCGAAGGGCGTTGGTGAACAGCAAAAGCGCAGGCGTCGGCGTTGCATCCGCACATGTGGTCAGGCCGACCGGACCGGCTGCTGGCTCGGTTGCGACGTCAAGCTCTTGCAAAATCCCAGCCTGAAGGTCCCGTTCGACCACACCACCAGAGATGATCCACACCGCATCACTGTCCAGTGTGAAGGCCCGGCCAAAGGCATTCGATATTGTCTCGATCCGGTTGGGCAACCGGGTAACTGAATGGGCAATCATCAAGCGTTCGGCATACGGCCGGATGATCGACTCCTTCGTCGGAAACAACACCGGATAGTCGGGCAGATAGACCATCTGGTTTTCCGGAAGCAGATCAAGCAGAGGGTGTCCGGTCCGTGCGACCATACAGACCCGCTCGGAATAAAGATGCGCAAACGCGAGCCCGCCCATTTCGCCTGGGTCCGCAAGACGCCCGACGACAAGGTCGAGCTCCCGGTCCCGCAATCTTGAAAGCAGCAAGGAATTGGGGCCGGTCACCAGGTTCAGGGTCGTTTCGGTCTTTTCCGCCTGAAACAGCCGAACCGCTTCTGGCACGATGCTGGCCGCAACGCTCGGCAACGCTCCGACATTGAGATAGGTTTCGCCGGACATCCGGGCTTGCGTGACACTATCGACCCCCTGCCTGAGTGCAGCCAGACTTGAGGCAGCATAGTGCTGAAACACCTCCCCGTACCGGGTCAAGACAACGCCGCCGCGGCTGCGCTCCAGCAGCCGCACATCAAGGATCAGCTCCAGTTCCTTGAGCGCTTTCGACACAGCGGGCTGCGTTACAGACAGGGCATCGGCAGCTCTCACAACGCTCTTGCGCCGGGCCACTTCGAGAAAACACTGCACATGCCGGAATTTCACACGCCCATCAATCATGTACATTCCGTTTCGTTATAAAAAATCAGAAAGCAATCATTTTACATAACCTAACTCTGCGGAAAATATGAACACCAATGGCAATATAGGCAAGACCTTTCTGCTGGGGCTGTTTTTTTTCATCCGAACGACCGGAAGCGCTGCGCAATAGGACTGCGGTGATCAGACCCAACTGCCCGATTGAAACCGGCAGCATCAGCGTAGTCGCAAGCTGAAAACTCGGTGAGCCCGCAAAATGTTTCACATCGGCAACTTGCATACGGACACGACTCGCGCCCAAATAACCCGAAACGGTTGACTGACAATCCCAATTCGCGGCAGCTGTCAGAGAGCCGCCACCAACAGACACCGAACCTTCGGCCTTGCGTGACCACCATGTGCAAACCAAGGCTGCATATCAGGGAGCCTGAAATGAAGCGCGCCTTTATCTGCGACTTCGTACGAACCCCCATTGGACGCTATGGCGGCGGCCTGTCCGGTGTCAGGACGGATGACCTTGGAGCCATTCCGATCGAGGCCCTGATTGAACGCAACCCGGATGTCGACTGGGCAGCCCTCGACGAGGTCTATTACGGCTGCGCCAATCAGGCTGGAGAAGACAACCGCAACGTCGCCAGAATGGCAGCTCTGCTTGCCGGGCTGCCCGACACGGTTCCCGCAGTGACCCTCAACAGGTTGTGCGGCTCGGGAATGGATGCAATTCTCAGCGCTGCAAGAGCGATCACGGCCGGTGAAATCGACATCGCCATTGCCGGGGGTGTCGAATCCATGTCACGCGCGCCGTTCGTCATGCCAAAATCCGAAACCGCGTTTTCCCGCGATCACGCGATCTACGACACCACCATCGGCTGGCGTTTTGTCAATCCGCTCATGAAACAGCAATACGGCATCGATTCCATGCCGGAAACAGCCGAGAATGTTGCAGCAGAGTTTCAGATCTCCCGAGCGGATCAGGATGCTTTTGCGGCCCGAAGCCAGGAGCGTGCCGGACGGGCCAGGGAACAAGGGCGGTTTGAGAAAGAAATCGTACCGGTTACCATTCCACGTCACAATGGCGACCCGGTGCTTGTTGGCAAGGACGAACACCCGCGTCCCGGGACAACGCAGGAGATGCTAGCAGCGCTCAGAACCCCGTTCCGGGAGGAAGGCTCCGTGACTGCCGGCAACGCATCCGGCGTCAATGATGGCGCTGCGGCGCTCCTGATTGCTTCCGATGACGCCATCAAGAAATATGCCCTGACCCCGATAGCCCGGATACTCGGCGGGGCAACCGCCGGAGTGCCGCCGCGCATCATGGGCATGGCCCCGGCGCCAGCAACCCGGAAGCTGTGCGACCGGCTGGGGTTTGCCCCGAGGGATTTTGACGTGATTGAGCTGAACGAGGCTTTTGCAGCTCAGGCAATTGCCGTCCTGCGCGACCTCGACCTTGCAGAGGACGCTCCGCATATCAACCCGAACGGCGGCGCCATCGCTTTGGGCCATCCCCTTGGTGCATCGGGCGCGCGCATAACCGGCACCGCCGCTCTTGAACTCAAGTTACGACAACAAAAGCTGGGTCTCGCGTGCATGTGCATTGGAGTGGGTCAGGGGATAGCAATTGCATTGGAGGCGGTCTGAACCATCACCTGACGTCGTTGACAGGCCGCTTAGGACGTGATCCACGCACTAAACGGCCCAAATTTTTGATATTTCATAACAAATTCATTTATTGGAGATATTTTTTAATTAATTTATTTCACATCTTGCAGACTGAGGAAACACTGTGCCGCCCTGCCTTTTGTTTGGCACGTCGCCCTGACGGGCTTTGGGCAACCAGACCCTCCGATGACCGCTTGTGCCATCATCCCTTGGGAAAAATACTGCGACCATTCGCACGCAAAGCACGCCTTGATTGAAGCATCACAATCACTACGTCTGACCTGAAGACCAGCCCGCGACCATTTTGGATTTCCAACACCCTGGCGCACTCTTCACCAGCAATCCTTCGCGCCAGTATCCATATCGCATCGTCATTCATTCCGGTTTTGCGCCGCGAAATCCTTTGGTCCATACTGCCCGCACCAACCGGGCACGGGGAGATCGCATGACTACGACAAGTGCTGCATCCGACACATCCCAAAGTGAAGACCTAGAAACCATGGACGTCGCTGAAGCGATCAAAACGCTTGGCGCCAATACCGAAAACGGGCTCACCACAGCCGAAGTCAATCAGAGGCTGGAAAAATACGGTCCCAATGCCCTTCCCGAAAAACACGAGAGCCTGGCCCACAAGATCCTGAAGTATTTTGTTGGCCCGATCGCTTTCATGATTGAGGCAGCGGCCATCGTCTCCGCCTTTCTCGGCCGGTGGGACGATTTCATCATCATTTTTGCGCTTCTGGTTTTCAACGCAGGGCTGGAACTCTGGCAAGATCTGAAGGCATCCAATGCGCTGAAAGCACTTAAGGAAAGCCTCGCACCACACGCCACAGCACTCCGGGACGGCAGCTTCCAGCAAATAGACGCCGCGACACTTGTGCCCGGGGACGTTGTCCGGATCCGGCTCGGTGAAATCGTCCCGGCCGATCTCAGGCTCGTGTCGGGGGATTTCGCGTCGATTGACCAAGCCGCCCTTACCGGCGAATCCCTGCCCGTTTCGAAAAAAGTCGGCGACGAAGCCTATTCGGGGTCGGTGGTCAAGCAAGGGGTGATGGAAGGACTTGTGATCGCGACCGGCGGCAACACCTTCTTCGGAAGGACAGCCAAACTCGTAGCCGGAGCCGGAGCTGTCAGTCACGCCCAGCGCGCCATGTTCCAGATCGGAAACTTCCTGATCATGGTCGCGGTTGTGCTCGCACTGATCATGGTCGGGGTTCAGGTCTGGCGGGATATCGTCGTTGCCGACACCTGGGGCGTGGCCGATGCCCTCAACATCTTGCAGTTCGTTCTCATCCTGCTGGTCGCCTCGATCCCGGTGGCCATGCCGGCCGTGTTTTCGATCACCATGGCGCTGGGCGCACTCGCGCTCTCAAAAGAAAAGGCGATTGTCTCGAAACTGTCCTCGATCGAGGAAATGGCGGGCGTCGACATTCTGTGTTCGGACAAGACCGGCACATTGACCAAGAACATCCTGACACTGGGAGATCCCATCCTCCTCCAGGCGTCGGACCCGCAAGACGTAGTGCTTGCCGCAAGTCTTGCATCGGAGACCGAACACAGCGACGTCATCGACAGTGCCGTCATAGAGGCCCTCAAGGATCGCTCCACCCTGAAGCCATTCACCACCACCCAATACACACCTTTTGACCCGGTTTCGAAGCGCACACAGGCGACCGTAACCGACGCGGATGGAAATGTGATCATGGTGTCAAAGGGCGCTCCGCAAGCCATTGTCGACCTCGTGACCCCGGCCAAGGATATCGCAGACAAGGTCAACGAACATGTGGCCGAACTCGGCTCACGGGGGTATCGGGCTCTGGGCGTCGCCCGCTCCGCAGACCAGGGCAAGAGCTGGTACCTCCTCGGCATTCTTCCCATGTTTGACCCGCCGCGCGACGATTCCAAGGAAACCATCGAAAAGGTCCGCGCCCGGGGCGTTGCGGTCAAAATGGTGACAGGGGACGATACGGCCATTGCCCGCGAAACAGCGCGCCAGCTTGGGCTTGGGACGAATATTGTCCCTGCTGCGGAAGCGTTTCCCAAGGACATGGATCCGGATCACGTTCCGAAAAAAATCGCCGACGCCATCGAGGAAGCCGACGGTTTTGCCCGCGTGTTCCCGGAGCACAAATATGCAATCGTCAAGGCCCTGCAGCAGCGCGGCCATCTGGTTGCAATGACCGGCGACGGCGTAAACGATGCCCCCGCCCTCAAGCAGGCTGACTGCGGCACCGCGGTTTCAGGCGCGACCGATGCGGCGCGCGGAGCTGCCGCCCTGATCCTCACCGCTCCCGGTTTGTCGGTCATCGAAAACGCCATCGAGGAAGCCCGGCGGATCTTCGGGCGGATCACGTCCTACACGATCTACCGTGTGGCCCTGACCATGGACATCATGTTCCTGGTGGTGCTCTCGACAATTTTCCTTAATTTTCAGCCCCTCACAGCAATCATGATCGTGATCATGTCCCTTCTGGATGATGTGCCGATCATGACGATTGCCTATGACAACACCCCGGTCACCAGGGACCCGATCCGATGGCGGATGACCCGGTTGCTGACGGTCTCGGCCGTGCTCGGATTTGCCTCGATCGTACAATCCTTCGGATTGCTCCTGATCGGATTTACGGTAATGTCCGTTCCGGCTGCGCAGAATTTCTTCGGCCTGCACGATCAGTCCCACCTGCAAACGGTCATGTTCCTGCAGCTTGTGGCAGGTGGCCATTTGATGCTTCTGGTGACCCGCACGGAAAAGTGGTTCTTCGAAAAACCCTACCCGGCCCGGCCGCTATGGCTGGCCATCGTTTTGACCCAGGCTTTCGCAGTCCTCATGTGCGGCTTCGGCTGGATCGTGCCCAAGATTTCATGGATGACCATCGCCTGGATCTGGGTGTACCTGCTTGTCTGGCTCGTCATCCTGGGCGCCGTCCGGATTGCCATGGAAAGGTTGATGGACAATCAGTTGTCCCGCCGCGCAGAAGCCAAGAAAATAATGAATACGCCGCTCGGCGGAGGGATGAGCTGAGAGCCCGGATGCTTCACGGGCCTCGTAGCCACAATAATGTGCCGCAGATTACAGTGTGCGGCACATGAACAGAAGATAATAAGTTTCTGTTTTGTTAAATTAATTTACATCTCAAACATACCGCAAACAGAACGGCTCTTGACGTTCGCCGGTACCGGACACAAGAACCGGAAAGGTCATCACCGCTTCGGCCTGACCGCGATCGGCTGAAGGACGTGCGCGTTGACAGAATTCCCCGCCTGCAGTTTCTGCCGCAAACCACCTCCGGGGCGGCGATCATCGCTTGAGCCGAGCATCATGATCGCTGATCCCATGACGACCGATCCCAGCGTAATGACCAAGCCGGCGATCAGCATGAGAACAGGCAGGACCGGATTTTCAGAATTGAGGATCAAGACCCGCAAATTGCCGATATTCAAGACCAGCACGGCAACCGCGAAGGCCAGGGAAATAATAACCCCGATACCGCCGTTGACGGCCAGCAACCTGAGCAACGGATCCCGAGGCAGCCATTTAAGTTGCTGAAACTCTCTCAAATTGCCCATTTCTTCCCCCCTGCACCGATTTTGAAACGTGTGACTTCAATCTGGAACAATTTTCAGATCCGGCAAGCCGTCAAAAGCGCGCACTGACGACCCCCAATACACTCAAACGCACATCCCCATCATTACGGACCGGTAACATTTTGGCTTGATATATATCAAGTGAGTATATAGGATCGATATATAGCGACCTTGAAATGCTGGCGCTGGATGTCATCCGGCCATGCCCAGGGTCCGTAATTGATGCATTGATGCGACCGACATGGGAGGCTGCCGGAGATCCGATGCTATGAGGATCTGGTCGGTGCATCCCCCGAATGATGAACTGGAATACACGAATGAGCGTCCGCAGCCTGTGCCTGGCGATCCTGACCTTCGGCGATGCGACGGGGTACGAAATCCGAAAAGAATCGACAGAAGGCCGGTTCAGCTATTTCGACGATGCCAGCTACGGGTCGATCTATCCCGCACTTGCCCGGCTGGAAGCCGACGGCAAGGTGACCGTCCGGGAAGAGCAGCAGCACGGCAAGCCCGCACGCAAGGTCTATTCCATCACCGAAGCAGGCCGTGACGAGTTTCTCGCCTCGCTGTGTGAACCTCAGGCCCCCGACACGTTCAAGTCCCCCTTCCTGCTGATTGCGATGTATGCCTCGGACCTCGGTCCCGATGTGATCCGGCGCGCGCTTGACCGCCGCAAGCAACAGATTCTTGCGGAACTCGGTAAAATGCAGGAATTCGGATACGACGACCCCAGAACGGGCGAACGCTGGATCAACGAATACGGCATCGCCTGCATGAAACTCACCCTCGCCTATCTCGAAGAGCATGGCGACGATCTGATCAATATCGCAAAGGGGGCAGATAAAGCCGCTCCCGTCGCTGCCGAGTGAGAGAGAGCGGAGTAGCCAGATGCGTTTCAAGTTTTCATACATCCTCGCTGCCGGTCTCGCCGCCGGTGTCGGCGTCTGGATGTACAGTGGCTCCCTGGTCGTTGGCGGTGTCGGCGACAACGAAAATGCGACCCCGCCTCCCGCCGAGCGCGTGGCCGAGACCCAGAACGACATCTTTTCAGTCAAGGTAACCGAGCTGGTTGCCGAAGAGCGCCAGCCTGTTCTTGAAATTCGGGGCCGGACAGAAGCCGATGCGAAGATCCCCGTGCGGGCGGAAACAACGGATATCGTCGTTGAACGTCCGGTGCGTGAGGGAGAACATGTCGACGCCGGTGACATTTTATGCGTGCTCGATATTGGCCCGAGAGAGGCCAGGGTCCTGGAAGCCAAGGCCCACCTCGCACAGGCCGAACTTGACCATTCTGCGGCCTCACAGCTGGCAACAAGGGGCTTCACCGCCCAGACCCGAGCCGCTGCCACGCAGGCGCAGCTGGATGCAGCCAGGGCACGGCTCAAGGAGCAGGAAATCGAGCTGACACGGACCATTGTCCGCTCGCCGATTTCAGGGATCATTGAAAGCCCGATGGCCGACATCGGATCGCGGCTGCAGGAAGGTGAAATCTGCGCGACCGTGGTTGATCTGGATCCGATGCGCGCAATCGGCCAGGTGTCCGAAATCAATATCGGCCAGGTGTCCATCGGCATGCCGGCTGAAGTGGAACTCGTCACTGGCGAGAAACTGGAGGGCAAGGTCAACTACATCGCGCCTGCAGCCCACCCGGATACCCGCACTTTCCGGGTCGAAGTGGATTTCCCCAATCCAGACCATGCCGCCCGTGACGGCGTCACCGCAGCCACCCGCTTGCCCTTGCCCAAACAACAGGCACACAAGATCTCACCCGCATACCTGACCTTGAATGATGCCGGGCAGGTCGGGGTCCGCGCAGTCGACGAGAACGACGTGACCAAATTTCTTCCGGTCACGGTTCTGGGCGGCGAGGAAGACGGCATGTGGGTCGGCGGGCTTCCCGACAAGGTGACCGCGATCATCGTCGGGCAGGACTATGTCTCGGACGGCCAGAAAGTGGCCCCGGTTTTTGAAACCGTAGAGGTTCAATGATGTTGTCGATGCTTGAAGCGGTCCTGAGGCGGCCGAAAACGGTGTTCGTCCTGATGCTGGCGCTGATCGCAGCCGGCGTCATGTCCTATCTGTCGATCCCGAAGGAAGACAGCCCGGACATCGATGTTCCGATCTTCTACGTGTCCATATCACAGCAGGGCATTTCGCCGGAAGATTCAGAACGCCTGCTCGTGCGGCCGATGGAAAAGGAGCTGCGCGGGCTGGACGGCTTGAAAGAGATCACCGCCATTGCCTCGGAAGGTCATGCCGGGATCATCCTTGAGTTCGACATCTCCTTCAACAAGGACGAAGCGCTCGCGGATGTGCGCGACAAGGTCGATCAGGCCAAGGGCGAATTGCCCTCCGAAGCTGACGAGCCGACCATCACCGAGACCAATTTCGCGCTTGTGCCCGTGATGTGGGTGACCTTGTCGGGCAATGTGCCCGAACGCACACTGTACCAGCATGCCCGCCGCCTCAAGGACCAGATCGAGGCGATCGATACGGTCAGGTCGGCAGAACTGTCGGGACACCGCGAAGAGCTTCTGGAAATCCTGATAGATACCCAGAAGCTCGAAGCCTATTCGATCACCCAGGAAGAACTGTTCAACACGCTGACCGCCAACAACCAGCTGGTTCCTGCAGGCTTTCTTGACGGCGGCGCCGGCCGGTTCAACGTCAAGGTTCCGGGGCTGGTCGAAACAGCTGCCGACGTTTACTCCCTGCCGATCAAGCAGAGTGGTGAGGGCGTTGTGACCCTGTCGGACGTTGCCGAAATCCGGCGGACGTTCAAGGATTCGAACTCCTTCACACGGGTCAACGGCCAACCGGCGATCGCGCTGGAAGTGACCAAGCGTATCGGTTCCAACATCATTGAAAACAATGATGCCGTTCAGCATATCGTCACTGAGGCGACCAAGGACTGGCCGAAATCGATCCATGTCAACACGATGCTCGACATGTCGGCGAACATCTATGAAGTGCTTGGCTCGCTGCAATCCTCGATCCTGACCGCGATCTTCCTTGTTATGGTGCTCGTTCTGGCGGCCCTTGGCCTGCGATCCGCGCTGCTGGTTGGTCTTGCGATCCCGACCTCCTTCATGGTCGGTTTTCTGATCCTCGGGGGCATTGGGTACACCGTCAACACAATGGTGATGTTCGGCCTGGTGCTCACCGTCGGTCTGCTGGTCGACGGAGCCATCGTCATGACCGAATATGCCGACCGGAAAATCCATGAGGGCATGGAGGACAAGGAAGCCTATATCCGGGCCGCGAAACTGATGTTCTGGCCAATCGTGTCGTCCACTGCCACGACACTGGTCGCCTTCCTGCCGATGCTCCTGTGGCCGGGTGTTGCAGGCGAGTTCATGAGTTACCTGCCGATCATGGTGATTATCGTTCTGACCGCATCTCTGGTCACGGCGATGGTGTTCCTGCCCGTTACAGGCGGCATTTTGGCAGACGTATCGCATTGGCTCGACCGGCACGCCTCTGCTGTTCTTGCCATCGTCATTGGAGCAGTTACCGCGATTGCCGTAGCGAACGGGCCGTTCGTCCCCGCTGCCTTGTCAGGCACTGTTCCCGCCCAAGCACTCGGCACAATCGCGATAGCATTGGCTGTCGTCGCCTTTGCTGTTGCGGGACTTGCAGCGTTTTATATCCTGCGTCCCTTCGTGCGCTGGTCACAAGCCCGTGCCCGCAGGCGTGCAGAGACGGAGCGTGCCGAAGCCGCAGCTCTTTCGGGAGCGGAGTCATTTGACCCGAAAGAAGTCAAGGGCTTTACCGGGCTCTATGTCCGGGTGCTCCGTGTACTCGCCGGACATCCGCTCGGAACGGCAGCAACAGTTGCGTTGCTCGTCGGCGGGTGTTTTGCAATCGTCTCGGCCTTTATCGCAAACCCGACCGGTGTAGAGTTCTTTGTCGATGAAGAACCCGATCAGGCGGTGGTTCTGGTCTCAGGCCGGGGCAACCTTTCGGCCAGCGAATCCCTCGCTCTGGTCAAGGATGTCGAAGACATTGTGCTGACCATTCCGGGCATCGAGAACGTCGTCACGGTTGCGAATGCGCCGGGTGGCAGCGGCGGTGGCGGTCCGTCAATCGGTGGCATTCAGGACAAACCGGCCGACGTCATCGGGGAACTGCAACTGGAACTGGCCGACTTCTGTTGCCGCCGGGAAGCCAAGGAAATATTTGCCGAAATCCGTGAACGGACGGCACCATTGCCGGGCATCAAGGTCGAAACCCGCAAGATCGAGGGCGGACCACCGACCGGAAAGGACCTTCAGCTTGAACTGAAATCCACCGACTATGATGTTCTGGTCGAAAATGTAGCCCGGGTGCGCAATCACCTGAACCAGATGGACGGCCTTCTGGATCAGGAGGATGACCGTCCCCTGCCCGGCATCGAATGGCGGCTGGACATCGACCGGGAACAGGCAGGCCGGTATCAGGCGGATATCGCCTCCGTCGGCAACATGGTCCAGCTTGTGACCAATGGCGTGTTGATCGGCAAATACCGGCCGACAGACTCCGAAGACGAAGTCGATATCCGTGTCCGGCTTCCCGAAACCGAACGGACCGTTGACCGGTTCGACCAGCTGCGCCTGCAGACACCGCTTGGGCTTGTCCCGCTTGCGAATTTTGTCGACCGCACACCGGCGCAAAAGGTCTCGGAAATCACCCGCCGCGACGGTCTTTACTCGATGATGCTGAAGGCAAGCGTCGATCCGGCTTCGGGTGCAACGCCGGATGACAAGGTCCGGGAATTGCAGGACTGGCTCGACACTCAGGCGTGGCCGGACAATGTGTACATGCAATTCCGCGGTGCGGACGAGGACCAGAAGGAATCGGGCGCGTTCCTGATGCGGGCCATGTTTGCCTCCCTGTTCCTGATGTTCATCATCCTGCTGACCCAGTTCAACTCCTTCTACCAAACGTTCTTGACACTCCTGACCGTGGTCCTGTCGGTGTTTGGCGTGCTTTTGGGCATGTTGGTGACGGGTCAGATGTTCTCGATCATCATGACCGGAACAGGTATCGTGGCTTTGGCGGGGATTGTGGTCAACAACGCCATCGTCCTGATCGACACCTACAACCGTTTTCTCGAGGACGGTCTGGATCCTCTGGACGCCATCCTGAAAACCTCGGCGCAACGGATTCGCCCGATCCTGCTGACCACGATAACCACCATCGCCGGCCTGTTGCCAATGGCGACCAAGATCAACTTCGACTTCTTCAATCAGGTGACATCCTATGGCGGAACCGTCGCAGTTTGGTGGGTGCAGTTGTCGACGGCGATCATTTCCGGCCTCGCCTTCTCGACCATCCTGACCTTGATCGTCATCCCCGTGATGATCGCAGCGCCCAGTGTCTGGTCGCAGTTCTTCCGCAGGATATTCGGCCGTGACCGCCTGCGTGCCCCCGCAGCAGGTCCGGTTGGCGCCGGTGGTTTGGAGCAGGATGTGGCTGATACCAGCAGCGGTGAAAAACGTCCGGCGGCCCGGGTGGTATCCTTGCCAAAGAACACCGAATCAAGGCTGCCCCCACGTGATCTGCCACATGCAGCCGAATGATCACAGGGCACTCCAAAATCACAAACCGCCGGTTTTGCCGGCGGTTTTTTTTGCCGCCTGCCGGAGGATTGCCAACTATGTTAGGGTCTTGAACGGCCTTCCCCGGAACTTTTCTTGCCGCCCTTGCCCAATCCGGGACACACTCGAATTCAGGGAATCATCCGTCGCGCGAGGGAAAGGTCCAAAGCTTGAGCAACCGTTACACCGAGCGCAGCAGCGACACCTACGTTCCCGCAGATCCCCATCCGCGGCTTTACAATTACGATCTCGCCCCTGTGCCCGGCAGGGCGCGCCACTGGACCTGGGCTGCCTTGTTCAACACCTGGGCCAACGGCGCACAAAGTCTGCTTGGCTATACGCTCGCGGCATCGCTTTTCTTCAATTACGGGCTCAACGGATGGTGGGTCTTCACCGCAATCGTCCTGTCCGGGTTCATTGCCGCCTTCTTGATGAACCTGATCGGAGCGCCAAGCGTCCGGTACGGGATTCCCTTTCCGGTATTCGCACGCGCCAGCATGGGGGTTTACGGCGCAAATGTTCCGGCAATGATGCGCGGCGTAGTCGCCATTTTCTGGTACGGCGCACAAAGCTATGTCGGCTCGACTGCAATCCTGCTTCTGATCACCGGCCTGTTCGGTCCCGGCCCTCAGGCAACGTTCCTGGGTGTCACCGCTTTCGGCTGGGTCGCGCTGGTGATCGTCAGTGTGGTTCAGGTGATGTTGTTCTGGAAGGGAATGGAGTGGATCCGCCGGTTTTTAAATCTCGCCGGTCCGATCGTGTATCTCGTCATGCTGGTGCTGCTGGTCAGCCTTTGGGTCGCGGCAGGTCCGGGCTTTACCGATCATATCGGGCGCGCCTTTGAAGGCCGGGGCAGCCACCCGAACGGTCCCGTGGCTGCGTTTGTCACGGTCATGGGCATCATGATCGCGTTTTATGCACCCATAATCCTGAATTTTGGTGATTTTTCGCGCTTTGTGAAAAGCGAACGCCAGATGCGCCTGGGGAACCTGATCGGCCTGCCCTTCAACATGGCTCTTTTTGCGGCGATGTCATTATGTATCACTGCGGGGACGACCGCCGTTTTCGGCGAGCACCTGACAAATCCGGTCCAAGTCGTTCAAAGGGTCGACAACACGCTCCTGACGGTCGTTGCAGGGCTTACGTTCTTTGTCGCAACGGCTGGTATCAACGTCATCGCCAATTACGTCCCGCCTGCAAATGATCTGTCGAACCTGTGGCCGGGCCGGATCAGTTTTCGCACGGGCGGCCTGATTGCCGCCTGTGCAGCCTTTGTGGTCAGCGCCTTTTGGGTCAGCTTCATTTCCGAGTTCGGTATCAGCCGCTTCGTTAACACGCTCGGTGCTTTTCTCGCGCCCGCCTACGGCATCATCGTCGCCGACTACTATGTCGTGAAACGGCGCAAGGTCCTGGTCGAAGAACTTTACTCAGCGGCAAGGAACGGTCTTTACGCCTACTCAGGAGGCTATAATGGCCGCGCCCTGATAGCACTGGCCATCGGAGCGTGTTTTTCGATCCTGTCGGTCTGGTGGCCGGCGCTCGAGAGTCTGAGCGGCTTTGGCTGGATCCTCGGCGCGGTTCTGGGCGGCCTTGTCTACTGGCTTCTGGTCCGGCTTGGAACGCGTTCAGACCGCCGCGCCATTTGACCCCAAGTCAGCTATGGTCGTCCTTGTCGCGGTCACCGAGATGATCGAGATCGGTATCCTCGCAATCGCCATCATCGTCCGCGCCCTGCAACACGGCATCAGCTGCGAGATGTTTGCGATGCGACCGCCAGGCAAACGGAATCGTTGCCAGATAGAGCGCGCTGCCAATCGTCAACATGCGAAGCGGATAGCTGACCACAAGAGCCACGAGCAGAACAGCCACGAGGATCAACGGCAGCACCAGGTCGCGCCGGACGCGATTGCCCAGTGTCTTGCCCGAAAAGGTCGGCAGCCGGCTGATCATCAGGAAGGCGATCACGACGGTATAGGCGGCAACCGGAAGCGCGACTTCCGGCGCATCAGGCAAGAGACCGAGAAATTCCAGATAGAGCGGCATCAGTACCGTCAGCGCTCCGGCCGGAGCCGGAACGCCGGTAAAGAACTTCGCCGCCCAGACGGGTTTCAACGGGTCATGCAGCGCCACATTGAACCGTGCGAGCCGCAAGGAAGCGGAGATCGCAAAGATCAGCGCAGCAATCCAGCCGATAGACCCCGCTTCATTCAAAGCCCAGACATAGAGCATCAGGGCCGGTGTCACGCCGAAATTGACAAAATCGGCCAGGGAATCCAGTTCCGCGCCGAATTTTGACGTGCCTTTCAGCAAGCGCGCGACACGGCCGTCCAGCGCATCCAGAACAGCTGCCACCAGAACAGCCCCGATCGCAAATTCCCAGCGCCCTTCGAACGCCATGCGAATCGCGGTAAGGCCGGAACACAGAGCGAGCAGCGTCACCATGTTCGGCAGGATCAACCGGATGGGCACCTGCCGGAACCTGGGGTCGCGGCGCGGCGGGACTGTCTGTTGATCCCCCTCCGGGGTAATGCCGTCTGGATGCTTGGTCACCATCGTTCCTCAGCTTGCCCGTGTGAGCGGCCCGGTACCTTCAGCACCCGGCGTCAGATCCGCCAGCACGGTTTCGCCAGCAATCATGCTCTGTCCGAGCGCCACCCGCGGCGCAGCACCATTCGGGAAATAGACATCGAGCCGCGATCCGAACCGGATCAACCCGAACCGGTCACCCGCTCCCAGGTTTTCCCCCTCACGGACGAAACAGACAATGCGCCGCGCCACAAGACCGGCGATCTGGACGACACCGATCTTCGTGTGTTCGGTCTCGATCACGAGGCCATTACGTTCGTTATGCTCGCTCGCCTTGTCGAGTTCGGCATTCAGGAACTTGCCGGCACGATACGCGACCCGCGTCACCTTGCCTGCCATCGGCGCACGGTTCACGTGGCAATTGAAGACATTCATGAAGATCGAAATGCGCAACACCGGCTCTGTGCCAAGTTCCAGCTCCTGCGGCGGGCGTGCCGGGCCGATATGGCTCACAACACCATCTGCGGGCGAGACGACAATTCCCTCCTGCACAGGCGTTACCCGCTTGGGGTCTCGGAAAAAGTAGCAAATCCAGCCGGTAAAGATCAGGCCGATCCAGAACAGCGGATCGACGAAATAGCCGACCACGAGGGTTGCAACCAGAGAAATGGCAATAAACGGCCAGCCTTCCCGGTGCACCGGGACAAAGGCCTTGGTTACGGAATCAACAAGCGACATCAACACGTCCTTCGCGACAGCGGGCCCGCCGGAAACCGAACTGGCTTCGGCTTCGAAACGGCAACCCCGGCAAAACCTCTCTTGAACCGGGTCTTCTAGTCGGTTTCGGCAATGAAATGAAGCGGTTTCGAGACGGCCTACATAAGTATGCCCTTTTGTCTCAGGATTTCCGCGTGGTCTGCATAGAGTTTATCAAGATCAAATTCCCAGTAGGCGGGCCGTCCATATTTGTTCAGCAGAAAATCGATCAGAACCCTGGTTTTCGGCGGCGTGAAATTTCCCGGTGGCGAGACCGCCCAGACGGCTCCGGTACGCGCGACCGGATACTCCGGCAGGATCGCAATCAACCGCCCGTCGCGCAGCTCTTCCCAGATATGGGCCCCGGACTTCACCGCAATCCCGAGCCCCTGCAAGGCAGCGTCACTTGAATATCCACCGCTGTCGCCGGCGATATAAGGCGTCACCTGTTGGGCAATTTCGCCATTTGGGCCTTCAAAGTACCAAACCGGGATCTGGCTGATCCCGATACAGTCGTGATTGGCCAGATCTGCCGGTGTCTTCGGGACGCCCTTGCGCGCCAGATAGTCCGGGGAAGCACACAAGACACGCTGGTTTGCGCCGAGCCGCCGCGCCTTCAATGACGAATCCGGCAATGGCGCCCCGCGAAAGGCGAGATCATAGCCCTCCTCGACGATATCAACGATACGATCACTGAAACTGAGTTCGAACCGGATATCGGGATAAAGCTCCATGAACTCGTTCAAAAAGGGCAGAACATGCTTGTGGCCGAAAAACACATTGCAGGAGATTTTCAACAATCCACGCGGCGCATCGCGGCCGGCCTCCAGAGCAGCCAGACCCGCATCCAGGGTTGAGAGCGCGGCGGTTGTGCTCTCGAGCAAGACTTGCCCGGCTTCGGTCAATGCAGCACTTCTGGTGGTACGGAACACAAGCTGCGCTCCGACCGCCTTTTCAAGAGACGTCAACCGGGCGCTGGAGGCCGAGGGCGAAAGACCGATTTCCTTGCCAGCCGCCGACAGGCTGCCAAGTGCGGCCACTCTTGTGAAAAACCGAAGATCATCGACACGCATTATTCGAAATTATCGAAAGACGTCTTCGATACAAGACCAATTCTTCCAACATCTGAAAAAAGCGATGGTGCAGACATCCAATGAGGAGACAGCACCATGCACAATATCGAGCCCTCACTCACCCCAGAACTGATCCGGTCCTACGACGCCCGCGCCCGCACATTACGAAGCAGAGCCTTCCTGTCGCTGTTCAGGATCAGAAAACCCGGCAGAAAACAGGGGAACGCTGCCGTCCCATGTCTGCCCGCAAACGATCCGGGCCCTGCCAATGCCAGCTGTGATGCGGCATAAGACAGGCGTCACTCCAGATCCTGCAAAGACCTTCAGACTAGGCTTTCTTCAGCCTTGGCGCCACGCCGGACGAACCCTTTTTCATCCTGTTCTGTTGCTGCCCGCAAGCGCTCTTCCGCCTCGTCCGCCTCGCGCTGGCGGGCCCACATGGATGCATAAAGACCACCCTTGTCCAGAAGCTCGGCATGGGTTCCCCTCTCGGCAATATGTCCCGCCTCCAGAACTATGATCTGATCTGCGTTCACGACCGTCGACAACCGGTGCGCGATCACAAGCGTTGTCCGGTTTTTCGACACCTGATCAAGGGCAGTCTGGATCTCGCGCTCCGTGTGGGTGTCCAGAGCCGAGGTCGCCTCGTCGAGAATCAGAATCGGAGGTGCTTTCAGGATCGTTCGCGCGATGGCCACCCGTTGCTTTTCGCCGCCGGACAGCTTCAGCCCGCGTTCGCCAACTTCCGTGTCATAACCTTCCGGCAGATGCTCGATGAACGCATGGATTTGCGCCATCCTTGCGGCTTCACGCACCTCCTCGTCCGTCGCATCCGGACGGCCGTAGCGAATATTGTAGGCAATCGTGTCGTTAAACAGAACCGTGTCCTGCGGAACCATCCCGATGCAGTGGCGGACGCTTTCCTGCGTCACATCGCGGACGTCCTGACCGTCAATCAGCACCGCGCCACCGGTCACGTCGTAAAACCGGAACAACAGCCGGGAGATGGTTGATTTCCCGGCTCCCGACGGCCCGACAATCGCAACCGTCTTGCCCGCAGGCACCTCAAAATCAATTCCCTTCAGGATGGGCCGTTCGGGATTGTAGTGAAACCGGACGTCCTGAAAATGAAGAGAACCCTCAACCGCCCGCAGCGCCGGCGCACCGGGTTTGTCCTGAATTTCGGCGGGCACATGCAGGATATCGAACATGGACTCGATGTCGGCAAGCCCCTGGCGCACCTCCCGGTAGATGAAACCGATAAAATTGAGCGGGATCGACATCTGCATCAATAGAGCATTGATCAGGACAAAATCGCCGATGGTCTGGGTTCCAGCCATAACGGCACGGGCCGACAACACCATGCAGGCCGCCATGCCGATACCGAGGATCACCGTCTGGCCGAGGTTCAACCACGCGAGTGATGTCCAGGTACGCGTGGCTGCACTTTCATACTTCGCCATGGAGCGGTCGAACCGCGCCGCTTCCATCTTCTCATTGCCAAAGTATTTGACTGTCTCGAAATTCAGCAGACTGTCGATGGCCTTGGAATTGGCCTCCGTATCGCTGTCATTCATTTCCCGGCGAATGCCGATCCGCCAGTTCGACGCCTTGATGGTGAACCACACATAGGCAACGATCATCAGTGCGACGATGCCGAGATAGCCAAAACCGAACTGATACCAGATCACGACGGCCATGATGGCGAATTCGAGTATGGTCGGAATGCCGTTCAAGATGGTGAAGCGGACAATCGACTCGATCCCTTTCACACCACGCTCGATCACCCGGCTCAGGCCACCTGTTCGCCGTCCAAGGTGAAAGCGAAGCGACAGGGCGTGCAGATGGCGGAAGGTGATGTTGCCAAGTTGCCGGACGGCATATTGCCCCACACGGGCAAACATCGCATCACGCAGCTGATTGAAGGCGACCGCCAAAACCCGTGCCGCATTGTAGGCAAGCACAAGCATGATCGGAGCAACCAGAAAGGCCGGGAGTGTCGAGGTCTCGCCGGTCAACGCATCCGACGCCCAGGCAAAGAAATAGGGCGACAAGACCGTAACGATCTTGGCGATGACCAGAATAACCATCGCCAGAACCACCCGCCGCTTCAAATCCGGGCGCTTCGTTGGCCAGATAAAGGGCCAGAGATTTTTGAGCGTCTCGAAAGTCGTCCCCTCGTCCGCGCTGACCGGCTTTCTGTTCCCGGGCGTTTCGGCATTCTTCCCGGAACTTTCTGCCACGCGGGCGCTGCCTTGCGCATAGGTGTGGTTTGTCAAAAAACTACTCCTTGTGGAAACACCTGATAATTTCAGTCAGGGTTTCCGGTTTTCTCGGCCAGACTTTCGCGCGGTGCTTCATCGCACAATCGGGAAAGGAACGCGTCTGACGCTTGTGCGGCGCGAACCAAAGTCGTCTTGTCCAGCGCATAATGACAGGTCCGGCCCTGCACCTTGCAGGCCAGAATACCGGCCTCTTTCAGCACCTGCAGGTGCTGTGAAACCGTCGACTGGGCCAGAGGCATGCAATCGACGATCTGGCCGCAACAAGCCCCGTTTTGCCGCGCGAGCTTTTCCAGAATCATCAGCCGTGCCGGATGACCAAGTGCGCGGTAGACTTTAGCAAGCCCGCATTGGCGTTCTTCATCGGCGGTGTAGGGTCCACCAGAACACTCGATTTCGGGTTGTTTTTCCGTATCCATGAACCAAGCATCCTGAAACGCGTTTCATCGTAAATATGCGATGGAATGCCTGTTCGGCAAGCCCCAACAAAAAAAGCGGGCAAGCCGCCCGCCTTTTTCCATCCGGTTTATCCGCGTCATTGCGCCGGGACTGCTTCCCAGCCGAGATCGCCATGCGGCGTCAAAAACACCTGACCCGGATAAATCAGGTCCGGGTTGCGGATCTGATGCTGGTTAGCCTGGTAAATGGTGGTGTAGCGCACTCCACTGCCATAAAGCCGCCGGGAGATCTTCCAAAGATGGTCGCCTTCCCGGATGATCACCATCGGCAACGGGTTTTCGACCGTATCAGCATGATGGCCGTCGCCTGCCGCCCCGCTTGCAGATACCTTGGTCAGAATAATCTGCTGGTCCGCTTCCTTTGCAAAGGTGACGGCAGCCCGTGCCTCAACGTTATCCGTGCCCTTTTCGACAAGATCCACCCGGATTTCAACGTTGCCCGCGCCCACTTCACGGTCTTCTTCCAAAAGCCACCGGCCGGAACCGGAGACATTTGCCTGCCCCGCAAACTCATCTCCGACATAGACATTGACCGATGTACCTGGTTCCCCGGTTCCAGCCACATACATCTTGCCTGCTTCGGTCTCGACCGCCTCCACGGTCACAGACGGTGTATCTCTTTCAGAATCAGATGTTGGCGTGCCTTCGGTTTCTGCTGAGGCAGCTGCATCCGTTTGCGCATCTGTAGCGGAGCCGGTAGCCCGGCCTGCAGTTTCGGAAAGGCTTTGCCCGCCAGCCTGTGTGATGCCGCCGGGTTGAGTATCCGCAGACGCTGCCGACACATCGCCGGTTTGTTGCCCGGCGGCCGTTTGCTCCGAACCGGTTGGCGTTTCGCCGGCCACAGCGGAAGCGTCAGCCACCCGTTGTCCGGCCGGCATCTGAAGGATGTTTGACGGCTGTTCCGGCGCATTCAAAACCACAAGAGGCTGCTCTTTCCCGTCTTCGGGGACCGAAACAACCACACGCTGCGGGCTTTCCGACTTGGTTTGGCCGTCTTCATTCAGGACTGACAGGCCAACATCGTAGTTTCCAGGCGCCAATGGCTGGTCCAGAACAATGGTCCACTCACCGCGGGCATTGGCAATGGTCTTGCCGACCACTTCGCCATTTGCCGTCAGTGCGACAATTGCTCCCGCATCCGAGCGCCCTGCCACAACGGTGTCGCCCGTCGGCTCGACACCGACAACATCAAAGCGCAAATCCGGCTCTGCGTTGCCGGCGTCAGCTGCCCCCTGCCCGTCATTGGACTTCGGCGGCTGAGTGTCTTGCGGTTCGGAGGAGACCACAGTTTCAGGCCCGGTTGCCACCGATATTCCCGCCGCATCAGAATCCGCCTGCACGCCCGCCCCGGACCCGGCATTTTCGGAGGCCACCTGTTCTTTTACCGGCGCAAGACCGTCACGCTGGCGGTTTTCGAAAACACCCGCCGTGATCATGGCGGCAATCCCGACGACAAACGCCAACCCTACTGCCCAAGTCAGTGTTTTTCTTGTCATTTCAATCCTGCCCCGGAAACCGGCCCAACTTCCGGCCTCGCGGTCTGTTCAACACTGCAAGCTCTTCTGCACGTTTAAAGAGCTTTTGATTTAGATCCCTTACCGAAGCATGAATAAACGGCTTTTCAGTTTGCAGCAAGAAAACAGCATATTGCCGAATTCTGGAACACTACCGAACTTGACCTGATGCGGGACCGATGCAAAACATGCTGCATGACCAGTCTGAATTCCAATCAAATCAAAAGCGTTTGTGTCTATTGCGGTGCGGGCCTCGGGTCCGATCCGTCCTATGAGGCTGCCGCAAGACTTCTCGGCCAACGTCTGGCGTCTGAAAACATTCGTCTGATCTACGGCGGCGCCTCCATCGGCCTGATGGGCACGGTGGCCGAGGCGACCCTTGAGGCAGGTGGTCAGGTGACGGGCATCATCCCCCATTTCCTGAAGGAACGCGAGGTCATGCTGGCTTCGCTCAAGGACTTGGTCATTACCAGGGACATGCACGAGCGCAAGCAGTTGATGTTTGAGAAGTCGGACGGGTTCATCGCGCTTCCCGGCGGGATCGGAACGCTCGAGGAAGCCGTCGAAATGATGACCTGGGGCCAGCTTGGCCAGCACCGCAAGCCGATCGTACTTGCAAATATCAACGGGTTCTGGTCGCCGCTTCTGGAATTGCTCGATCACATGCGCGCTCAAGGGTTCATACGGCCGGAAACCGAAGTCCCCTATCTGGTTGCCAGAAGCGTCGACGAGACAATCCCGCTTCTGACACAGGCCATCAGCTGCCCCGAAACGGACAGCGCTCCCGAATACGGCGTGGCGCCTGTTCAAGAACTCTAGGGGACATATACCAACCGCTCGTCAGCGCCCCCCGGTCAGGGGGAGGCGGTCCTGGACACAGTTCCCTGCACCGTTTTGAAGCGCCGCCAGCTGTCAAAACTGAAGACGCCCAGCGCAATCCAGATGACCGAGAATGTCATCAGGGTCGCCGGTTTCAACGGCTCGCCCCAGACAAAAACTGCCATGATAAAGTGCAGGGACGGCGCAAGATATTGCATCAGTCCGATCATCACCATTGGAAGGCGCCGGGCGGCAGCAGAAAAGCAAACCAGCGGAAAAGCCGTCACGATACCGGTCCCCATCAGCGCGAGCAAAAGCAATGGGTCGGAGACCGATAGCGCATCAATGCCCCAGGACGCATTCAACGCCAGATAACCAACCGCCACAGGCAGCAGGAGCGAGGCTTCGACAAACAGACCCGGCGTTGCGCGCACCGGCGTGACTTTCCTGACATAGGCGTAGCCTGCAAAGGAAACCGCGAGGAATAGCGAGACCCAAGGCAAGCCCCCGGCCAAAATCGCCTGCACGGCAACCGCCATGCCAGCGAGCCCGACGGCGAGCCACTGGAGCGGCCGCAAATGCTCCCTCAGAACCACAAGGCCAACGAGAATGCTCACGAGCGGGTTCACGAAGTAACCGAGGGACACATCCAGAACCCTGTTGTTTTCGATCGCCCATACAAACACCAGCCAATTACCGCCGATCAACAATGCAGACGCGCAAAGCTGGGCCACCATGCGCGGTTGCTGCAGGATTTCGGCAATCTCATGTACTCTCTTTTTTGCGACAAGAAACAGACCGACAAACAGTACCGACCAGAGGATCCGATGCGACACCACAAGATCGGCAGGGACTGAGGAGGTCAGCTTGTAATAGGCCGGCAAAAAACCCCACATGCCGTAGGCCGCCAGCGCCAGCAGCAGGCCTGTTCTGAACTCATCGGACTGCGCACGATCAGCGGATACCGCTGCGCTTGTCGCTTCGGTCATGCATCATTCTTTCGGCAATGCGTTTGCAGGCGACAAAGTTCCGGCACAACGCGAGAGATGTCATTTTGTTCGAGACAGCTCAGACGGAAGCAGCTCCCGTTTGACCAACCCGATGCGCGATCCCCTGAAAGGCTCACTGGGCCCAACCTGCAAAATTCATCGTCAAAGCAAATCGGCCATCGTGAGCTGTACCACCGACCATGCAAGATGAAAAAGCTTTAATTCGATTCGCAAGATCCCATACTCAGCGCCGAGCATCCTTGAGGGAAATGCCTCTCCATCGAATTGCGCAGTCGGTTCCGGCAATTCCGGCCAAACTGGACAGTGGAAAAACGAGACAGCATGCATCGTCCAAGGTGCAAGCCGAGCGGAAGTCCCCGGCTTGATCCGGCGGACACCTACGTGCTGGTACCGGGGTTCGTCGGGCGCCCCCGTGCTGACCAGCTGCCATAGCTGAAGATGGCAAGGGATATCCAGATCAGCACAAATGAAATTTCGCGCGAGACAAGGAGCGGCTCGCCAAATACTGTCAGCCCAACCAGAAAATGGATGGATGGCTCGATGTTTTGGAGCATGCCGAGGCTGATCAACGGTATGCGCCGCGCCGCCGCTCCGAAACACAAAAGCGTCGTCATGGTCGCAAGACCGGTTCCTGCCAGAATGGCACCCAACAGCATGGACTGCCCAGACAATTCAACACCACCCCCGAGCCACAAACGCGTCCCGATGAACCCGAGCGCTATCGGCGAAAGCATCAACAATTCAATAAGGATCGCAGGCGCTGCGCGTACAGGAACTTTTTTCCTGACCAGTGCATATCCGGAAAACGACAGGCCAAGATAGACAGACACCCACGGCAGACGGCCTGCCCCGGCTGTTTCCAGAACAAAGGCAAACACGGTCAATCCGGCTGCAATCCACTGGATCCTTGTCAGTCTCTCTCCGAGAAAAAACCGCCCGAGCAATATGTTGAACAAGGGGTTCGCAAAATATCCAAGCGAAACATCAAGCACCCGATTGTGCTCTATCGCCCAGACATAGACAAGCCAGTTGCTCCCGATCAGCAAGGCAGAACCAAAAAGCAGAAATTGGTTTCTGGTCGCTCTTAGCGCTTGAAGCACCTCTTGCAATCGTCCGGAAAGCACAAGCCAACAACCAAGAAAGACCGCCGCCCAGAGGACCCGGTTGGCAACGACCATATATATGGAGGCGGCATCCGCGAGCCGGTAGTAAACCGGCAGCAAACCCCACATGACAAATGCCAAAACGGCCAATGTGACGCCAAGGCGCACTTCACGCCCGTCAGAATAACTTTCCGGAACCATGGGGTTGATCAATCCAGGGAATTGACGTCACCCATGGTGAAAAAAGATCAGGGCGCGTCTGCTTTCAACAGAGCGTATGTAATGGAGTCAGTGAGTGCTTGAAAGGAGGCGTCGACAATATTGCTCGACACGCCGACCGTGAACCAGCGTTTGTGGGTCCGTGAATCGTGGCTCTCGATCAGGACGCGCGTCACTGCTGCAGTGCCACCATTCAATATGCGCACCTTATAATCGACCAGTTCCAGCCCCGCTATGGCCGACTGGTATTTGCCAAGGTCCTTGCGCAGGGCGACATCCAACGCGTTGACCGGACCATTTCCCTCCGCAACAGACATGCGCGTTTCGCCGTCAATAACCACCTTGACCACTGCTTCCGACACAGAGACCAGTTGCCCAATGGCATTATAGCGCCGCTCAACCATCACCCGGAAAGACTGAACTTCATAGAAGCTCGGAACTCCCCCCAAGGCACGCCTGGCCAACAACTCGAAAGACGCATCAGCTGCCTCATAGGCATAGCCCTCGGCCTCCCGTTGCTTCACATCTGCAAGCAAACCGTCGAGACGCGGATCGGACTTGTCGACGTCTACGCCGAGCCGGGCCAGCTCACCGAGCAGATTGCTCTTGCCTGCCTGATCCGACACAAGAACCCGGCGTTTATTGCCAACCGATTCCGGCGCAACATGTTCGTAGGTTTGCGGGTCCTTCAGGATCGCGGACGCGTGGATGCCCGCCTTGGTCGCAAAGGCTGTTTCACCGACATAAGGCGCATGACGGTCAGGGGAGACGTTGAGAATTTCATCGAACGTCCGCGAAATCGCGGACAGCTCACCCAGTTGCTCTTCGGTAACCCCGAGCTCGAAGCGCTCACCATATTGCGGTTTCAGCATAAGGGTCGGGATCAACGTCACCAGATTGGCATTGCCACACCGTTCCCCGATCCCATTCAACGTTCCCTGGATCTGGCGTACACCGGCGTCCACGGCGGCCAGCGCATTTGCGACCGCATGTCCCGTATCATCGTGGGTGTGGATGCCCAAGTGATCGCCCGGCACCACCTTTTGAATCGCGCCGGCGATCGCCTTGACCTCGTCCGGCAACGTGCCGCCATTCGTGTCGCACAAGACAACCCAGCGTGCGCCTGCATCGTATGCGGCTTTGGCGCAGGCGAGTGCATAGTCCGGATTGGCCTTGTAACCGTCGAAGAAATGTTCGCAGTCGATCATCGCTTCCCGGCCTGCCGCGACAGCCGCCTTCACACTATCGGTGATCGATTCAAGGTTTTCATCATTTGTGCAGCCCAGCGCGACCCGGACGTGGTAGTCCCAGGACTTCGCAACAAAACAGATCGCATCGGACTGCGCAGCCAATAACCCCTGAAGCCCTGGATCATTCGAGGCGGACCGGCCCGCCCGCTTGGTCATCCCGAAGGCTGTAAATGTTGCGGATTGGGTCCGCTTCTTGGAAAAGAACTCGGTATCCGTCGGATTGGCTCCCGGATATCCGCCTTCGACATAATCAACCCCCAGCCGCTCGAGCAGCCCTGCAATCACGATCTTTTCGGTGACCGAAAAATCAACACCGCTGGTTTGCGCCCCATCGCGCAAGGTCGTGTCAAAGAGGTACAGTCGTTCTTTTTTGTTTTGGCTCATTCTTTTCGATCCGGGGTAAATTCGGCCGGGGGCCAGATTTCAGTGTCGTGGTCCGGGTGCTGATAGGATATCAGCCCCTCATAATACTTGTCCGCCAGCACGTCTTCATCTGTCGTGCACGCCGGTATGCCGGGCAATTCGGGACACCACGACAGGCGCCCCTCGGTTCCCGCCTGAATTGTCGGCGGTGCAAGCTCCGGATTGTCCAGAGACGCAATCACGATCAGGCGCTTGTCGAAATGGTCATATGTCAGGGACGTTCCACACTCCCGGCAAAACCCGCGCTTGACCTTGTTGGAACTCCAGAAATACGCAGGCGTTCCGCGTGTCCACTCGATTTCCTCATATCGTGCCTGCGCCGTTATGAAACTCCCGATTGCCTTCTGGCACATCCGGCAATAGCAGATGGCAGCGCGGCCCAGACCGCTCAACTTGTACCGAACCGCACCGCATTGGCATCCGCCTGACAACACCTTCCTGTCCATCGTCTCTACTCCGGAGTACTAGCAAGTTAATTGCCCTGACCTCTTCCGGGAGGCCAAGTGTCGGTGTCATGGTCCGGATGCTGATAGGAGACAATACCGGCATAAAAACCGCCGTTGTCATCAGTGCTGGAACGCTCCGGCAATTTCGGCATGGATGGACACCAATCGAGACGTCCTTCCATACCCACCTGTATCGCGGGAGGTGTTCCATTCGGGTCATCGAGCGTTGCGATGGCGACTTCTACCGCTCCGCCTTCGGGTTCGTAGGTCAAAGGTGTCCCGCACGCGCAGCAAAACCCGCGGCGTACCTTGTTCGAACTATGATAGTGCCTGGGTGCTCCACGGGTCCATTGAAGGTCATGGCCTGTGACAAGGGGCCCGAACGCATTGCCGAACGCCTTCTGACACATGCGGCAATGGCAAATCGAAGCCCGTCCGAACTGACCGACCCTATACCTTACCGCGCCACACTGACATCCTCCCGAAAAAACCCGATTGCTCATGACTTTCCTCCATCGTCGAGACGAAACCGAAAGTTTCCGGCAATCGCCTTGCGCTGAATTTGGCGCTGCAAACCGCCGGCCGAGTGCGAAACCCGACCGGCGTTACAGATGGTCCCCTACCGCTTCACATCCCATGTCGTGATCCGCTCCCCGGTCTCGGGGTCCTTGCCATCCTTCAGCTGAATCCCATCCGCGGTCAGCTCGTCGCGGATAGCGTCAGCCTCTGTGAAGTTTCTCGTCTTGAGATGCTCCAGCCGCATGGCAACACGGGCGTCAATCGATGCCTTGTCCAGACCCGAGGTATCCACCATGACCGGTTTCAAACCCAACAGCGCGGCACTTGCAGAGTATTCCTCAAGGCTGGCGTCTCCCTTGCCGGCAGCTATCGCCAAGGCATGAAGCGCCTGGATCGCGACAGCTGTATTCAGATCATCAAGCAAGGGTTCAACAACAGATGCGGCGGGCGCAACATCGGTCGCAACAACATCCGGCCATTTTGCCAGCAGCCGTTCCGCCTCTTCCAGCTTGCGCACGGAAAAATCGATCGGCTCGCGATAATGCGACATCAGCATGGCGAGACGCAGCACTTCGCCCGGCCATTTCCGGCCACCGAAATTCTCCGTTTCCAGAAGCTCGTGGATGGTGAAGAAGTTGCCCTCGGATTTGGACATCTTCCTTCCCTCGATCTGAACGAAGCCATTATGCAACCAGACATTTGCCATACGGTCTGTTCCGTGCGAGCAGCATGACTGGGCAATTTCGTTTTCGTGGTGCGGAAAGATCAGGTCGAGCCCGCCCCCGTGAATATCGAACACCTTGCCAAGATGAAACGCGCTCATCACGGAGCATTCAATGTGCCAGCCCGGACGCCCCCGGCCCCACGGGCTGTCCCAGCCCGGCTCTTCGTCGGATGAGAGTTTCCAAAGGACAAAATCCCCCGGATTTTTCTTGTGAGCGTCAACCGCGACCCTGGCACCGGCTTTCTGCTCGTCCAGATTGCGCTTAGACAACCCACCATAGGCGGCCATGGAGCCAACATCAAACAGCACCTCGCCCCCAGCCGGATAGGCATGGCCACGGGTGATCAGGTTGCCGATCATCTCGATCATGCCCGGAATGTGATCGGTCGCCCGGGGTTCATGGGTCGGCGCAAGATTGCCGAGCGACAAGACGTCCTTGTGATATTGATCCGCCGTCGTTTTCGTAACCTTCGCAATAGCCTCATTCAGCGGCAGCTCGGGAAAGTCCCGCAGCGCACGTGCGTTGATCTTGTCATCCACATCCGTGATGTTTCGCACATATGTGACGTGCTCCGCGCCATAGAGCTCTCTGAGCACGCGAAACAGGACATCAAACACGATTGCCGGGCGCGCATTCCCGATATGCGCAAAGTCGTAAACGGTCGGACCACAGACATACAGGCGCACGTTTTCGTCATTGATCGCAAGAAACTCCTCTTTCTTGCGGGTCAATGTATTGGTCAGCCGCAAGCCCTTGAAGCTTCCGGTAATCGCTGTCTCTGAAACGGTTTCAGGCGCGCGCATGTCAAACAGTCTCCTGGCCGGCTGGCCGGGCGATCCGTCTCAAGGTGTTGCGCAAGAAGGAACGGCCACAGCCAGCGGTGTCGCTAGCTGCAAATAATGGTGATCGAAATGATGTTCCGTGTGGCCGTCATCATGGCTGCCGTTATGACCCGCTTTTGATTTCGCGGTCAAGGCCACAATTGATCCACAAATGGAGGGCCTAGGGAATTAAGTGACTATTCGGCGGACGAAGAGGTCCGCAGAGCTCCTTTTGGAAGCCTGTGCTCCTAATCAATGCACGACCGCCAACTTTCGTAGCGCACAGAGTTCGCTCGCCTGATATTTCTGCACAAATATAAGCGCTCAATTCTTCGAAAACGCCCCTCACTCCCAAACCAACCACAAAAAGACCACAGTACCCCTGAAATGCCACCGCCGCCTCAAAAATGACATGGAGCCAAAATGTTCAAGCGCGCGGTCCTTCCCTTTCTGCTAATCGTCACCATCGCCTTTTCCGGAGCCCTGCAGGCAAAGGATATTCCCGCACACAATGGGCTTTCGATCGAAGCTGTTGACGGAGCCCAATTGATAGGTCCACCACCTGAAAACGGGTCGGTCGAAGATCAGGCAGATCTTGCAGTCGTGCTTTGGATGCAAAGGACAAGGACAACAGAGCAAATCGCATTTGCAATTGAAACCGCCGATTTCTCATTGGAGACCTTCGCACCAATCCTGTCCGAAGAGTTGCTGAGCGTAAACGGCGCAGCGTTGCAAGGCCTTGTTGATGCCGCGTGGAAAGACATTTATCCGCATTATCGCAGCGTGAAAGACACCTACGCCCGCCCGCGGCCTTTCCTGCGAAGCCCGTCGGTTCATCCTCTCGTAGAGCCCAGCAAGAGTCCAAGTTATCCCAGCGGCCATTCAACACACGCCATGTTTTATGGGCAGGTTCTTGCAGACATTTTCCCGGACCGCGCGGAGGAACTCGTTGCGTTTGCCGAAAAGCTCGGCCACGCAAGAGTGGTTGCCGGCGTTCACTACCCAAGCGACGTCATTGCCGGCCAAAAACTGGGTAAAGCCTACGCGAAAGCAATCAAACATGATCCTGGGTATGCTGAGGGTCTGAGCAGAGTTTTTGCTTCAGACATCGCGAATTAAAGGCCCCACTTGCGATAATTTCGATACTTGTCGCCTCGCCCGCATTCAGCTCTTTGGATGCGGGTTTTTCTGCTGTCAACAACGCACAAAAACGAAGCAAAAACACCATGACCAATCAACTTGGGTAATGAACCCGCTTTCGCAACTGGACAGCGCCAATGACTTGGATACGCTAAGTCACCCAAGGGAATCATCGGGAGGGTGATAAATGCGCGTGGTGACCAGACTTGCGGCTGCCGGGATGAGCGTGGGGCTTTGCTTTTACGGCCTCTCCATACCGGCATCTGCGCAGGCGACAGCTCCAGCCGGAAGTGCATTGCCTTCGGCAACTGGCACACATCAGCCCAAGACCCCGATCGCGGCGGCCGTCAGGGACACACTGCCCGAGACAATCGATGAAAGCCTGCTGAACTTCTATGTCAGCCGCAACTATGATCCGGTCTGGCTCAGCCCGAACGGCTTGACCGAAAACGCAAGACTGACGCTGGAAGCCTTTGCGGACGCCAATGTCCATGCACTCAACCCGCAAAACTACGACCCGATAGGGCTTTCTGAACGGGCAAGAACCGCAAAAACAGCCGCCGACTGGGCGACACTCGATATCGATCTCAGCATACAGTTCCTGCGTTATGCGACCCACCTGTCTTCAGGACGCGTCCAGCCGAACAAGATCAACAAGGCATTGAACCTATTTCCGGACAGGCCAGTCGCCGCGGAGCTGTTCTCCAATGCAGAAGCTGCCATCGACTACAGCGCATTTCTGACGAGCCTCGCACCGCAGACCCCCAATTACAGACGCCTTCAGTTACGCCTGCAGGATTACCGCGGCAAGGCAGCTGCCGGCGGCTTTACTCTTGTCCCGGATGGCGACGTTCTCAAACCCGGAATGAGCGACCCCCGGCTTGACATATTACGCCAGCGCTTGACAGAAGAGGACTACTTGCTTGCCGGCGGCCACACCGGAGACATTTATGACGGCAGCCTCTATGACGGCAGCCTCGTGGAAGCGGTCGAAACCTTCCAGTCCTATCACGGGCTTGAAACAGACGGCGTAATTGGCCCCGCCACCCTTGCCGCATTGAATACCCCGATCCGGGACAAGCTGATCCAGATGGAACTGAACATGGAGCGGCGGCGCTGGATGCCGGACTACTTCGGCGACACCTACGTGTTCGTTAACCTGGCCGACCAGAACCTTAAAGTCGTCAAGGGCGACCAGACCTGGCACACCGCCCCTGTTGTTGTGGGGAAGCCCTATCATGCGACCCCGGTCTTTTCCAACGAGATGTCCTATGTGGAAGTCAATCCGTACTGGAATGTGCCGCGGTCAATCGCCACCAACGAATACCTGCCCTCCCTTCAAAGGAATCCGTCCTCGCTCTCCGGCAAGGGCATCCGCGTGTTCCAGAACGGTGCCGAGATCGCACCGGCACAGGTCGCGTGGAACAGCTATTCGAAATCGAACTTTCCTTTCCGTTTGCGTCAGGATCCCGGCAACGGAAATGCGCTCGGCCGGATCAAGTTCATGTTCCCGAACAAGTTCAACATCTACATTCACGACACACCGGCCAAATCCCTGTTCAATCGGGCGCAACGCGATTTCAGCCACGGCTGCATCCGGGTTTCTGATCCATTTGCGCTCGGGGATGTGCTGCTGGCCAGCCAGGGCTATGACCGCGCAAAGCTGGAGAGCTTGCGCGACAGCGGTCAACGGCATGTCATCACGCTTGATCAGAAAATTCCGGTGCATCTGACCTATCTGACCGCATGGATGAACAAGGACGGCTCCACGCACTTTCGGGAAGATATCTACGGACGCGATGAAGTCCTGCAAAACGCACTTGCCAAAGCCATGACAGAAAATTATTAAATCTTATATATTTCAATACTCTACCAAGAATTAATAATGCTGAACGCGACCTGAACGCGCCACTCACCAAGGGTTCAAGCGCCCGCCACTAAGGTTTCCTCAATGACGCTTAACCGCCGTCCTTGAGGAGACCGTCCCATGTTGAACCGCCTGTTTGTCCTCGCCTTCCTGCTTGCATTGTTCGCCGCTCCGATTGGCGGTCTTGTGACCTTTGCCCTTGGCGCAGGCGCTACCCAATCCGAACTCCAGCAAAAAACAATGTGCCTCACCACCGGAATCGGTTGCGGATCGGGGTATGTCATTCTGCCAGCTGTCGGGCGTCTGTAACAATTATTGTCGTATCTTCGGACCGATTGGTCGTTATCGATTATCGACACTGAAGGAGAAAGATATTAAACCAAACAATGATAATTCCGGTGGGAACAGTATCCAGCCGCAGGTGGGGCGGCCTATTTAAAGACGGCAATATAAAATGATGGATCAAAAAGCCCTTGAGGAAAAAGCGGAGAATGCCGCGCAGTTCCTTAAGATGCTCGCTTCTGCACCCCGGCTTCTGCTCATGTGTCAAATGTGGGACAGGGAATGCAGCGTCGGGGATCTCGCTGAAAAGACCGGCATGCGCATGCCGACGGTTTCTCAACAGCTTTCCCTGTTGCGCGCACAAGGTCTCGTCGTGACCCGCCGCGAAGGCACTACCATTTACTATCGTCTTGTCAGCGACGCGGCACATGACATCATGGCCGTGCTGTACAAGCACTTCTGCGACGATTCAGAGGTGAAGAGAGTTGAGCGGCTGGCTGCCACTCCGGTGGAAAGCTGACCCCGGCACCTGGAACATGGTGGCGCAGGTTCCAGGTACCAATCTTCAGGTCAGTCGATAAAGTCCGCACAATGCGGCGGGTCCAATTCGCCCCACCTCATGATCGGAACCGTCGATGTCGAGTTCTTCGGACTGCCCTCGACCAACTTGTCTGAATAGACCACGTAAACCAGCACATTACGCTTGGTATCGCAGCCCCGGACGATCCGCATTTTCTTGAAAAAGATAGACCGGCTCTGGCGGAACATTTCGTCGCCCTGATCAAAAGTGTCCTTGATCTTGATCGGCCCGACCTGCCGGCACGCCAGCGAAACGTCCGACACTTCTTCCGCAACCCCTATCCAACCGGA
Source organism: Roseibium sp. RKSG952 (assembly GCF_009711355.1). NCBI lineage: Bacteria > Pseudomonadati > Pseudomonadota > Alphaproteobacteria > Hyphomicrobiales > Stappiaceae > Roseibium > Roseibium sp. RKSG952. The sequence goes on along the minus strand of NZ_SMMF01000946.1, from coordinate 4,324 downwards.
AATTCCGCCCTTCTCAGGTACGGTGAAGTAACAGGCCACACCATCAACCAGCGGATCGTCGATCGCATAAGTGGCCAGTTTGTGATCCGGGGTCAGGAACTTCCACACAGTGGATTTCTTGAAAATCAAATCCGGTTCTTCGGCGGCAGGTGCCGTTGAAACCAGGGCAACAAATGCTGCCACTGCAAGACCGGCACGAGCTAGAAATCGCATTACCTATCTCCCAAACAAACGGACCGCTCACATGCGGGTGAGCGGTCCAGCGATCTTCAAACTACCGTTCGTGCGGCTGCCTGCGCAAGCTCATACAACCGGGTCAGCCGTTTTCTTGTCCTGATCTTCTGTTTTGTCCTGCGGTTTTGACGGAGCCACTTCTCCGAGACTTTGGGCCATTTCCTTGCTCAAGGCGTCCTGTAGCTGCATTTCCAGTTCCTTGACAGAAATTTCAGGCTGTTTCGGCTTTGAAGTGTCCTCGTGCCTCTCAGACGTCTCGACTGCTTTTTCTCCGGGCTTGCTGCTATCCGAACGGCCTTGTGCGCCCGCATCGTTTTGAGCCGGAGTTTGAGATGCCTTGCCTTCCGGCTTCCGATCCTCGTCCCGAATGGTTTCAGGCGCACCCGTCGAAGCCTTGCCGCCGCCGTCCTTGCGCGCCTCGGATGCCGGATCCCCGTCCTTCGGCGCGTCCTGACCACCCTCTTTCGGTTCCGGACCTGCCTCATTTCCGTGGCCTTTCGGCTTGGGGTCCTGTTTTCCCTGTGCCGGTTCCTGTCCGGAGCCGGTCTGCTTCACCACCCCTTGAAGACTGCTCCAAAGCTCCTTGTCGCGCGCCGTCGTCCAGGCTTTCGGAAAATCAATGCCGGACGCTTCATCAAAAGCACGCGCGACATTGAACGGCAGGCAATGCTCATAAATCGCATAGGTCCCGAATTTCGGATCCATCACATCGCGCACCGCCAAAAACGTCTCTTTCAGGTTCAATCCGGCTTCAACAGAAGCCGCCGTGGCATCACGCAGGGTCTCAATGAAGTCACGTGTCAGTCTGATCGCCTCAATGACTTTTTCCGGTCCTACAAGCGCCGCGCCACGTCCCGGCATCAGAGCTTTTGGACGGAAGGCAGCAATTCGGTCGAGCGCGCGCGGCCAATCGGCCAAATGCGCATCTCCGCAATAGCAGGCAGATTTGTACTCCACCAAATCACCCGAATACATCACGCCGGAGCCCGGCACCCAGACGACCACGTCGCCCATCGTATGCCCCCGGCCCAAATGCATGATCCGCACTTCCAGATCACCGAGATTGACCGACATCGACGACGCAAAACTCATTGTCGGCCGGGTCAGGCCCGGAATGCTGGCAGCATCTTCGAACAAGCGCGGGAACCGTTCCTGTTCCGACTTCCGGTCTGCTTCCCCGCGTTCCTCGACCATTCGTTTCGTCAAATCCGAAGCAATGATTTCGCTGGCCCCATAGGCACTCGCACCCAGAGTACGCACCGCGTGATAGTGGGTGAGAACGACGTGCTTTATAGGCTTGTCAGAGACCTTCCGGATCTGCTCGATCACCTTTTCAGCCATGGCCGGTGTCGCTTGTGCGTCCACAACCATGATCGCATCACGGCCGATGATCACTCCGGTATTCGGATCCCCTTCGGCAGTAAAGGCATAACAACCTTTTCCGATATTCTGAAAGGTGATTTTCTTTTCGACCGTATCATCGGTTGATGCGAAACTTTTGCTCATGGCAGCACTCTTATGATTGTGTCAGGGCGTTTTAAAACCCGTAACATCGCTATCGATCGCAAATGATCAATTTTTCCCTAAGTTCCGGCGACGTTCTCAGCTTTTCACCGCGTTTCGCAAATTCACGCGCCTCAAAGCCCTGCACCATTCCGGTTTTCAACAGTTTGCTCAGGCCGCGGAAAAGAATACAAGATATAGACAATTTAGAGGCAAAACGCATCTCACGTGTTTTACCCAAAGTTCCGGCGTCTCTTTTTCTTGAGACAAAACCCGGGAATGCAGCCGGAACAACCACAATCATGCCAAGGAGCTTGGCAATTGGCAAACTGTCCAGCGGCATTCTTTACACAGGCGGCCCGGCGAGACGCACCATCATGACACATTCCCCCAAGCACCCCACCGGAACGGACCCAATGGCAGAACAGGCGGCCGGGATGCCTGACGTCCTCAGCCTCGAGACATTTCTTCCCTATCGACTGAACATCCTGGCGGAGCGCGTCAGCCTTTCCTTTTCCAAAATATATGCTCAACAGTTCGGGATCAGCGTTCCGGAATGGAGGGTGATGGCAATCATCGGTCAATACGGCACAGTGACTTCAAGGGAAATCGGCCGCCGAAGCCACATGCACAAGACCAAAGTCAGCCGCGCCGTAACCGCTCTCGAACGGCGGACCTTGATCCACCGGCAAAACAACCCAGGCGACCAGCGCGAAGTCTTTCTGCAACTGACCCGCAATGGCCGCGCCACCTATGAAGAACTCGTCCCGCAAGCCCTCGCTTTTTCCAATGAACTGATGAACAGCCTTGATGCGGCCCAGCGACAAGCACTGGACGGGATTTGCAACCAGCTCCTCGAAGCGGCTGACAAATTCAATCCAGACGCACCGGGGAGCGGCTGACCAAAAAACACTGCATCGGTCAGCCACAATTCGCGCTGGAAACGTCAAACCGCCAAGGTCAACTCAGGGCTGAAGACGCTGCAAAACGCTCTGACGGCCGATCAAAGGCAGAAGAACCTTCATGTCCGGGCCATGCTCCAGCCCCGTCAACGCCTTGCGCAACGGCATGAACAGGGCCTTGCCCTTCCGGCCGGTCCTGGCCTTGAGATCACCGGTCCATGCGGACCAGGTTTCTTCGGTGATATCCCCATCAGGCAGGGCTTCCCGGGCCGCTGCGATCAGATCCTGATCATCATCCCCGACAATGCCTTCAACAGGGCCTGTGACAATCTGCCAATAAACCTGCGCGTCAGCAACCTTGCCGCAGTTGCCGCGCACAGCAAGCCAGAACGCCTCGCCACCAACAATCCCGAGCCGCGTCAACCGTCCCGAAACAGCAGTATAGGGCATGTCGTGGACAAGACGCGCGTTCAGACCATTGACCTCTTCGGGATCAAACTTGGCCGAGGACCGGGACACGGAGGCAAGATCGAAAGCTTCCGCCAACGCCTCAAGATCCGCCATGGGTTCAACCGCATGGCTCGTGCCGGTCAATACGGCAAGAGATGCCACCGACATTGGCTCCAGCCCGGCATCGCGCAACGAGCCGATGGAGAGTGCACCCTTGCGTTTGGACAACCCCTCCCCGTCCCGGGTCGTCAGGAGATTGTGATGACCAAAGACCGGCGCTTTGGCTTCCAGCGCCTCGAATATCGCGATCTGGACACCCGTATTGGCGACATGATCCTCGCCGCGGATCACATGACTGACACCCATGTCGATGTCATCCACAATGGACGGCAGCGTGTAGAGATAGGTGCCGTCTTCACGGATCAGCACCGGGTCGGAAAGACTTGCCAGATCGACAGACTGCGCACCGCGGCACAAGTCCTCCCAGCTCACCTCGGTTCTTCGGGTGACGAAAGGGTCGCCATCATGATTGGGAAGCACAAACCGCCAATGCGGACGGCGCCCCTCCGCTTCAAATGCTGCCCGCTCGTCATTCGTAAGCTTCAGCCCGGCGCGGTCATAGACCGGTGGCCGCCCTAGCGCCCGCGCACGGGACCGGCGCCGGTCAAGCTCTTCAGGTGTTTCATAGCACGGGTAAAGAAGCCCAGCCGCCTTGAGCTTTTCAGCGGCCAGATCGTAGCTCTCGACACGAGCGGACTGGCGTTCGATCCGGTCCGGATTGATCCCGAGCCATTGCAGGTCTGTTGCAATGGCGTCGGCAAACTCGGCACGCGAACGCTCCGTATCGGTATCGTCGAAACGAAGAATGAACGTGCCGCCGGACTTTTTGGCGTAAAGCCAGTTGAACAAGGCGGTGCGGCTGTTGCCGATGTGAATATGGCCCGTCGGTGACGGCGCAAAGCGAACGGTTGTAGTCATGGCGCTGGGTTAGCCGCCCGCTCGTTCAACGGCAAGAGGGAACTGAAAAATTATCCTATGGAATGTACCGCCTGCGAGCCGAATTGGCAGACAAATGCAAAACCCCGCTGAACAACACGCAATAGGCTCCCATGGCAGCAACGAGATGATTATAGTTTACACCCAGATCAATCATCCAGAGGTACATCTTTATGGCGGGTGGCGATTGCGTTTGCCATCGGACCCATTCTGTCCTGCTTTAGTAATCCCCTGACAGT
>NZ_SMMF01000459.1:0-1115 GCF_009711355.1 Roseibium sp. RKSG952 | reverse complement strand
CCCGATGAAGCATCAATTGGGCGGATGGTTGCTTGAGGCGCCATCCCGAGAATCCCCTCTTTCAGGGCGGGAAAGACGTTAACTCGAACCCGCCTCCCGTCTCGAACCCGTTCGCAATTTCTTCTAAGACGCTCGAGTTCTCCGGTGACAGCTTTCCGGAGGACAGGATACTCCCCAGGAGATCCATCACCCAAGGCACTCGGGCACCCTTTACGGTTAATGACTCGACCTTGACTTCGGAAAGAGATTCCTCCGCCTTTCGTTTCGCTTCCGCGATCTTTTCCTCGTCCCGAAGGATGACTGGGTTGTTCAGGTCGTCCCACGCCCATAGAACCTGATCATTGAGATCCTTAACCTCAAGCGCGAACCCAGCGCCGCCCGATCCCTCGTGAGCGGCGGCGAGGATCAGCCTCGCCCGGCCGCCGTAGTTCGAGAGGCCCCAGTCGAGGTCTCCGGAAAGATGTTCGTAAGGCGCACCCTCGCTTCCGATGCCGCCGACGAAATGGGCCCGCAATTCACCCGGAACCGCGAGGGACGACACCCAGTTCTGCGCATTTATGGTCAGCTCGTTGAGATCAACGCGCCACCCAGCAAAGGAGGAGACCAGGCCGCTTGCCCGAAGTTCCGAGAAGGAGGCGGTCGGACGGAAGCTGTCGATGTCCTTGATGTGGAGATCATCGCTTCGAAATTCCCCCAATCCCATGGCGAAGCCCGGTACCGTCACGGCAAAGCCGTCGATCTCGAGTCCGTCCGTCCGGAGCCATCTGTCATCCGGCCTCAGATTCTCGAAGCGAATGCGCTGCATGGACAGCGCTCCGCCCTGCGGCCAGACGGCGTTCACGCCGCCGACCTCAAACCATCCGTCACCCCAGTTCAGCGTCGCGTAGGTGACATCGGTGAAACCTACGGACTCTACGTACGCGATCAACTCGTCCGTCGCGAACGTTGCTCTTTCCGAAGGGGGCTGGGCAGTTGCGTTCGTTGCGTGAACGGCGACGACGGCGGCCAGCAAAAGCGTCTTGGTCATATTCAATTCCTCGAATGAATTTATTAAGCCCCGCCGTAAAACCCGGTCCTTCAGGTCAGGGATACAAGGCGCTCCCGCGCAAGCGGGA
>NZ_SMMF01000156.1:0-305 GCF_009711355.1 Roseibium sp. RKSG952 | reverse complement strand
AAGGCGCTCCCGCGCAAGCGGGAATTCCTGCTTCCCGTTTGTTCTTGCATTTTGAGTTCTTTCCAGGAAAGACTCAAGCATGCGCCGCGCAATCAAGGTCAGGCTGTATCCCACGAAGGAACAGATCAAAGAACTGGACTTCCAATTCGGCGCTGCCCGTTGGGTGTTTCACAAAGCCCTGGAACTAAGATCCTTGTTCTGGAAAAAGCGTAAGGAAAGTACCTTCAAGCCAGATCCAATCAAGAGATTGCCGTAGCTGAATCAGGCGACGGCTAGGCAGTCACCTGCCGCTTCAGGAGTTTGAG
>NZ_SMMF01000388.1:0-798 GCF_009711355.1 Roseibium sp. RKSG952 | reverse complement strand
CCTTGGGGTCCAAAGCCTCCTCCGGCCGGTGCTGCGGTGTGGATCGACCCCCAGACGCGGATGACTGTGGTTCTTGTTGCGGGCCTTGCCAAGCTGGGCCGCCATTCATAACAAGTTGCAAAAGACCGGACTCTAGCGAGTCCCGGCTTTCTGCACGTCCGCCTTTCGTTCGCAAGCAATGGCCTCTTCAATGAAACCGCTCTTGGCATCGGCATATTCGTTCATGTCCTGCCAGGATTTTTTGGCAAGTTCGCGTTTCAGGGCCGCATAGGCAGTCAGGCGATCCGGGTTGTTTTGAAGGTGCTGGCGGAAGAGGCGATAGCGGTCGATCTCACCATTTCCCGCTGAAAAAACATGAATATGGACATCCCGCTCCGGAGTTCTCAGCATCCGGTGCTCGTTGAAATCAGGTTCGCGAACCCGCAATTGATAGCCGAGCGTCAAAAGCTGCGGAAGATAGGTCTCCTCATCCGCCGAGTCAGGCACGATCAGCAGGATGTCAATGATCGGCTTTGCCGGAAGTCCGGCAACCGACGTGGAGCCGATGTGTTCAACGGTGGGCTTCAGACCGGACAGCGCCGGTTCTATGCGATCCTTGTGGCGGGCGAAGCGTTCGGGCCAATCCGGATTATAGTCTTCAATGACCAGCTCGCGCTTCTCGGGCCCTCCGATCAGCCCGGTTTCCAAGGCCGTTGGGTCGTATTTTTCGGCGTTCATCTTGTCCACCTGCCATTTCTGTATTCGCCTTGCTTTTAACCGGATCAACGACGCGCTGTCAGCACGAAAGCCGCCGCAAGG
>NZ_SMMF01000766.1:0-8219 GCF_009711355.1 Roseibium sp. RKSG952 | reverse complement strand
CCAATAGGTCTCTTGCGACAGATCCCCACGTTCACGGGCCTTTTCGATGGAATCTGCGCCCGTGTCTTCCTTGAGCGACAGACTGAAATCCGTATTGACCGAGACAACCGGCTCCGCATTTGATTTCATCCATCTGGCTGTGAGCGCCAGACCGTTTTCAAGCGTGTCCTTCAGGTTCAGCGCCCATGCCTCAACCACCGTATGCGCCTTGTCCCCGGCAAACGCGGCTGTAATCGTGGTGATGTTGCCGGACTGAGCGGTCAGGGGCTGGCGTCCCAGCTCCCTTATCTGCGCTTCCGTTGCCTTGACCATGTGGTCCGCAATGAAGGTCAGCGATGTTGCAGCGGGCTCGATCACCTCCCACTGACCGTGGCGTCCTTCATTGCCCATCGGAGCGTAAAGCACTGCCATAGGCCCGACCGGAACAGATTGAATCTTGCCGTCATCGCCCTTGGGCGGCTCAACGCCATTGCCTGCCAACATCGGAAAGCAGGTCATTTCCGCCGCGTGATCCAGCCCGCTTTCATATTGATAATGCTTGATCTGCAAATGCGCGGCGTCCTTCAGAGGTGGCCGGACCTTCCAAGACGCGCCAAGCCGCTTGCCCGCGATGAACGGAACAAGCGGAATTACATCAATGGTCATCTGCCCTTCGGCAATCACGATCCATTCGGACCCGACGCCGTTGGTCTTCTCCCGCTTTTCATGGACGGCCCAGGTTGGCGCACCGGCAGAAACCGCATTGCCGCTCTCGTCATAGGCCACGGCCCGGTCAAGCACCCTCACCCGCTCCTTGGTGATCTCGCCAAAACCATCACGAATGACAGTGTCTTCCCTGATCCTCACATGAACGAACTGATCCTTGCCGCCAATGCGCTCTGAGTAGGCCGCAAGCAGGTTCAGCGCCGGGATATGCACCCAATAGGGTCTTGCTCCGATTTCGCGCTCCTGCGCCTTTGTCGCGCCCTCTGGCACATCCCGTGTGTAATCCACCATCAGCCAGCTTATGGCGTCGGCAACGCCTGCATGAAACAGATCGGCGGCGAACACATGCAGGTGATTGCCCTGCCCGTCGATATCTTCCAGAAGCTCGTCAATGGCATCGTCTGAGCCATCAACCGTCAGCTCTTGTTCAAACGGTTTTGACGACAGGGTTTCAACGATGTCCCCGAAGATATTCGTAAACTTGGCGTTGCCGCGCCGGTACTCGTAATCGCCTTCGGTCTCGTTCGGGAACTTGGGCAGATAGGTTGTTCCCGCCGCCCGCATGGTATCCGCCCCGCCAAGGATGGCTGCGATCATCTGCCAATAGGGCATCATCGCCGCATGATCAGAGGACGGCGTGTCCGGTGTTTTCATGTCCGTCATCTGCGGTTTCCGTATGTTCCGAATTGTGCTGTCGGTTGCGGTGCCTCACGCGGCGCAAACGCCATGACAAACCCATCGGCCAAGTTGGGAGACGGCACCTCGCGCTTTTCGAGGTCCTTCTTGCTCTCCACCTTGGACTTGCCCCTGTTGTCGTAGTCCTTGCGCGGCGTTGCCAGCTCATCAATCAGCGCGTCGAGATGGTTGCAATCACTGCAAATGCTGATCAGCTCGTCTTCCCCGAACCGCTGACCGTTGTGGACCGCATTGAAAGTATTGCGGAAACGGCGGGAGACTTCCCACCATGCTTGTGCCTTCAGGTTGGCGTAGAAATCCCCGTTCTTGGGCGAACGCTCGTCTTTCGGATCGATCCGGTCCAGCTTGTTCAGGACTTCTCCGGCAGCATTGAACTTGTGATACGCGATCCTCGTTTCGGTTGCCGCGTTCAGCTCCTTGAAATAGCTGCCCGCGAACGCCCCCAATCCGATGCAGTCATAATCAATTTCGGCCTCAAGCTGGCGTGCCAAGGCATGAACCCGCCTTGCCGACTTGATCAGCTCGTCCTCTCGCGCCTTCCACTGGTCAACGTGGGTGGCGACAATCCCGTGCGCTGCGACGGTCGCGTTCTTGTCCGCCCCGTCATCCGCGACATCAAAGCCGATCCGCTTCTTTCCTGATGGTGTGATGCCCAGCTTCTTGTGCGCGTCGATGGCCGCCAGAACCCACGACCGCTTGATGATCACCTGATCATCATCTTCTATCGGCTCACCGAGATAGATATGCCGGTATTCTTCCTCATCCTCTGCCCGCTTGGCTGCGATCACATCCAGGATGGTTTGCGAGAGGAAAGGATTTTCGGTGTAATTGATCTTGCGCTTGATGGTCTTCGGCGGTGTGTTGACCACAAAGCGCCGATAGACAAAATCCGTGACAAGGCGCGGATTGAAAATGATCCAGAATTGCGAGCCCTCGCCCCGCAAGGTCGGCTCCAGAATGTCCCATTGCTCTTTCGTGAGGTTATGCGCCTCTTCGATCCAGCAAACGTCGACCCCTTCCAGCGACTTGATCTCGTCAATATGCCGCCACAGGCCGTAGAACAGGAATTCCGAACCCGTGGCATCATGCTTGATCGAGTTGTTCGTGATCGTGAACTGGTCACCTAGCCCGAACCGCTCGATCTGCGTTTTCAGAAGCGTGTAGACCGATTCCGAAATCTTGTTCTGGAACTGCCGGGTGCACAGGAACCGGATACGGTAGTTCGACGCCAGAAAGATTGCGAAGCCTGCCGCGTCCCACGATTTGGAGCTGGACCGCCCGCCATAGAGGACCCGGTTGCGGGCTGGTGCTTCCCAAAAGCTCCTAAGAGCCGGGTTCAGTGTCGGGTTTGATACTGCCGCCATAGAAATCGTTCAGTGTCTTCACCTTCACCGGCCCGCCGTCAGGTCCGGAATGCTCGTGACGGTCGGTAAACATCTTGAGGTATTTTCCAAGATGGCCCCATGCGGCTACGCGTGCGGCGTGTGTGCCGCCCTTCTCTGCCGGAAGGGTCGCCTCTGTCTTCAGCCCCCGAAGCACCTCAGTAACCGTTATTTCGGCTTCCTCGCTGCGTTCTTTCGTGGCGGATGCAATAGCCTCGGCGATCAAAGGTTTTCTAAGGTTCTCCGCGCCCATCTGCTGAGCCGTTTTCTGACTATACCCGGCGCGGATGGCTGCCTGTGTGGCGTTTAGGTCACGCAGATATTCCTCAACAAATCGCTGTTGCTTGGCGTTGAGTTTTTTTGCGTTTGTCATATCGATCTGCCAAAATACAAGTTGCTTGTATGTTCACCCGAGCGATCATCAAAGTTACTTGGATAGCGCGAGGTCGAGAATGCCGCCCGAAACCTTCGCAGACTGGCTATTCGACATGAAAGCAGCCGGTCTTGCCCGTTCCGATGCCGATTGCGCCCGGTTGCTTGGCGTCTCTGCCAATTCAGTGGCCGCGATGAAGCGCAACGGTACGGATCATCGCACTGCCCTTGCTTGCAGGGCTCTCCTGCATCGTATGGAGCCGTATGCGTGAGCCCGTTTAATTCGCGTGTTTTTGCGGATTTATGCAATTTAAGGGTTGCAAAATCAAACTGAGTTACATAAATTAAAAGACATAGAGAGACGGAAACGGCCTCTCGAACCGCCCCGGCGGCACCGGGCTTCCTGATAGGAGAAACATCATGTTCTATATTGTCGAAAACACTTATGTTGGTCCTAACCAGAACGAAGACAGCTATCTGGACTGCAACACTATTGTCATTCAGGAAGAACCGGCCCTGACCAATATGAGCCGCGAGCCTCGCACAGAGGGGTGGTGCGGGACAACGAATGACTGGTCAGTAACAGCCCACGGCGCGTATGAGAGCCTGTCTGATGCGCAGGCTGCTATTGGCCGCATCTTTGGTGAAGTCCGCTTTGCGGAAACGGAAAGAGGCTGCGGGATCGTTGAAACGTACAAGCCCGGAAAATTCGAACCCCTCAGCGTTGAGACAACCGGCATCTGGGCGGTTGAGAATGACGACATTACAGCCGATACCTCTGATGAACGGATCGAGGAACTTGTAAACGAGTACGAAGCCATCGCGAATGGCGACGGGCAGACCCTCCACTCCTGCCTTGAGCGCGATATGCGCGCCCATCGGGACAACCTGCGCGATGAACGGGACAATGACGAAGCCGACGACTAAAGCCCTCATTCACCTGCGTGTACCGGCGGCCACAAAAGGCCGCTGGGTTCGCGCTAGCCGCGCCGCAGGCATGCGGCTCACCGACTGGATTACCCACGCCGTGGAGACGAACATGCAACAACAGCTCAGCACTGTTAAAATCCCTAGCGGCCTTGACTTTTCCGCCCTCAATCTTGCCCGTGATCCAGACGGCGCGGTCAGCCTCGACATGTCCGTGATCGAGCAGATTTGCGGTTTCAACGGCTTGCCCGTCGAGCTGTTCACCGATGGACCGGAGGATAATCTGTCCGGTCTGATCGCCACATGGTACCGCGCTCATATCGCCGCAGGTGGTGCCCCGGACCCGGTGCAGGAAGACCTGATCAGGGAAACGGAGATTGAAGACGCAGCAGGGCAGTCAGTCAGTCACCATCCGGGGAAGGCGTGACCATGACCGAAATGCTCCCCGAATCCGTCATCAAATGGCTGGCAGAGATGCGGGCTCGCGGCTACACCCAGCAGGACTGCGCCGAAAAGCTCGGTGTCACGCCGACCGGTGTCAGCAAAATGAAGCGCAATGGATCGACCAGACAAACCGCCCTCGCCTGCGCTGCCTTGCTCAATGATCTTGAGCCCTATGCGTAAAGCCGGTTAACCTCACTCTTTCCTGCATTTGCCGGTCAACCGTGGAATAGCCATGACCTCCACCCAAACCCAATTCACATGGCGCAAGTCATGGGAAGACCGCCCCAATGACGGCACCGGTACACACAAGACAGATCCTGAACTAACCGCCCGTGTCTATCTCGAACCGGGAGGAAAGCAATGGTACTGGGTGGTCAATTCATGGCGCAAGGTTGATGCCGGTTTGGCCCCGACCAAGGAGAGCGCCATCAGGGCCGTTGATCGCGCAGCCGCAACCTATCTGGACAAATCCGAAGGTTAACCTGCCTCATGTGCAGAACCTGCGCGGAATTTTGGCAAAAACCTCTCGCGGTCGCTCCTCGATAACTTTCAGAACTGTTTCAGTCTCACCGCGCATGATCAGATCGAGAGGTGTCTCCCCGTTGAGCTGATCATTAGGCCCGTCCAGCCATACCACCCACTGACTCGTCGGTATGCCGTGGTCATGATGCGCTGCACCGACCCGCCCAAGCAAATCTTCCAGTGTAATTGCCATGCGCACCCCCTTCGTCAGGCAGGTACATTCATAGCACAACCAGAGCGATATTAATAACAGAAAACTTCATCTAAATCGAAGCTCTAAAATTTCAAACCAAAATACAACTCAAATGCAATCTATTGTTTAGGTTTACTATAACACTCAAGTAACGCTGCGTGAGTATTTTAATACTGCCCGGTTTTGTTTTCCACTGAGGGAGGCGGCTAGGGGGCGGCAGTTGTTGGCGTGTAATTTGCCGGGCTGCACCGATGCCGTAGGAGGTTTTTACGGGGGCTATTCATAACCGTTTTCACGGTCAGGAAGTCTTTTGCCTTTCTCTTTCGCCGTCGCTCTACGAATAGGAGCGAAATATGGCGCGAAACAAATGCCGGGATTGCGAACTGAACAACCTGGATCTTTTGGAATTCTGCGATGATCTGCATGATTGCCTGAGCCAATCGGCCCGACACGCATTGGTACTCAGCAAATTTGCCGAAACTTTTGACCAGCAACAGTCTGCCGAGAGGCTGAAGCGCATTCAAGAACTGTTGTCCGAAGCTTCAGCGTTAAATGAGTATATAGACGCAGACCTTTACCGGTGCCCGGTCAGCAAACCACCAAGAAAGACACGCTGAACCTTCCCATGGCGCTTCTCGTTGACTCTGACTGCAACTTATAGATCTACTATATTATTTGATTACCTAGAGTTTAGAATGCAGGGGAGCGCCATGGATATTTCAGACCGTGAACGGATTTGGAGAAACCCTCGCAAGATCAACGACTTTGCAACCGACATAGCATCCGAACTTGACTATTTCGTGTTCCGCTGCGCGGATTACGAGGCTCGCGCAAGATCCATTGGCGCAACAGAAACCGCCAACCGCTTGAAGAGCATTTCGGCCATATTGGCGGACTGTTTTGAGATGACCGTAGAGGTCGAGCAGACTTGCGCGGCGGTCAATACCGAGCCGATGACAGAATGTCCGCTTGACTTGCTGTTCGACACCAAGCCTGCAAAGCCAATGGTGATCCATACCAGGAAGCTGGATATCCGCCAGAAGCTTGGCGTCGTCAAATCTGTCTCCTACCGGGCAGAGAGCCCCCCTGCCCTTCAGATCACCTCATAGGCAATCTTCGGCAGTCTCTGCCGACGTTCGTGCGCTCTCTGGATGGCAAACCCGGCCTGTCGGCGCAGCATGACCGCATAGTCTGAGGGATGGGGCTTGATCAGCTTGTACTGGACTTCGGCGGAATACGGCCCCCGGCTGTCGCGGAAACAGAACCGGGCGTGCCAGCCGTCGAATTCATCCTTGAAGAAGTCAACGGAGATGTGACGTTCCCGCGCCAGATCATCCAGGATTTCGAGGAATTCAACGAGTTGGGCCATATGGTTCCTCAAAAAAATCGCAGGTTTCCAACCAAAGGTCGTTTCTGGTTGTGGAAAACATCTGAGCGCGGAATCGGATTTGTTAGAGCTGGGCGTCAACCGAACAATGAGAGGTCAAATACGCCCAATGCCCCCGAACGGATATCTTTTCCTAATCTTGGTATTCACTCTTGTGATGACAATCTACCGATGTACACCGCTGTAGGGTGACAAAGAAAAACCCGCCAGCCGGTTAAGGCTGACGGGCTTCTCGCATACCCCGCCTAGTTGGGGTGCTGTCGGTTCTTGAATGAGTAACCCCTCGGTATTGAGCCCGGCGCTACCGGAAGCCTGAGAGGTGTTGTTGACGGGGCGGCGCGAACCGTTATCGCTGCAATTCTTACGGTCTTGATCAGTTGCAGTCTGGGCGTTGGCGTTCCCCGCGCCAGCGCCCGTTCCGGATCTGAAAAATGCCCCTGCTTTTGTCCCCATCGTCTGCGGTGATCAACCCGCTCGTTTGGGATTTGTACAAGGGCCGCTAAACTCTCCTTGAGCGAAGAACTTAGGACCGGCAGCAAGCTACCGGTGGGTTAAACACAATTCTTGAACTTACATTTCTGACACTACGTTAACTCCGGGATTAAGTCAACCTCAAGCTGCGCGTTTTCTGTGACCTACACGCGCCCGATGCACCGCATTGAGAGCGTACCGCAAGTCGCCTATTTGGTGCTCGCAAACATGCCCTCTGACCATGCCGTCCAGAGCCCCGGCTAGGTTGGCCGTATTCCGAAGTTGCACCTGCATTTCCGCCACTTCTTCCTGTATGCGCGCCCATTGTGCCATAGCGAAGCGGCAGAACTTTTCGTGCGCTTCCTCGTTACCCGCTCCGATTGTGTCACGCGGCTCACGGGCGTGGTGCGGGTCATCAATCGCCGCAAGGTAAGATAACCGGGCACTTAAATAATGCACAGCGGCCTCGTACTGGTCCCGGTCGATGTCCTCTTGCGCGAACAAAAGCCCCTCAATCGAGCCCACAGAGCGCGCCAACTTCCTTGGAATACCGGCCCGGAGCCGGACAGCCAGAGCCGTTTCCATGATCTGCATTTCGGTTTCGCCCCTGCTTTTCCGGACCAATCTTCCATTGGCCTCACGCTTGCCGGACTTGCGCTTGCGACCTGCCATCACTACCCCCTGAATACTTCCTTCAGCATTGCGTTCACGCTTTCATCGCGCAGTTTTTGAAATTCCTTCGTGTAGATGATGTTTTCCGGGTATTCCCCGTTCCAGCCTTCTGCTGAGGCTTTGAAACCTCGTGTGAAAGCCTCGTCGAAGAGATGACGCTGCGCTTCCTCAAGAGCGATCCGGTTCATGAGCATTCCGCCGCCTTTCACTCATCATCCCGCCGCGTGGCAGTGATCTTGATGAAGTTGGAATCAATGTCGATGAAATGGCCTTTGCAGGTCTGAATAATGGAGATGATCGCGGCAGACAGTTCCTTGATGATGAAGTACGCACCAAATGTAATGCCGAACCAAACCCATATGTCCGAGACGTAGAATTGAAGAATCTCAAGCATGTCTGCTCTCCTTAAAATGGAATCTCGTCGTCCATGGGCCCGGATCCACCCGAC
>NZ_SMMF01000414.1:0-881 GCF_009711355.1 Roseibium sp. RKSG952 | reverse complement strand
GTGGTGTTACGCTGCAAAGGCAGCGTAACAAAGCTTCTGGCCGTCAAAAAGGCCGAGTTTACCGTACGGACACCCTATCCCCTTTTTGAAGGTCAGATGAAACCCTGATGGTTGTTCGAGCGCCCAGGACTGTGATCCCAGACCCGAAAGCTGCTTGCCAACTACGGCTTCTGGCGTTTCATGAGACGTTGCCCGTCGTCGCGAAGCTCGCCGTCGGGGCCAATGAACCTGTAAAGCGTTTGCCGTGAAATACCGAGTTCCTCGCATAAATCCGAGATGTTTGTACGCGGGTCTCTCATGGCGGTTTGGGCAAGACGCACCTTGGCAGGTGTCATTTTGTAGGGCCGCCCACCCCGCTGGCCGCATGCCCTTGCGGCCACAAGGCCTGCTCTTGTGCGTTCGGCAATCAGTTCCCGCTCGAACTCGGCAAGTCCTGCGAAAATGGCAAAAACCAGCCTGCCGTTTGCGGTTGTCGTATCAATGGCTGCGCCATCGCCGGCAAGAACTTTCAGGCCGATATTCCGGTCAGTCAGATCCGAGACAAGATTAACCAGGTGCCGCAAGTCACGCCCAAGCCGGTCCAGTTTCCAGACAATAAGTGTATCTCCGTTCCGAAGGGCTTTCAGACACGCTTCAAGTCCCGGCCGGTCATCCCGCCGCCCGGATGCACTATCGTTATATATGTGGTGCTCCGGCACACCGGCCTTGATCAAGGCATCCGATTGCAGGTCGAGCAACTGGCTCCCGTCTGCCTTTGAGACGCGCATATATCCGATCAACGCTGTCATAAAAACGTCCGTTACTGTGACAAGCGTCAATCCGAAAGGAAACCGCTAATTTAAGCCTTCGATCCCTGTACACGACTCAAGCGATTTTCCGGG
>NZ_SMMF01000426.1:0-934 GCF_009711355.1 Roseibium sp. RKSG952 | reverse complement strand
TTATTCGATGATGGATGCGACGACGCCAGCGCCGACGGTCCGGCCACCTTCGCGGATCGCGAAACGCAGACCTTCTTCCATGGCGATCGGCACGATCAGCTCGACTTCGACCGACACGTTGTCGCCCGGCATCACCATCTCGGTGCCTTCCGGCAGAGACACAACACCCGTCACGTCCGTCGTGCGGAAGTAGAACTGCGGACGGTAGTTGGTGAAGAACGGCGTGTGACGGCCACCCTCTTCCTTGGTGAGGATGTAGGCTTCAGCCTTGAACTTCGTGTGCGGGGTAACAGTACCCGGCTTGCACAGAACCTGGCCACGCTCGACCTCTTCACGGCCAACGCCGCGGATCAGTGCACCGATGTTGTCGCCCGCTTCACCGCTGTCGAGCAGCTTGCGGAACATTTCAACGCCGGTCACGGTCGTCTTCTTGGTGTCCTTGATGCCGACGATCTCGACTTCTTCGCCCACCTTGACGATGCCGCGCTCGACACGGCCGGTCACAACAGTACCACGGCCGGAGATCGAGAACACGTCCTCGATCGGCATCAGGAACGGCTGATCCTTCGGACGCTCGGGCGTCGGGATGTAGTCATCAACAGCAGCCATCAGTTCCTTGATGGCGTCGCGGCCGATGGCTGCATCGCGGTCTTCAACGGCTGCCAGAGCAGAGCCCTTGACGATCGGAATGTCGTCGCCCGGGAACTCGTAGGAAGACAGCAGTTCGCGGATTTCCATTTCGACGAGCTCGAGCAGCTCTTCGTCGTCGACCTGGTCAACCTTGTTCATGAACACGACAAGTGCCGGAACACCAACCTGACGGGCAAGCAGGATGTGCTCGCGGGTCTGCGGCATCGGGCCGTCGGCGGAGGACACGACGAGGATCGCACCGTCCATCTGGGCCGCACCGGTGATCATGTTCTTGACGTAGTCG
>NZ_SMMF01000611.1:0-2516 GCF_009711355.1 Roseibium sp. RKSG952 | reverse complement strand
GCCCGGACACCAGATTCAACCATAGCTCTGATTTTCTTGGTCAAGCCTGGAGAGTTGCATGGAACCGCAACGACATCCTAACACAGCTAATGGAGATTAAATAGGTCGGGTTCACCGGACGGACACGAAAACTCTTGGAAATCGGAGCTGTCCACAAATGGCAATGCCGTCCTTAATGTGTAAAGTTGGAGAACTGACCGTAAATCTCCCATGAGGAAGATGCAATGCTATTGATAGTTAAACGCGCATTCAAATTCCTTATCCTAGTGATCTTGCTCCCTATTCACTCAGCCACTGCGGCAGACGTGATCATAAATAATATCGACGTGATCGATGTCATAGGCAAAACTATCCTCAATAACAAAACGATTGTGATTGACCGCGGAATTATTTCAGAAATACGCACAACCAGTATCACCCAACCGGGCGAAGCAGTTGTAATCGACGGCACCAATCAGATCCTCGCACCAGGTTTTATTAACGCTCACACCCACCTATGGCAGCATGCGGTGCGTGGCCTTGAACCATCAGGGGACCTCAATAGCTGGTCGTTTCTTGTTCATCAATTCTTGCATTACTGTACCGAGGAAGAAATGTACGGTGCTACTCTGGCTGCCGCCGCGCAAGCTACCCTGTCCGGCGTTACAACAATTGCAGACTTTGCATCACCCTACGCCTCTTTTACCTATGATGCGACAAGCGCGGCAATAAGGGATGCCGGCCTCGGTGGCGCAATCCTGTTCTGGAATCCGGCGTCGTTCCTAGGGCCCAAAGACAAACGAGCGGAAATAAAGCGACTTTCGGCAGAAATAGCACCACTAGATCTATGGATCGCACAGGGGCATTCCTTTTTGTTTAAACCACCTGTCGTGGCAGACGGTATTCGCCTCGCTGACGATTTAAACAGGATCCTCTCCGAACACACTATGGAAACAAATCAAGCTAATATCGAAACCCATACGATCTATACAAATTACTTACATGAATACGGGGATCTGCTCAGTGCGATGGACCGTCGTGCCATCGGAGCCCTTGTAGTCAAAGGAGCATCGACTGCGGTCAATGGATTTGCCCTCATTATACGAATGGCGAGGCAGATCATAGAAAACCAAGATGACGTCGCCAAACTGGGCGAACATAATGCTGGACAGCTTCAACAATTTGCGAAACAGCCACAAACAATGACCGCCGCAGACGCGCTCGATTTCCTAGGCGCATTTAATCTCCGGCACCCGTATGTTCTTATCCATGGTGTCTGGAGCAGCCCCGACGATATCATGACTATTGCGAGAAAAAACGTCAGAATTGCACATAATCCAGAGTCAAATGCCCGGCTTTCGTCTGGTATTGCCCCAATTTGGGAATACGCTAAGGCGGGTGTAACCGTGGCACTCGGGACTGACGGCGCCGCAAGCAATGATGCCATCAGTATGTTTCGTGCCATGCGAATGGCTTGGAATTTGCAAAAGCTCGAGTTTCTAAACAGCGCGCAGACGAGTGAAGAAATTGATGCTTGGTATATTTTGCAGGCCGCAACGATTGAAGGTGCAAAGACGTTGGGAATAGAAACCGAAACCGGATCTATTACAGTTGGCAAGGAAGCAGATCTCGTTATCTTGTCGAAAAAGCACCTTGGACTTTCACCCGTTATCGATTCGGCCGGTATAAACAATCTGGTTCCCATAATTGTCTATAGTGCTGGTTCCGAAGTGATAAATACTGTTATTAGTGACGGACGAGTCATCGTCAAAGAAGGCAAATTGATGCCACCTTTGAATGAAACTAAACTAGCCGAGAAATTGACAGAGATTTCTAACAAGGTAATGCAACGTCAGAAAACCGGCAAAATATGGAAGGAGAATTGGGAACTCACGTCCTCACCAGAAAATAATCAATGGTTTGAATACAGATCAGTGCGGAAAAATGATATTATAGACTTAAAATTACGCAACTCTGGCGATTACGCGCGTACAATATTACTTGCTATGTCAGGTCAACCGGAAGGAGGTGCAGCCGCCCCGATGCTGCATCCTAAAACTCTGGCTCGGTTTCCGCTCAATCCTCCGAAAGATTTTTGGCTACGCGAGTTGCAGATGCAACCCGGCCAGCATGTACGGGTCGCAAAACCTAAGGGCAGCTACCACTACGAAATCGAAATCGAGGGAAAAATAATCAAGCGCACAGGCACAGCCGAACAATTACTTGTAATGGTAAAACAATAGTGTTTAATTTGGCGTGACGGTCATTTTTATACCACATTTGACGATAACTCAAATACTTGTGACTGAACCCTGCCGAAGTGTTCCTCGCAATGCGTGGCAAATCACTGATGATCAGTTTCAATGACAGCGGTGCAATTCGCTCTTGAATGCACCCGGAATGATGAAAAACTTATCTTTGACAGTTTGAACGTTCAAACTGTCTCTAAAATGCTCGTTTTAGAGACAACATTTTTCCTGCATCGCACACACTTTCGAGACTACGGCATAAGTTACTGTTTTATATGTTTTATTGTT
>NZ_SMMF01000854.1:0-18061 GCF_009711355.1 Roseibium sp. RKSG952 | reverse complement strand
CCGGACACCAGATTCAACCATAGCTCGTTCTGACCGCGCCAGAGCCTAAAAACGCCGTCGGGTTCCAAGGCATAAGTTTGGCATGTTTGTTTCTAATGATTTTTTCTGTCTACAATTGATAGGCTAAATGTCCTGGTGCAGTGCGTGCTCGGGTCAATCGTATTGTTCGCCGGTCTTCGGTGTAAGGCGTTACGCAGGGCTGTCGTGTGCAATGATGCAGTAGCCCGAGAGGGCTGCGTTTCTACCAATAAATCACTGAAAAAATTTTACTTTATGAGAAGATCTTGTGTCGGCCGGACGGATATTGATTTGGCATTCGAGCAGGAATAAGCATCTTCGTTTTTCGTAGGCAATACGTTTAAATTAAGTTCCTGTAACTATTAGTCAGGCCTGGATTCGAATTAAATAAAATTAATATATTTCTGTTGTTTGCAAACATTTACAAACGTTAACTGGATTAACATCTAATGATTACGTTATGTCATTACATAGTGATTAGATCAAATCCGAAATGGTGTTGCGATGGCAAATGAGCGAATTGGTTTCATGGTCTTGGTAAACCAAGAAGACCAGCATTCACTGTGGCCTGTATTCAATGATATTCCTGACGGTTGGAAGCAGGTGGGACCGGTCGGCTCAAAAAAGATCTGCCTCGAACATGTAGAACAGGCATGGCCGGACATCACCCCTCTTTCGGGTCGTAAGCAACTTGCGGAAACAATGCGCGAGCGGAACGGCCTGACGGGCTAACGGTCAGCCGCAAGAGACCACGATCCAACGGCACATTGAAATTGGGCGGACCGGGATTTCGGCCCGGCGCGGTTTTGTTTGTTTCATGACCGGCAGTTGAAACCGGCCCTGCCAAACCTTGCACAACCGGAATTTGAGCTTGCTGGCGCAGTTGAGACGCGCCGGCCACCCCCTCTTTTTGTCGAATGACCAGGGCAGGAGCGGCCAACATGAACAGGCGCGAACGATTTCATCAGACACTTGGACAATTGTTGGAACACCGGGCAACCCTCGAGCCGGATGGTACGGCTTTCGGGTTTTACAGCTACCGCCAAACGGGTACGCCGGACCGCGTGGACCTGACCTATGGGGCCTTGTTTGACCGGGCAAAACGGATTGCGTCCGGACTGGTCGCGGACCTTGAATACGGCGATCGTGCCCTGATCGTTTGCGCGCCGGGGCTGGACTACATCACCGCCTTTTTTGCTTGCCAACTTGCCGGGATTATTGCGGTTCCGGCATACCCGCCGCGCAACATCAAGCATATGGAACGGCTTGAAGCGATTCTGGCCGATGCGGATGCCGCAACAATTCTTTGCCAGTCGGCGCAACTCGAGAAACTGCGTGCTTGGTCCTCCGGCGCGCGGGACCTTGCGTTTCGCTCGGTCGATATCGCGTCGCCTAAGTCGACTGCTGCCTGGGCACCGTTTTCCGTCGACCCCGGAGCAATCGCATTTTTACAATACACGTCGGGCACAACCGGAAGTCCCAAGGGGGTGATGGTTACGCACAATCAGGTTCTGGAGAATCTTGCGAGAATTTACGAAGTTGCGCGTTCGGAGTTCAATCCGGCCCCCGGTAACACGGATGTTGTTTGCGGCTGGTTGCCGCCCTACCATGATATGGGGCTTGTCGGCACCATTCTATATCCGGTCTACGCGAACGTCCCTGCCTATCTCATGCAACCGGCAAGCTTCCTGCAGCGTCCGTTGCGATGGCTTCAGGCGATTTCGGAGACCGGGGCGACCATGGTGACTGCCCCGAATTTTGCCTATCAGATGTGTTGCGATGATATCGCGTCAGAAGACCTAGATGGGCTGGATCTCTCGAGCTTGAGGATCACCTCCAGTGGTGCGGAGCCGGTTCAGGAAAAGACGCTGAATGCGTTTGCCACGAGATTCCGGGCGTTCGGCTTTGACGCGTCCACCTTCTGCCCCTCTTATGGTATGGCGGAATTCGTTCTGACGGCGACCGCCTGGCAGCCGCAAAAGGCGGCAAGCCGCATGAAGTCTGCATCTCGAGACAACGCTGGTTGCCTGAACCTCATGAGCCTGCCTTCAAAGGCCTTCGTAAACGAGCAGACTGTGACTATGGGCGACCGGAAGGTTGTGACATGCGGGAGTATTGCCGAGGGGCAGGCGATAGCCGTGGTTGACCCCGACACGCGTAGGAAACTGAAAGACACCGAAGTCGGTGAAATCTGGTTGAGCGGCCCGTCCATGGCGTCGGGTTACTGGAACCGGCCTGAACTGACACAAGAGGTTTTTCAGGCGGCGCTTAAAGGGGATATCAGGGGCCGCGTTTGGCTGCGTACCGGGGACATGGGTGCGTTGGTGAACGATCAGTTGTTTGTCCTTGGACGCCGGAAGGAAATGGTCATCATTCGTGGCCAGAACCACTATGCCGTGGACCTCGAGATCACTGCCAACGCCAGCGACCCTATGCTGGGCAACGACCGCACCATTGCGTTCGGAATTGAGCGCGATGGTCTGGAGCAGCTCGTTCTGGTGCACGAATTGAGCCGGTCGACAATGAGGCGGTTTGATCCCAATGCACTCGCGCGGTCCATGAGGCGGGCCGTGCTGGAAGGAAACGAGATTGATGTAGCGAACACTGTTTTCATCAAGCCGGCATCGCTGCCACGCTCGACATCGGGCAAACTCCAGCACCTCAAGGCGCGCGCCCAGTTTATGGAAGACACCTTGAACGAAGTTGCCCGCTGGGACGCACGCACTGACATGTCCGTTTTGACCGACCCGTTGGTGATACGCAGATTCGCCGGGCTTGACCGCTCCGCAGAATTGCCAGGACCCATTGAAATCAAGGCGGCGCTCAAGGGTATTGCGGGTGTTTCAGAGACTTCGGTCCATTGGCGCCTTGGAGACGCCGGGCTGTTTTGGCTCGATGTCGGATTGCAGCCGGCCGAAAGCCTGGACACCGAGGAGTGTGCGATGCTCGGATCTTGCGCCGAACAGGCTATTATGCGGGTCTCTTCAGACAGTGTGCCCTTTCTCAAGGTATCGGTCCGTTCGCACGCCAGTGATACTGGTGATATTTTACTGCCTTGCCTGGACCACAGCCACGCCACCGGAGAACCGCCGGAAGGCGACATGGAACAATTGATTGCGTCAGCGATTTCGGCCTTTACCGGCAGGGCGGACGTATACCGCGACACGAATTTTCTCGACATCGGAGCCGATTCACTCAAAGCCGCAAGACTGATCGGCTATCTGGAGGAAAAAGCAGGGGTCGTTGTTTCTCTTCAAACGGTTTTCGAAGCGCCTACTGTGCGCCAACTGGCATCAGCGCTTGCAACATGTACCGAAGCCTCAACCGGCCCGATCCTGCCGGCGGATCGTTCGGTCCCGATATCCTTGTCTCCCCAACAGGAAAGGCTCTGGTTCCTGAACCAACTCGATCAGCAAGCCGGTCTTGCCTATAACGAGGTGCATGCCTTTCGGCTCAATGGCCCGGTCGATCTTGTGGCGTTGAACCGTGCAATAGAGCGGCTGGTTGGCAGGCACGAAAGTCTCCGGACACGATTTTCCGACCTTGAAGGCGGTCCGGTACAGATTGTGGAGCCTTTGGAGAACAGCGGTTTCCGGTTTTTGGTTGAAAATGCCGAAGGCATTACATCGGCAGATCTGAATTCCCGTGTTCGAGAATTGTGCGAAGAACGGTTTGATCTGCAGGCGGGACCGGTCTTTCGCGCGCGTTGGCTGGTAACTTCCAAAACAACCAGTCTCCTTGTGATCGGGGGGCACCACGCCGTTTTGGACGGCTGGTCACTTCGCATGCTCATCGGCGAGTTGACGGTGCTATATCGTGAAGAAACAGGAGGCGAAGCGGCGGAACTCCCCGATCAGACCCTTCATTATGCGGACTATTCGGTGTGGCAACGTCATACGATGACGGCTGACCTGCTTGAGACCGAAACCGCGTGGTGGTCGCACCACCTTGCCGGGTCCCCGCCAGCAATTACCTTACCCTTTGACCGGCCAAGGCCGGAGAAAATGGATTACTCTGGCGGTTCGATCGATTTCTCGGTTCCTGAAGACACAATCCGCGGATTGAGATCCATTGCCCGTGAAAATGGCGCAACGCTGTTCATGGCGCTGGAAACTGCCTTCGCGGCTCTTTTGTCCCGGTTTGGGGCGGGACCTGACGTGTTGATCGGAACGGCAGTTGCGGGGAGGTCCCGGCCGGAACTGGAAAACCTCTGTGGTTTTTTCGTCAATACGGTGGCGCTTCGCAACCGTATCGGGCTTGAACACTCCTTTATCGAGCAACTTGTTGAAACGCGCGCAACGGTCCTCAATGCGTTTGCGCATGATCGCGTTCCGTTTGAAGCCGTTGTGGATGCGGTTTCTCCTGTTCGCAGTCTCAGCCATGCCCCGCTTCTGCAAGTCTTGCTGGTCTTGCAGAACATGCCGCAAGGCGATGGCCTGATGCTGGGGGAAACCCAAGCCATCCCGTTCTGTGCGGGCGGACGGTCCAATACACAGTTTGAATTGTCGCTTGAGCTGACCGAAACGGGTGCGGGTCTTACCGGCATCCTGTCCTATGCCCGTCAGGTATTTGAACGCGAAACCGCAGCGCGGATCGTGACCGCATTTCGCCGTGCGCTCGATTTCGTGACAAAGTCGCCAGAAACAGCGCTGCGTTACATTCCTCTTTTGGGGGCATCTGAACGGCGGCTGGTGACAAAAGGGGTCAACGCGACCGACCGTGCTTACCCGCTTGATCAAACCATTTTGGATCTCTTTGCCGGGCAGGTCCAGCTTCGACCCGGCGCATGGGCTGTTTCGGATGCCAGGCGGCGGGCGACCTACGCCGAACTCGATGCCGCATCAAACCGTCTGGCGCGGCACCTGATCGCGCATGGCGCCGGTCCGGAGATTGTTATTGGCGTTTGTCTGGACCGTTCGACCGATCTGATCGTCTGTTTGTTCGGGATACTGAAAGCGGGAGCTGCCTATTTGCCGCTTGATCCGGATGGACCAGCCGACCGGCTGAATTACATGGCGCAGGACGCCAATGTGAAGGCGGTTGTCACCTCAAGAAGGCATTCCGGGCGGTTGGAGGAACTCGCAGTCGGCACCGGTCCGATGCTTGTGATTTTGGATTCTGAAGAGACAGCAGATGCACTTGCTGATTGCCCGTCCTCTGCCATAACGGATGTGGACCGGCACGCACCGCTAACCCCGCAGACACTTGCCTACGTCATTTATACGTCCGGTTCGACCGGCAAGCCCAAAGGCGTCATGGTTGGCCACAAGGAGCTGACCAACCGTCTTGCCTGGATGCAGGAGGATCTCCCGATCGGGCCGGATGATGTGATCCTGCAAAAGACACCGTTTACCTTTGATGTGTCGGTCTGGGAATTCTTCTGGTGGGCCGCCAACGGCGCCAGTGCCGTGTTGTTGGCTCCGGGCGCGCATCGCGATGCGGCGAAGGTTGCTCAGGCCATGAGCTTCCACCATGTCTCCGTCCTGCACTTCGTGCCGAGCATGTTCGATCACTATCTGGATTTGCTTGAAAGTGGAGCCGGTCTCGCCAGTCTTGAAAACCTCAAAGCGGTATTTGCCAGCGGAGAGGCGCTATCTGCCCGAGCTGTTCAGCGTTTTCACGATATCACCCGTATGCAGGGCCGCTCCATCGCACTTTGCAATCTTTATGGTCCGACCGAGGCAGCGGTGGATGTAACCGCCTATCGAACGGCAGGTGACGAAACGCTCGTGCCAATCGGTGCGCCGGTGCCAAACACGCAGATCTACGTGGTCGATGAAAATCTCGTGCCTGTGCCAGTTGGTGTTCCCGGAGAACTTCTGATCGGTGGCGTACAGGTCAGTCGCGGGTATCTCGGCCGGCCCGGATTGAGTGCCGAAACCTTTGTGGCGGATCCGTTTTCGGGCAAGTCCGGACAACGGCTCTACAGGACCGGTGATCTCGCCCGCTGGCTATCGCCGGGAACTCTGGAGTATCTCGGAAGGATTGACGCGCAGGTTAAAATCCGGGGCATGCGGGTGGAACTCGGCGAGATCGAGGCAGCCTTGGCTGGGCAGGGCGGAGTGGCTCAGGCGACTGTCGCCATATGTGAAAAACAGCAGGGTGAAATTACCGGATCCCAGTTGATTGCCTTTCTGGTACCTGAGTGTGGTAAATCGAATTACTGTGAAGAAATACAGATAGTTGAACCTGAAACCTTCGTTGATCTCTCAGTTCTCAGGGCGCATCTGAAACGGGTTCTGCCGGAGCACATGGTGCCTTCGGGATTCGTCGGGCTTTCGCACATGCCGTTGACGACCTCCGGCAAGGTGGATCGCAAGGCATTGCCAACCGCAAACGTCACTGTAGTTCGAGCAGATTATGAAGAACCAAAGACAGATACTGAAAAAAACGTGGCAAATGGCTTCTCATGCGTTCTGGGTCTGGAGCGGATTGGGCGGCATGACAGTTTCTTCTCGCTCGGGGGGGACTCACTAAGCTCGGTACGGCTTGTCAACCGGCTCAGGAAAACGAGCAGAAAGGCTGTTGAAGTCAGGCATGTGTTCGAAGCGCAGAGCGTTGCAGAACTCGCAGTGCTGCTTGAAAACCTTGGGAACTGTGCGGAGCAGCTGCCGCTTGTGCGCGCCAACCGGTCGGAACCGATTTCCCTGTCTTGGCAACAGGAGCAGCTATGGTTTCTGAACCAGCTCGATAACCGCGCGAGTGCGGCCTATCATGTCGAAAAGGCATTTCATCTTGCAGGGACCCTCGACAAGGCTGCATTGGCACGGGCGTTCAAGAAACTGCTTTCCCGTCATGAGGTCCTCCGCACCGTATTTGTGTCTGATGAAAACGGTACGCCACATCAAATCATATGCCCGGAAGACGGCTGCGCTTTCGAACTTGACCTGGATCAACAGCCGGATCTGTCTGACGCGGAACTTGAAGAAGATGTCGCAAGGAGGCTGGCGCAACCGTTCAATCTGGAGACCGGGCCGCTGTTTCGCTTAAGCCTTGTCTCGCAGTCCGAAACCTCTCATGTGCTGCTGATCGGTGGGCACCATATCGTTCTTGATGGCTGGTCGCTCGGTATCTTGGTCAAGGACCTCACGGCATTTTACGAGGAAGAAGCTGGTGGGCCCGCCGCGAAACTGTCCGACCTTGTGATCCAGTATGCCGATTTCGCGATGTGGGAACGCAAGGTGTTGTCGGAAGACCGGCTCAAGCAAGAAGAGAGCTGGTGGAAGCGTGAACTCTCCGGTGCACCGGCTGCAATTGAGTTGCCTTTCGACCGTCCGCGCCCGCAAAATATGGATTTTGCCGGAGGGGCTGTAGAGCTCCCGGTTGCCGCAGACGTGACGCAACGGCTCAAGGCGCTGGCGCAGGCAAATGGTGCCACCTTGTTTATGGTGCTTGAGACCGCCCTTGCGGCACTCCTGTCGAGACTTGGCGCGGGCGCCGATGTGGTGATCGGTACGGCAGTGGCTGGCCGGTCAAATCCCGAGCTTGAGGGGCTGTGCGGCTTCTTTGCCAATACCGTGGCGCTCCGAAACCGGGTTGATCTCGTTCAGTCCTTTGCGCAGCAGTTGCGAGATACGAAGATCACGGTTTTGAATGCGTTCGCGCATGACAACACGCCGTTTGAAGTGGTGGTGGATGCCGTCGCGCCGGTGAGATCGCTCGGTCATTCGCCGGTCACGCAAGTGATGCTGGTGCTGCAAAACACGCCTGACCGGACAGCTTCGATCCGTTTGGGCGAGGCAGTGGCAAAACCGTTCGGGCTGGAGGCTGCGGGAGGGGCAAAGTTTGAACTGATGCTGGACTTCTTGGAAACCGAAGCAGGCCTTTCCGGAAAGCTGACCTATGCGTCTCAGGTGTTCGACGACAGCACCGCGGCTCGGATCGGAACAATGTTTACCCGGGTCCTGCACGAGGTTTCTGTGTCGCCCGAGGCCCGTCTCCATGAAATTCCGCTATTAACTGCGCTTGAGACTACGCGCGTGACGCGGGATTTCAACGATACCTATCTGGCGTTTCCGCAGGATGTGACGGTTGTTGATCTGTTTGCCGCGCAGGCAGCATCCACTCCGGGAAAGACGGTTTTGATAGATGGGGATCGGCACTGCTCCTATGCCGGTCTTGACGCAGCATCGAACCGCCTAGCCCGGCATCTGATTGCCTTGGGGGTGGGGCCGGAGTTAATTGTCGGTGTCTGCCTCGAGCGCTCGTCAGAGCTGATTATTGCCTTGCTCGGCATTCTGAAAGCAGGTGGCGCCTACTTGCCGCTTGATCCCGACTATCCTGACGAACGCATGGCGTTCATGCTGGAGGACGCCGACGCGGCGCTAGTTGTTTCGACAAACGCTTTTGCGGATCGATTTGGCAGGTTTCGGGTCGTTGTTCCAAGCGCGGATACCAATGCATGCCCTATTGCTGCCCGCGGCGATGCGCCGGTCACCAATAACGACCGTCACGCGCCGCTCACGTCCAACAATCTGGCTTATGTGAAATACACCTCCGGTTCGACAGGCAAGCCCAAGGGTGTGATGGTCGGGCACCGCGAGGTCGTCAGCCTCATTCATAATGACTACCCGGTGATCGACAAAACCGGGCGGCTTCTGCAAACCGGACATCCTGTTTTTGATGCGGTTACCTTCGAATACTGGGTACCGCTATGTTTCGGCGGCTGCCTGATGCTGCCGCAGGATCGGGTGATTACAACCGAAACGCTGCAAGCCTTCAGCAAGGATGCCCCGATAGACACGCTTTGGCTCACGGCAGGCTTGTTTAACTCACTTGTCAAAAGTGACCCGCATGCATTTGAAAAAATATCCAATCTCATCGTTGGCGGTGATGTAGTTGATCCGCATGCTATTGCCGAGTTGAGACCGATGGCGAACCGGCCGGCGTTGTTCAATGGTTACGGGCCGACGGAGGCGACGACGTTTGCGGTTTCCGGGCCGATTGATCCGGACCTCGACTACGACCGGATCCCGATCGGATTGCCATTGGCAAACACTGAGATCTATATCGTCGATGAATACATGAATCCGGTTCCGGTCGGCGTTGCCGGGGAAATGTGGATTGGCGGTGTCGAGGTGACACGCGGTTATCTTGGCAGACCCGGCCTGACTGCGGACAAGTTTATTGCGGATCCATTCTCGGGCAAACCCGGTGCCCGTTTGTATCGGAGCGGTGATCTTGGCCGCTGGCGGCAAGACGGCACACTGGAGTTTCTGGACCGGATCGACACCCAGGTAAAGATCCGTGGCATGCGCGTCGAGCTTGGCGAGATCGAGGCCGCGCTCCTTGCTCAAGACGGAATTTCGCATGCCGCTGTCTTGGCGCGGAAGGATGCCGGTGCTCCCGGCAGCGAGCCGCAGCTGATGGCTTATATCGTGCCGGAGGGCTATTTGCCTGATGCCCGTGATGAAGAGCGGCAGGAACCGGGTGAGCGTGATTTCGAGGTTGTGCAGCCTGAAACGTTCATCGATCTGGAGGAACTGCGATCGCGGCTTCAACGGTCCTTGCCGCACTATATGGTCCCGACCAGCTTTGTCGGATTGTCGAACTTGCCGCTGACGCCGTCGGGTAAGGTGAACCGCAAAGCCCTGCCAAACCTCGAGGGGACGCTGGCACGGCCAATTCATGTGCCTCCGCAAACGGAAACCGAAACTCTTGTCGCGAACGCCTTTGCGGACCTTCTCGGTGTGGAAAATGTTGGCCGGGCCGATGGGTTCTTCGCGCTTGGCGGGGATTCATTGAAATCCGTCCGCCTCGTGGCCCAGCTTGAACGAGCAAGCGGCAAGGCAATCGCTGTTAAAGATGTTTTCGAAACACAATCCGTTGCGAGCCTTGCGGCCTTGATCGACGCAGCCGTCAGCAAGAACGATGATCTGGGCTACGCGCCGCTTGTGGCTGAACCTGACCACCGGCATGAACCGTTCCCGCTGACCGATATCCAGCAGGCCTATTATCTCGGCCGACAGGGAGCCGGAGCCGTGGGGGATGTGTCCTGCTATGCGTTTCTGGGTTTCGAGATCCCGGATCTCCATACGGGCAGACTGGAACAGGTGTTTGATGAACTTGTCGCGGCCCATCCGGCCTTGCGGACGATATTTCATCCGGATCTGACCCAACAGGTTTTGAAAGATGTTCCGCCGGTTGCAATCCCGGTCACCGACCTGTCGCAAATGCCTTTGTCGCTAGCAGAGAAGGAATGGGAGGCTCTGGTTGCGGCGCGCTCGCATCGGGTCCTGCCAGCTGATCGCTGGCCTCTATTTGAGCTGGCGGCTGTGAAGATGCCGGATGCCAGCTGGCGGTTGACATTCGGCATTGATCTCCTGATCGGAGACGCGGTCAGCTTGCAATTGCTGCTCGGGCAGGCCTTTGCACGCTACTTCGGCATTGTTGAAGAGGTTCAGGTGCCGGAAATCCGCTTCCGGGATTTGGTGCTTCATGCCGAAGCTCACAAGCAAAGCCAGCGCTATGACCGCGCAAGGACCTATTGGGTCGACCGGCTGGACGCATTGCCATCCTCTCCGGTCCTGCCGCACCAAACAGAAGCACGGCCCGAGGGAGCGACCCGGTTTTCCAACCGCCAAATGCGCCTTGACGGAGCCCGCTGGCGGATTTTCAAGGGGAGGGCGGCTGAAGCCGGTCTGACGCCCGTCTCCGTGCTGGCAACAGTCTATGCGGAAGTTCTGGCGCGTTGGTCCGGCATGGACAATCTCCTGCTGAATGTGACCGTGATGGGCCGCAAGCCGGTACACGAGGCGATTTGGGAGGTCATCGGCGACTTCACATCCGTGAGCTTGCTTGCTGCACAAGACTGCCGCCAAGGTGCGTTCCGCGAGCGGGCGCGGCGGCTGCAGGGTCAGCTGGCGGAGGACCTCGACCATTCCGACTTTTCCGGGATCGAAGTGTTGCGCGCGCTCGGTGCTCTCGGGCGCCGTGCGGAAGGTCCGCATGCGGTCTTTACCAGCACATTGGGCCTGACAACTGAGCAAGACCCCCTGCTGATCGGGCGGGAGCACGGCATCGAGCTTCTGGTTTCGTCCGGGCAGACGCCTCAGGTTCTGCTCGATTGCGGCGTATCGGAAGGCCCCGACGGACTGAACGTGAACTGGAGCGCTCCGATCGGCCTGACCCCGGAGGCAGTTCTGGATGACATGTTCGCAGCCTTCCATCATCTGCTGGACTGTCTCGCCGGTGAGCGGGAGTCCTGGAACGCGTTGCCATCCGTTTGGCTTCCCGAAAACCAGACTGACATCCTCCAAAACGCAAATGCGGACAATCGGCCTCTTCCCAAAGGCCGGTTGCAAGATGGGGTGTTTGTCTCAGCCACTGCCTATTTCAACCGGGCGGCGCTTCTTGGGCTGGACGGGAACGGTGACATTCATGGCGGCACGGGCCTGAGTTTTGGCCGGTTGAGCAGGTGCGCCCTTGCATTGGCGCGGACAATCGAGACGAAAAGCCTTGAACACAAAGACGGCGGATTGCGGCCGGTCGCCATCCTGATGGAGAAGGGCTGGGAGCAGGTTGTTGCAGCACTTGCAATCCTGGAAGCGGAGGCCGCGTTCCTGCCGATCGCAGCGAACCAGCCGTCCGCGCGGATTGCGACCGTCTTTGCGAATGCCGGGGTGGAAACGGTGTTGTGTGACCGTGCCAACGAACACCTCGCCCATAGCCTCGCGGCTGCCGGGGATATTGATGTCATTTGTGTGGAACCCGGGCTTCTGAATACAGATTTTCCAGGCAGCGCGCGGCGGAATACCTCTGAGAGTGTTTCGCCGCTTGATCCGGCCTATGTGATTTACACATCCGGATCGACCGGCACCCCAAAAGGCGTTGTGATTAATCATCGGGCCGCGCGCACGACGCTGTCCGATATGGAAACGCGTTTTGATGTTGGGCCGGATGATCGGGTGCTCTGGGTGTCTGATCTCGGTTTTGACTTGTCGATCTTTGACCTGTTCAGCGTTTTGGGCAGGGGAGGCGCGGTGGTCCTGCCGGCCCCCGGTTCGCGTGCGGCCCCGGAACTTTGGGGCGAGCGGGCTGCACAACATCAGGTCACGATCTGGAATTCTGTTCCGCAGTTGGCGGATATGGCGGTCGGCGCGGCTGCGGAGGGCAACCTCTCAAGCCTGCGGCTGGCGCTGTTGTCGGGTGACTGGATCCCGTTGCCCGTACCTGGACGTATCCGTTCTGCGGCGCCACATTGTCAGATCGTCAGCCTCGGCGGAGCCACCGAAGCGGCCATCTGGTCGATTTATTATCCGATCAATGACGTCGATCCGTCTTGGGCCAGCATCCCCTATGGCCGGCCTTTGTCTAACCAGCAATTCCATGTTCTGGGGGCGGATTTCAATCCGTGTCCGATCCTCGTTCCGGGCCAACTTTATATTGGAGGCGACGGACTCGCGGACGGCTACCTGAATGATCCGGCACGGACGGCGGAACGGTTTGTTTTTCACCCCCGAACCGGGGAACGCCTCTATGATACGGGCGATCTTGGCCGGTATCTTGAAAACGGAGATATCGAGTTCCTCGGCCGGGCCGATTTCCAGGTGAAGATCCGGGGGCACCGGGTCGAGCTCGGCGAGATCGAAACCGTCCTGCAGACCCACCCTCAGATCGAGACAGTAATCGTGAGTGCTGCCGGTGAGCGCGACAACAAGCGGCTCGTCGCCCATATCGTTGCAAAGACGCAGGCCGATGCCTGGGATCCGCAGGATCCGGTTATCCTGACAGGCAAGACCGACCGGGCGGCCTTTACGCTCGCAGGACACGGCCGTCCGGGCGCAACGGATGGCGTTTCGATCCCCCTGTCCGGCAACGTATTTGAACCGGAGCGCCGTGCGGCCTGGATCGCGCGCCAGAGTTATCGGCAGTTTGAAGGTGGTGCCTTGAGCGGGGACGAGCTGGAGAGCTGGTTGGCTGACGCAATGGCAACTCGCGAACATACGCAAAGCCGCCTTCAAACCGGTGACGGCCTCGGAAGACTGCTCGGGGCACTGCAGGCCATGCCGGTTGACGGCAGTATGCTTCCCAAACGGTTCTATCCGTCGGCGGGAGGGCTGTATCCGGTGCGAACCTATCTGCAACTGGATGAGAAAGACGCTGCGAAATTCGGGATGGTTGCCGGAGCCTATGTCTATGACCCGGTTGATCATGCGTTGCTCGCTTGTCCGTGCGAGGCGAAAGCCACAGTCATGTCGTCAATCGCGTTTGTCGGGCATTTGCCTGCCATCGCACCGCTCTATGGTACGTGGTCACCGGAGGCCTGTGCACTTGAGGCGGGGACCATGCGTGCTGCACTCAGCGAGATCATGCCGGGCCTGTTGCAGCCGGTCGACATGTCGAACCTTGACGAGGATGGTTTGCGCCAGTCACTCGGTCTTGGCTCACCAGACGAAGATCTACTCTTGGCTGTACTTGAGCTCGGGGGTGCGGAGCAAGAGGCCCGGCCTGCCGGCCCGGGTGTTGCCGTCTACATGTCCGTGAAGCCCGGGGCGATCGAGGGACTTGCTGGTGGCGTTTATCGCCATGATCGGAAAAACGGGCTGATTGCGTTGAAGAGCGCCGAGTTGGAGGCAGGGGATTTTCCCGGCCTCAACCGGGCCATATTCGAAAATGCTTCGCTTTGCATTGTTCTTGCTCAAATCGGAGATATTTCAGCGGATGCAGTCAGTTGTCAATACAGTGCCGGTGTCGCGCTTGGACGTATGGCGCAGACTTTAGCGCGCACCGGTTCGGAATGGAATATCGGTACCTGTGCGGTCGGCGGCATCGATCCAGCCCGATTGAACGCTGCTGTGGGTTTGCCAGAGAATGGTGGCCGTACCGGCCCGGCGATGCATGTGCTGCTGGCCGGGCCGATTGATCCGTCGCAGGAGAAGCAGTGGCAACCGGCAGGAATGGCGTCTGCGGACAAGGCCGACCCCCATGGCATCAAGAGCTGGCTCAGGGACCGCCTGCCAGAGCACATGGTGCCGGCTGCCATGATGGCAATTGACCACGTACCGCTCACGGCAAACGGGAAGGTCGACCGGAAGGCGTTGCCTGACATCGATGCGGCGGCGTCGGCTGCTGTTTATGCCTCACCGCGTGACCGAACAGAAGAAGTGATGTGCGCCCTGATCCGCGATGTGATCCCGCGCGATCAACTTTCGCTGGATCGTATCGGCATCGACGACAATTTCTTCGATATGGGCGGCCATTCGATCTTCGCTGCTCAATTTGCAGCCCGGGTGGAAAAGGAGCTTGGCATTCATATGCCGGTGCGGTTGGTTTTCGAAAGCCCGACAGTGCGGCAGATGTCCGAACGGTTGGCTGACACTGCCGAACCGGCGCTCCCGAAGGTTCAGCCGGTAGATCCTTCCGGCCGGATCCCGGCATCCTTTGAACAGGAGCGGATGTGGCTTGCCAACCTGCTTCATGCGGATCAGCCGGTTTACAATGAAGGTCTGCCATTGGTTTTGCGCGGACCGGTGAACACCGATGCACTGGTACTGTCTGTCCTGGAGCTTCTTGACCGCTACCAGGTTCTGCGGACGCGGCTGGTGACGCGCGATGGTCGGCTCTGGCAGGAAATTGACCCGCCCGGAACATTGACGCTTGCGTTTGAAGACTGGTCGGACCGCGCGGCATCGCCGGACGAGTTGGAAGCCGAGGCATCAAAGGCGTGTACGGCGCTGATTTCAAAGCCTTATGATCTCGGCTCCGAGCATCCGTGTCGTGCACTGGTCATAAAGATCTCAAACGACCTGCATGTCTGGTGTCTTGCCGTGCATCACAGTGTTGGCGACAACTGGTCCCTGAGCCATATCATGCAGTCGGATTTCCTAGAGCTCTACAGGGCTGCCAGTACGGGTGAGGCTGCGGACCTGCCGGCAATCAGCCTGACCTACTCCGACTATGCTTCCTGGCAACGGTCTGATGCCATGGCTGCCATCCACGCCGAAGAGCTCGATTGGTGGAAACAGAAGTTGCACGATGCGCCGACCGCTCTGGACTTGCCTTTCGATCGTCCTCGCCCCTTTGAGCGCACCCATGAAGGGCAGCGCTTCGAGATGGCCGGGTTCGATCCAGCCGAATGGCGAATGATTGAGGACTACGCTGTTCAACGCGGTGCCACACCCTTCATGGTGTTCGTCGCGGCCTTGTCCGGCCTGTTGGCCAGGGTCACCCGGTCGTCCGATATCGTGCTCGGGACACCTCATGTGACGAAACCGGCTGCGGCTTTGTGGGACGAGTTCGGCTATTTCGGCAATACGCTGGCCCTTAGGACACAAATCGATGGCGAATGGTCTTTCAACGCTTTGCTCGACCAGGCCAAGGCTGTTGTCAACGATGCCATTGCGCATGAAAACATTCCGTTCGAGCAGATTTCATCTGCGCTGCCGGGAAGTCCCTCAAATGTGACACCGGTGTTTCAGGTCATGATTGTCATGCGCGCCTACATGGATGACCGCGCGCTCCTGCTTCCGGATGTGGACGTGGGTTTCCTCGGTCAATCCTTGCCGAACATCTCCAAATACGATTTGATGGTGGATATCAATCCGGGGCCGTCCGGCGTGGCCGTCTCACTGGAATATGCGACGGATGTGTTTGATGCGCCCACGATTGAAAGGGTCGGTGGCATGCTGAAGCGCTTCCTCTCACAAGCGCTGAAGACACCCGAGGCCAAGCTGGTTGAACTGCCGGTCCTGGGGGGGCGGGAAGAACAACGGATCTTGAGGAGTTTCAACGATACCGCTGCCGTCCGTCCTCAAGATCAGACATTTGCCGATCTGTTTGTCCAGCACGCTGCAACATTTCCGGACAATCTGGCGGTTGTGGATGGCAATCAACGCTGGAGCTACGGGGACGTGGACAGGGCATCCAATCGTCTGGCGCGTTTTCTGATCGACCTCGGGGTCGGACCCGATCACGTTGTGGCAGTCTGTCTGGAACGCTCGACGGAGATGATCGTCTCCCTATTTGCCATTCTCAAGGCGGGTGGAGCTTATCTGCCGCTTGATCCAGGCTATCCTGCCGCCAGACGGGCCTTCATGATCGAGGACGCGGGGGCAGGGGTTGTCATCACCAGCTCGAGGCAGTCGCGTATCCCGGATCGTGCAGCGGGAGGACGTGAAACACTGACCGTGGTGCTGGATGAGAAGGCGGCCGCTTCCAGGATCGGAACCTTCCCGGATGCACCGGTCAGGGTTATGGATCGTCATGGGCCGCTGACACCGGAAAACCTCGCCTACATCCTTTATACCTCGGGATCGACCGGCAAGCCGAAAGGTGTCATGGTCGCTCACAGCTCGCTATTGAACCACCTCTTGTGGACACAGGATTATTTCGGGTTTGCTCCCTATGATGCGCTGGTGCTGAAGACCAATTATACGTTCGATGTCTCGGTGTTTGAGTTGTTTGGCTGGTGTTTGTCTGGCGCGTCTGTCTGGTGTCTGCCGGTGGGAGCCGAGCGCAATATCCGGGAGGTTTATGATTTTCTGACTGAAACTCCTGCGTCCTATTGCCATTTCCCGGGAGCGCAACTGGATCTCTTTTTGAGCCAGTGCCTTCAGACCGGCCTTCCGAACGAGCGCCTGCGCATCCTGGCAAGCAGTGGAGAAGCGGTCCCGGTAACGGCTGTGCAAAAATTCGTTGAGCTGGATGGTGAAAAAACCTTGCGGCTTGAAAACCTGTATGGGCCGACAGAAGGGACTGTCCATGTCACGGCTCAGGTGTTGGATCAACCTATGGACACGGTGCCGATCGGGAAACCGGTCGCAAATACTCAAGCCTATGTGGTTGATGGGTATCTCAATCCGGTTCCCGTTGGAGCAGCCGGGGAACTGCTGATTGGTGGAACACAGGTCAGCCGGGGTTATCTCCGCCGCCCGGGCCAGACGGCAGAGGCCTTCATCGCAGATCCGTTTTCCGGTGTGCCTGGTTCTCGGCTCTACCGCACCGGTGACCTTGTGCGCTGGAGGTCCGATGGCGTGATCGATTTCCTTGGGCGAACCGATACTCAGGTGAAGATCCGGGGCATGCGTGTGGAACCGGGTGAAATAGAAGCGTCACTCGCAAGGCATGCGCCCGTCGCCCAGGCTGCCGTTCTGGCCCGGGCCTCAAAACAGGGTGGCAACATCGATGAACTTGTCGCCTATCTTGTGCCGGATCACACTGCGGCGGGCGTACTTGCAGACGCTGCGGGCGTTTCGCACGGGGATTTGCCTGCAGGTGAGCGTCAGGCGGTCCAAATTGCCGAATTGCGAGAACTGATCGACCTCGACACCTTGCAGTCAAGGCTGAGGGATGACTTGCCCGAGCACATGGTGCCAGCCCGATTTGTTGGCCTGTCCCGACTGCCGTCGACACCATCAGGAAAGGTGGACCGCAAGGCCTTACCGCAGGTCGACGGTGCGGTGGCGCAGGCAGCTTATGAAGCGCCTCGGACCGGAACGGAACAGCTTGTCGCGCGGGTATATGCGGAGGTTCTGGGCGTTGCGCGTGTCGGACGTGGTGACGGGTTCTTTGCGATGGGTGGTAATTCTCTTGGTGCCGTGCATCTTGTAACCCGCCTCGAGGAAGTGAGTGGCAAGACCGTGGCAATACGGGACTTGTTTGAAGCGCCAACCGTCAAGGACATTGCGCGCAGGATGGATGAAGGCAAAACCGACTACACGCCGTTGATCCCCTTGGGGCGCAGTTCAGAAAGCCGGGGCACTGCGCCTCGAACCCTGATCTGTTTCCCCCCGGCCGCCGGTCTGGCGTTCCCGTATGGCCAAGCCAGCGTTCTTGAGGCGTGGCGCCGGTTCGGCGATGTGGTGGCGGTTCAAGCTCGCGGATATGGCCGCAAAGAGGAAGCATTCACGTCCTATGCGGAAATGGTGGATTGCTATGCCGCGGAAATCACCCGCTCCATCACAGGGTCGGCGGTCTGCATCGGCTGGTCGCTTGGCGGCTTCGTGGCCCATGATGTTGCAACGCGGCTTCAGGCGGCAGGCATGACCATAGAGGGCGTTGTAATTCTGGATTCCAATGCAGGGGAGGAGGTCCGGGCGGGGGA
>NZ_SMMF01000048.1:0-223 GCF_009711355.1 Roseibium sp. RKSG952 | reverse complement strand
CCGTCCTTCAGGGCGGGGAAGACGTTAAGTTCATGGGCGTAATGGGTCTCGTCGGAGCAAGCCTCTTGAACCTGTTCGTCGGAAGCTCGGCGCACATGTTCGCGACATCCATCATCTAGGTCATTGTTTTCTCAGGTCTGGCGGTATGGGGGACGCAGCTCCTAAAGGAGGAGGTTTACTGACCATGGAATCAGCTTTCAATTCGTAGGACAAACTCCCGAAA
>NZ_SMMF01000759.1:0-7352 GCF_009711355.1 Roseibium sp. RKSG952 | reverse complement strand
CCTTGAAAGGCCTTCCCTGAGAAAGAGCACGGCAGATTGCGCCGCTTACATTGTGTTGCACTTTGCGCTTGAATTCACCCGGTTTTCAGATCCGTTTCCGTCCCGGATGGTCATGAGTTTGCCCAAATTTCGGACATTTTGCGCAACTTACAGTCATTTTGTGTCGAAAATAGATATAATTTCGAACGATTGTATTAAATTTTGTCAATGACCTCGGATTGAAAAACCGGCATTTTTTTCAAGTAATTTTTTGAAAGATACTTCAGATATCAGCGTTAATTGACAATCTTTCAAATTGATCGCAATCGTTGTTGTTGTTTGAAATTAAATAAAAAGTAAAATTTACTCTGGGTGCGATTATGGGCGAGGGGCCGGCAAAGACCGGAGACACGCGCACCGGATACTTCAAAGAACCACGCTGGGAGCGCAAAGAAATGTTTCGGTTTTTCATTCCCTGGGTCAACACCGGGTCGTCACTTGCCGGGTATGAACTGGCCTCGTCATTTCGGACTTATTACACAAGCGAAACGGACGTCATCTCGGTTGAGGAAGCTGGTGACGCTGCGGTTTCAGTCGAGGATGCGCGCTGCGTTACTTACATTCTGCAAGGAACAATCGATGCCTCAGCCGTCGCTGAGGACGGGGCGGATACGGTTACAACCGATGGGGTTGTGTCTTCGGAGTCTTCAGCCGGTCTCAAGATGATTGTGTCCGACACAGGCTCCATTGACGCATCGGGTGACGGCATGGCCTTGCTCGGTGATTACACAAAAGTGTTTAATGCCGGAAGTATAACCTCAGGTGGTGACGGTATCCGGATTGGCGAAACCGGTGATACCGATATCGATCCCAAGCGTGGCCTTGTGGTGAACACAGGTGTGATAGAATCGGCGGGCAGTGGAATCGAGACTTATGGCGCTTATGCCAGTGTCTGGAATTTCGGAACGGTGATCTCGACGAATGACCGTTTTGGCGACAACGGCATCAGTGTTTATGGCGAAAACTCTTTGCTGATCAACGCCGGAGAGATCACGGCCGGGTACAATGGCGTCGACTTCCGCAGTGAAAATGGTGTGGCCATCAATTACGGAACCATTACCGGTGGCAACAAGGCGATCAATGTTGAAAGAGCCGACAACCTTTTGGTCGTCAACTACGGTACCCTGATCGCGACCGGCGATGATGCCATGGGCACCGAGGCGACCATCAACCATTCCAAGTTGATCAATCACGGCACGATCTATTCCCAGAATGACAGTTTGGGCGATTCGGCGATCATCATCGATACCGGATCTTACAATCTGATTGAAAACACCGGAGAGATTTTTGCGTTCGGCGAAGGCATTGACTACGGAGATGGGGAATCGAGCAATTCCCGGATTGTAAATTCCGGACAAATCGAGGCAGGGTCAATCGGGATCCAGATTGACAACGGTACCAGTGAAACGTCGGTCACCAACAGCGGGAGTATTGTCGCGGGGACCGACGGTATCGGCTTCGACCGGGGCACCACGGCATCGGAGCAGTTGACGATTGTGAACAGCGGCACAATCACGACCGGTGAGCGCGGGATCGCAATGTTCGGCAATTCCGGTTCGATCACGAATTCCGGCGCGATAACGGCTGAAAAAAATGGTGTCGAGGTTTCAGGCGACGGAAATGAAATCCAGAACCACGGATTTATCGAAGCGAGGGATCACGCCATCGATATCGAGGAAGGCGTGACTGCGATTGCCATCGTCAACTCCGGCACGCTGACATCGACGGCTCCGACTTTTGAATTCAAGGCCGTGATTGATGGATCGGACGGGGTCGAGACCACTACCAATTCCGGGCTGATTGACGGCGAAGTCCGGCTTTATGGCGGAGACGACGTTTACACGGTGGCGGAAGACGGCCAGACCACTGGCGGGGTTTATGGCGGTGCCGGCAATGACATCCTGACCGGCGGCAATTTTTCCGATTTCCTGTCAGGGGGCGCGGGCGACGACACCATGACCGGAAACGGCGGTGCGGACGAGTTCGAGCTGCTTTACGATCTTGACGGGCGCGCGAATCTGGATGTTGCCACAAACGCCAGCGGAGCCGACGACATCACCGACTTCGGCTTTGACGAGGACACGCTGGTGGTCAATTTTGCCGGGACAGTCTACGAGATCTCCTCGGTCGCGGAGTTCGATGCCTTTGCCGTCGATCTGGTGACTGGTGGCGGGTCTTTCACGAAAACCGAATTGAACGGCGATGTCGCATACGAAATCGCATTTGCCGCGGGAAGCTCGGCCCGTGTCAATTCCGATCTGCTCGACGTGGTCTGAGAAGAACAGGTCCCATCACCACATGCAGTCCGAAACGAAAAAGGGCCCGCTGTTGCGGGCCCGGTGGATTCAGTCGCGAAGTGCAACAAGGCAACGGCCAGCCTCGGTTCGCCATAGGAGATTGAATGTCAAGGATTGGCGAACCGCCTGGCACGCTTAAGCGTCCTTCGCACCCAATCCCTATGCCAAGATCGCCAGGAAGCCTTTGAAGACACGTCATGCCTCGAAAGGTCTTCCCCGAGAAGGAGCGCTTCGCGCAACCTTGGACCGGTCTTGGAACCAACCCGTGTCCGGCGCCTTCAAGAGGCGCAAGGCATTTGCCACGACCAGCAGAGACACGCCGACATCTGCAGCAATCGCCCCCCACATGGAGGCCATTCCAAAAGCCGTTGCGATGACAAAAGCGGACTTGGTGACAAGGGAAATCCCGATATTCTGGCGGATGATGGCCATGGTGCGCCGTGAATGGCCAATCAGCCAGGGTACCTTGCCGATATCGTCGTTCATGAGTGCAATGTCTGCGGTTTCAATCGCCACATCAGATCCGATCGCGCCCATGGCAATGCCGAACCCGGCCTCCGCCATGGCCGGGGCGTCGTTGACGCCATCGCCGATCATGGCAACCATCTTGTACTTGCCGGACAGCTCCCGAATCGCCGAAGCCTTGTCTTGCGGCAGCAATTCCGCATGCACCTCGTCAACGCCAACCTCTTCGGCGACTGCGTGGGCTGCGGCCGTGTTGTCGCCCGTCAGCATGACGATTTTCCGCACACCCTGTTCATGAAGACGCTGAACGATTTGCCGCGCGTTCGGACGGATCCTGTCGCGCAGTTCGACAAGTCCCAGAATGTGTTGATCGATTCCGGCAACAACCCATGTCGAGGCCCCTTCGCTGATGGCAGTCTGGACAGCGTCCGGGATCTGGTCTGATACGCCTTTTTCCTGCGCAAGTCTCAGAGAGCCGAGCCAGATTTCCTGATGGTTCCACCGGCCTTGCAGGCCGCGGCCAGGGATGGTGACGATGTCCTGTGCGGCGGTGACTTTGACGCCGGACGTTTCGGCCTTGTGTAGAATGGCCTGTGCAAGCGGATGTGAGGACCGGGTTTCCAGGGCAGAAACTGCGGCAATCAGGTCTTCCGGTGTCTTGCTGGTGACAGGGTAAAGGCCGGAAACCTCCGGGCGGCCTTCGGTGAGCGTGCCGGTCTTGTCCAGGGCAATGGCCTCCAGACGTCCCGGAGCTTCCATGAAGGCGCCGCCCTTCACCAGAACACCGGCCCTCGCGGAGGACGCCAAGGCGGCCACAATACTCACCGGCGTTGATATGACGAGCGCACAGGGGCAGGCAATCACCAGCAGGACTAATGCGTTGTAAAACCAGCTGCTCCAGTCGCCACCGGCAATCAGCGGCGGCAGGACCACGATCAGAACGGCCAGCGCCATGACAGCCGGTGTGTAGGCCCGGGCAAACCGTGTTACCCATTGTTCGATATTGGCGCGCCTCGACTGGGCATCGTTGACCATTCTGATGATCCGGGCAAGCACCGTATCCGAGGCAATCCGGGTGGCCCGGACCGTGATCGTTCCGTCCGCGTTGATCGTGCCCGCGTAAACCCCGTCGCCCTCTTCCTTGTCAACCAAAGCACTTTCACCGGTAATCGGTGCCTGGTTGATGGACGTCCGGCCTTCAGTCACGGTGCCGTCCAGCGGTATCCGGTCACCGGCCCGGATGATGAAGTGATCGCCGGCTTTCACTTCAGCGGCAGGAATGTCGGCTTCCGACCCGTCCGGCCGCACCACCCTTGCACGCGGCGGCGCAAGATCAAGAAGCGCTGCCACGGCGTTGCGGGCCCGGCCGACACTGTAGGTTTCCAGAACAAGCGACAGGGCAAACAGAAAGGCTACGGTTGAGGCCTCGAAATAGTCGCCAAGGCCGACCGCTCCTGCAACGGCGACTATCATCAGCAGGTTCATGTCCGGGGACAGACGGCGAAAAGAGGACCACGCCTTGGGCGCAACGAGCCATCCGCCAAACAGAATGGCGAGCATGAACAGACCCATTTCGGCGATTGGGATCGCAGTGCCGCCATGTGCATGAAACAGGTCCAGAAACCGGCCGGGACCAGCCTCAAACATATGCAAGGCGATCCCTGCAAGCCAGAATGCACCACTGGCAATGGTAAACCGCCGTTGCCGGGTCAGGTGGGCCTGGTGATCGGCATCTGCCGTTTTGTCATCCCACGGTTTGGCACTCATGCCTGTTGCTGCCACAAGCTTGATGACCTGATCGGTCGCAATGGGTTTGGCGGAACCGAGGATCGTCATGCGGGCATTGATCGTATCAAACGCCAAGTGTGCATTACCGCCGACCTTCGGGCCGAGCACTTTTTGCAAGATGGCAATCTCCTCGGCACAGTCCAGACCGTTGATTCTGAAACTTAATCCCGGTGCATTTACCGCTCCGGCAGCCACCGGTTTGCCGCAGCAGGAGCCATGAGCATGAGCGCCGGAAGCGGCCTGCTTCTGCGCAGGCGATTGGCCGCAAGTATGCTGTTTGCCATGCGCATGTGAGTGCACGGGCGTTGCCGGTTCGTGTTGGGGATTGCCGGTTGTTTCACGCAGCATTTAAAGGACCTCTCGTTCGTTAGGCCCTTCCTGCTTAATTGCTATAGTAACTAGAGGTTCAAGAGGGAATTTGGGGTCCTGCTACGCCAATGGGGGGCAGCATGGTTTCCGGGAAAGTCAAACAGGTTCGGATTGATCGCTTCTGACGACGGCAATGGGAGGGAAGGGGAGGTGCCATCTTCAAGCGCTGTCGGCCGTCGTTCAGGCCAAAAGGCAACCATAGGGCTCAAAACGGGCGAGCCCGTTCTTCAGGCCGCGATGCGCTATCAGACCGTATTGCGGTTCAGGTGACTTTTCAAGTTTGAGCGTGCAGCTCTCCGCTTTGGCCTTGCGGACGAACCGTCTCAGCCAAAGGATCAAGGGTTTTCTTGTAAAGCCGGGGCATCCGCTCACGAGGTCTC
Source organism: Roseibium sp. RKSG952 (assembly GCF_009711355.1). Taxonomy (NCBI): domain Bacteria; kingdom Pseudomonadati; phylum Pseudomonadota; class Alphaproteobacteria; order Hyphomicrobiales; family Stappiaceae; genus Roseibium; species Roseibium sp. RKSG952. The sequence goes on along the minus strand of NZ_SMMF01000759.1, from coordinate 2,014 downwards.
TTGTATCTATGGCTTGAGTGCCGCTGCCCGGGCGTGCGAACAGAAAAAGGCCCGCTGTTGCGGGCCCCTTCCATATTTCGATGCGCCTTGGGAGGCTTAGTTCTTGGCCTTGTCGACCAGAGCGCCCTTCTTGATCCACGGCATCATGCCGCGCAGCTTTTCGCCGACTTCCTCGATCTGGTGCGCGTCGTTCAGGCGGCGGGTTGCCTTGAACTTGGCAGCGCCTGCACGGTATTCCTGCATCCAGTCGGAGGTGAACTTGCCGTTCTGGATCTCGGTCAGGACGCGCTTCATTTCCGCCTTGGTTTCGGAGGTGACGATGCGCGGACCGGTGACATATTCGCCCCACTCGGCCGTGTTGGAGATCGAGTAGTTCATGTTGGCGATGCCGCCTTCATAGATCAGGTCGACGATCAGCTTTACTTCGTGCAGGCACTCGAAATAGGCCATTTCCGGCGCGTAGCCGGCTTCAACCAGCGTTTCGAAACCGGCGCGGATCAGCTCGACCAGACCACCGCACAGAACCGCCTGTTCGCCGAACAGGTCGGTTTCGCACTCTTCCTTGAAGGTGGTCTCGATGATGCCGGACCGGCCGCCGCCGACGCCGCTGGCATAGGACAGGCCCAGATCAAGTGCATTGCCGGACGCATCCTGATGAACGGCGATCAGGCACGGCACGCCGCCGCCCTTCTGGTATTCGCCGCGCACGGTGTGGCCCGGGCCCTTCGGTGCGACCATCAGAACGTCGACGGTTGCCTTCGGCTCGATCAGGCCGAAATGCACGTTGAGGCCGTGGGCGAAGGCAATCGCGGCACCGTCGCGGATGTTGGCTGCGATGTGGTCCTTGTAGATGTCGGCCTGCAGCTCGTCCGGCGTTGCCATCATCATCAGGTCGGCCCAGGCGGCAGCGTCGGCCACGGTCATGACCTTGAACCCGTCGGCTTCGGCCTTGAGGGCGGTGGTCGAACCGGCACGCAGGGCGACCACGATGTCGGTGCAGCCGCTGTCCTTCAGGTTCATTGCATGGGCACGGCCCTGGGAACCATAGCCGATGATCGCGACCTTCTTGGACTTGATCAGGTTCATGTCTGCATCGCGGTCATAATAAACGCGCATGGGGGAATCCTTTCCGGGTTAAAGCAAGTGTTTGGGTGACGAGAGAGGTTAGACGCCGAACAGCCGGTAAAACCGGTCGACTGCGGTTTGTGCGAGCGTGTCCAGGTCTTTTTCCCTGTCGGTTGGCGTGCCGCCCAGAAGCAGGCGGATATGGGTTTCTCCGATGGCAAGCCCGTAGAGCACCTGATAGGCCTCGTCCGGATCATCGAACTTCAACAGTCCCTTGCGGCGGCCGGCTTCCAGAAGGGTGCGGGCCCGGGTGCCGATCATGTTCTTGCCGCGTGCCACCAGCAGATGGCCGAGGCGGTTCTGGCCGCTGCCGGAATTGGCAATCGACAGCCGGTTGAGCGCAAGAGAGGTCTCGCCGAACAGGACCGTCTGCTGCGTTTTGACGAAAGCAATCAGATGCTTGCGGAACGTGCCGGCATCTGCGGTCGCACCGGCGTCTGAGGGAAACTGCACCTGGCTCGCCTGAAAGGCGACAACCGCAGCCAGCAATCCGTCCCGGTCACCGAACCACTTGTAGAGGCTTTCCTTCGAACAATTGGCGGTGCGGGCGAGCCCGGCGGTCGTCAGGGCCTTCTCGCCGCCTTCAACCAGAAGCGCGAGTGCATGGGCAAGCACATCCTGCTGGCGCTGGGTGAATTCGGGCGCGGCATCGGGCGGGGCCGTGGCGATATCAAAAGCGGCGGTGGGCATCGAGGTCCGGGAATTTCTGTTGTCAAGGCGTGAACCGTACCGTACGGTTCTAAATTGTAGATCGCATCGCTAAAGCTTCAGGTCAAGGGGGGGGCTCGCATATTTTTGGGGGATTCGGCTGGCCACATGTGCAGGCGCCGTTTGCCCGTCCCTGCGAAAGACCTCTGCCTATTGAAGCCAATCGAAACATGCATGATTT
>NZ_SMMF01000355.1:0-688 GCF_009711355.1 Roseibium sp. RKSG952 | reverse complement strand
TGCAACGCAGACAGGTTCCTCCCCCTGCTGAAATGGGCAGTGACGCAAAACGACGAGGCGTTGGACTTCGTGCCCGAAGACCTTTTGACGGAAAAATTCTGCCTTGAGGCGGTGAAGGAAAACAGAGAGGCATTGGGCAATGTTCCGGAAGCCCTCCGGACGCCGGAGGTGTGCCTTGAAGCGGTGAGGCAAAACGGAGGAGCGTTGAAATATGTCCCGGAGAGCCTCCGGACATCAGAGGTATGCCTCGAGGCAGTCGGGCAAAGCGGCGGGACGTTGCAATATGTACCGGAGCGCCTCCAAACGGAGGAGGTGCGCCTCGAGGCAGTGAAGCAAAACGGCGGGGCGTTATACTGTGTGCCGGAAGACCTCCGGACAAAGGGGATGTGCCTTGAGGCGGTGAGGCAAAGCCACAGGGCGTTGCAACATGTGCCGAAGAAACTTCGGGCTCCAGAGATCTACCTCGAGGTGGTGAGACAAGACGGCCTGGCGTTGCTATGGGTGCCTAAGAAGCTTCGGACGCCAGAGATTCACCTCGAAGCAGTGAAGCAAAAGGGCATGGTGTTAGGCAATGTTCCGGAAAAACTCCGGACGCAGGAGATCTGCCTCGAGGCGGTTAGGCAAAACGGGGATGCGTTGAGATATGTGCCGGAAGACTTCCAGACAGAGGAGATGTGCCTTGAGGCGG
>NZ_SMMF01000309.1:0-550 GCF_009711355.1 Roseibium sp. RKSG952 | reverse complement strand
CGGGACGGCAACCGTGCAGTCCGGATCGTCGACCAGAACAAGGGAGTCGGTGTAGGCCTGTTCCTTGTCCTTCAGCCGCTTCTGCTTGCCGGGGAAAGGCGCGTCAACGAGATCGGTTTCGTTAAACCTCTTGACCGCCTTCCAGATGTCGGACAGCGTCTGGTACCTGCCAATGTCGCGCTCAGTCTCGTCGAGCCGTGTCCAGTACGTTCTGAACAGCTCAAGCGTCTCGCGCGCCTTTGGAAGGGTCTTCGGCCAGGAAACCGCCTCTCAACAACAATTGAACCATCCATTTGCTGTATCTCTTGTTCCTGGTCGGATCGAAGTCCATGACGTACGTGACGGCCGACTCCGGCGTCGTTGGCGCGCCTTCACCGAGTTGCTGCTTCAAAAGCGCAAGGAGCCTGTCGCCGTATGTGTCTGTAAGATCTGTTATGTGCCTAGTCACCAATGAATCCCTCGAGCTTTGGACATCCGGATTTTAAAAGACACCGTCAAACTGAAAAAAACAAGCGGCCGCCGGAAACATGGCGGATGTCGAAGGCAATCC
>NZ_SMMF01000681.1:0-3977 GCF_009711355.1 Roseibium sp. RKSG952 | reverse complement strand
GCCTTGTTGCACTTCGCGGCTGAGTCCACCGTTCCATGAGACCGAAATGGCCTTCGGAGAAACGCATTACCAAAACCACATTTATAATTCGCCGGAAGCCTCCGCACCTCCCGCAAAATGCAGGATTGAAAGAGCCATTTCCGGTGTAGTCAACTCCTGCAAGCGACTTAAATCCATTCCAAGAAAGAACCCCAACGCAAGAAAAAAGCAGCCTTGAGCAGAAGCCCCCTCGTTTTCGTTTGTGTTATTTATGGCCACGATAGTTTCCAGTTTGGACGCATCGCGAGTGTAAACAACGCGCTGAATCCCGCATGTATTCACTTTAAAATCGATACCCTCTAGTAGAGGGACAAGTACCTTGTACTCATCCTGAAGCGTTGCCGTATTCAACTTTCCACCACTCAATGCGTCCGGCGCTGAAATAAAAATAAAGCTCGGCCAGCTTTCATCCACCACCTGGAAACCGGACACATAAAGAAACGTCTGCAGAAAACTCCCAATGAAAGAGTCGAATTCGGGATCACTTGCGTGGTAAATCGGCATAAAATTATTGCTTGCAGATGCGCCATTTAAACGTGAATCTGCAAAAAATGATACGAAACACAAAAATAATGGCACAAATATCTTACGGACAATCAATAAATGCAATACAAACCCTCCATCAAATAATTTTCCTTTCGCGGAGTTTAACAATGATGGCTATAAGATAATTTATTCGAATATTCTAATTTTAACGTCAACAGCCCTCAAAAAAATTCTACACTTACAGCTCAGTCAACGACGTCGCGGTTACGACCGGGGCTCACAACCTCAGCCAACCAGAATCAAAACGCCAGAGCCAAGTCCCTTTGCGCACTGAAGGGCGTGACAAGGCGGATCGGGGTTCCGTTGACATTTGTCAGCTCACCGCTCCAGGCCATCCGGTAAAGCGCCCTCAGATCCCGGCGGTCGTTTTCGGTCAGAACGCTCTCGGGGCCATAATTCATGATCGTGAACCGGCATTGCTCCCCGAATGTTTCGCTCGCCCATCGGGTTTCGCTGATATTGGCAAAGAAATGCCGGAGCCCGAACACATGCCCGAACTCATGGGCCAGTGTTTCGACCTGTTCCTGTTCGCTCTGCTCAAACAGTTTGGGATAGAGCACCAGTTGGTGCTGCCCGCCTCCGGGGAAAAAGGCCGAACCCAACACACAGCCGTTTGGCGAACACCGGTCCTGATCCCGGACAACCACCTCGAAGTCCCAAAGCTCATTGTTTTCCGCAAAGCGCACCGGAACAGCATCCCCCCAAAGCGCCAGCCCCCTTGCCATAAGCGCGGCGATGGCGGCGCGCGCACCGTCCGGATCCTCGAATGCCAGCAGTGAGCGCTCCTGAAACCGCCAGTGCAGCGTCACCCCTTCCGCCCAAAGCGGGATGAAGCCATCCCCGGCATGCAGCACCAGCTCCAGCGCCGATTTGCCTCCCGGCGTTTCATGCCCCCGCCCCTCCGTATCGCAAACGGCAGACGCCGGACCGTAAACGTGAATGTGCGGCGCCTGCTCCCGCGCGGCCTTTTCCCGCGCCCTGAATGCCAACGCAGTTCCCGATGTCCGCACACCGTCTTCAAACCCCGACCCTGCCATAGGCATCTTCCCTTGTTCGCCAGCTGTATGCCGCAAAGAATCGCGCGCAAAATTTGAAAGTACAGGAAACATACGAAAAACGAGAGTCTGAGCCGGTTACGAGAAACCGACAGCAGTTTTCAAAACCAACCCGGCATCCAGTCAACAGCTGCTCCGCAGCCGGCACGCTTGAGGCGATATCCCGTAAAAAGAACCGCAGTACAATCCTCCAAAAACAACATATTTCCTAGGCATTACTGACAATTACTTAATACACACGCAAAAACTAAACTTACCCTACGGTAGTATAACTTGATACGGCAATCGATCCATGAAATGGTTGTAGCCAGATTCAGAATATATTTACACGCGTCACTCAAAGCCGGCCTGTTCCGGGATTCTTCAATGGCGACCGATTTAATAAAGAAACAGGAAAAATTCGCTTCTACCGTTTCACGGCGTCTGGCAGCTGTTGTATTTGCGGATGTGGCTGAATTCACGCGACTCATGGCAAAGGATGACGCCGAGGCGGCTTCGCATTGGCGAAGCCTGCGCCACGACATTCTGCTGCCTCAAATGGAGCGTCATGGCGGACGGCTTGCCCAGGTGCCCGGGGACGCGGTACTGATTGAATTTCAAAGCGTGGTGAGCGCGGTGAGCTGGGCGGTCGATATCCAGCGGAGCATACAAAGCCAGTCCGAAAACCCCAACACGGTGTCACCAATCAAATTGCGTATCGGCATCAATGTGGACGACATAATCGACGATGACGGCATGCTGTTGTCCAACGGCGTCAATATCGCTTCGCGCATTCATCAGGTGGCTCAACCGGGTCAAATCGTTGCAACGCAGGCAGTGTGTGAACTGGTACGGGACAGGCTGCCGCTCCATTTTCGCGATCTCGGCACACCTCCCCTAAAAAACATTGACCAGCCCTTGAGATTGTATGCGGTCGAACCCGGCGGGAACGGTTCGAACGAAACACTGACGCAACCCTTTCTGCTGTGGTCATCAAGACCGACCATAGCGATACTGCCGCTCCGGATGGTCCATGCAGGTGAATCGGAGCAATACATTGGAGAGGGTATTACCGAAGACATTATTGCCGGCCTTTCCCGCAGGCGGTCACTGTTTGTGACTTCGCATGCCTCGACACTGAGATTTGCCAATGGCGCAGAAAACCATCGCTCAATCGCCAGCGCACTCGGCGTCAGATACATCCTGCAGGGAAGCATGCGCCGGCGCACCACCGGTGCGGGGAACCCGTCCACCAGCATCCGTATCTGCGTTGAACTAGTGGAAGCTGAACATGAGCGCACCATCTGGGCGGAGTGCTTCAACGGCAATGACACGGACCTGTTCGAGTTTCAGGACCGGATCGTTTCGAATATTGTTGCTTCGCTTGAACCGAGAGTACGAAAGGTTGAGTTCGAGCGGATCCGCAACCGGCCAACCGAAAGCCTTGATGCCTATGATTGTGTGTTAAGGGCCTTGTCGCAACTCTACAACTTCAGTCCGCAATCTTACGAGGACTCAGAAGTCATCCTGAAAAGAGCGATCGCTCTCGATCCAGAATATGCCCAGGCACATGCCTATCTGGCATGGCGCATGATATTCTGGATCGGCGACGGGCTGTCGCGGGATGTCAAAAAAGATCGCGAATTCGCCCTGACAGAATCGCGCCGCGCCGTCACGCTCGATCCCGATGATGCTTTTGCGCTGGCTATCCGGGGCCACGTCATCGCTTTTCTAGACCGCCGCCCGTCCGAGGCCAGCGATCTCCTGGAGCAAGCGCTGCACATGGATCCGAATTCCTCGCTCGCCTGGGCCCTGAGCAGCCTGTCCCACGCATATTGCGGTCGTGGAAACGAAGCTCGTCAGAGGCTGCAAAATGTCTGGCAACTCACCCCGTTTGACCCGATGAATTTTTTCTTCTGGATAGCAGCCGGGATTGCCGAATTCGTCGAGGGCCGCTTCGATGAGGCAGTCTTCTGGCTGCGAAAGTCACAAAGAGCGAACCCAAGGTTTGTTGCCTGCAAGAGAATACTTGCAGCTGCACTTGCGCAAAACGGCAACCTTGAGGAAGCGCAGGCGGCCGGACGCTCACTTCTCGATGCCGAGCCAAACTTCAGCATATCCCACTACTTGTCGTGGTACCCTTTGCAACGGCACCGCGACAGAAATAGACTGGAAGACGGACTTCGCCTGGCAAAACTACCGGATTAACTGTTTTTTGCTTAGGCAACCCCTTTTTGCCTCACTATTAAAAGTTGTGTCCTTGATTGAGGAGGGAAGTCATGGCGCAGGGAGCAGGTGCCGGCGCAGGAGCTGGATACGGGGCTGGAGCCGGTGCCGGGGCTGGAGCTGGTGCCGGGG
>NZ_SMMF01000726.1:0-5862 GCF_009711355.1 Roseibium sp. RKSG952 | reverse complement strand
CCATGGCGGTGGGATTTCAAAGACCAATTTGTGCAAGGGCTCAAAAACACCGGGTTTGTGCGGACTTTCGATCATCAATTCATAGGTGACTTCCTTCAAAAGAAACTCGCCGTCACCTGCCCGCACCTTTTGCCCCTTTTGAACGCCGTCCTTGATGGTCTGCGCAGCAATATCTGCCGGGGAATAGCTGGTCGCCTTCGCGCGCAGCACAAGATTTCCCTTCATGGCCCGGGCATGCTCTCCGAGCTTGCGGATATACTCCTCGACATTCTTGTTCTGCCAGAACTGATTGAACTCTGCCGGGCCATACATGATGCCGTCGCGAGCTTCATCACCGAACCCATGTCCCCAAAGATGGCAACGCTCATAGGTCTCCACCTTTCCGTTTCGGGGGTTCTTGCGTTTTAGCGGATGTTTGCCGACCGTCTTTTTGCCCGCCGGTTTCAAAAGCAGCGAATAATCGTTGCCGCTGACCTTCCTGAAATTGGAGGCCCCGCCGGGAAAGGGAAAAATGTAACCACCAAGCTCCACGGTGATCGACCGATCCGGATTGACCACGCCAATCGCTTCCCGAACACCACCGGTTTTCCGGGACCAATAGGTCATTCCATTATAGCGGGTCTGCTTGGCCCCGCTCAGCTGCTTGATGATTTTCGGTACCCGCCGGGAATTGGGCACATAGCCCAGAATTGACGGCCCGGATCCCGGCGTAAAAATGCGGACCGAGACCGTCAGAACACTTTTGAGCTCTGCAACCAGACGCCTCAGATACAAACTTACTTCCTTGGCTGCCCGGCTGCCATCCTGACCGACCGCATCGTCAAGCCCCCGCGTGGCAAGCCTGACAAGATCCGTAAAGGTTTTGACCTTCGGGGCCGGTTTGCGCCGGTTGATGGCGCGGGCCAGTTTGGGCCGGCGGCTCATCCGGCAACCAGCTTTCCGGAGAAACCGGCGGCTTCACTGGCAACTCGGCCGGCGCGCGCAGCCTTGGTGATCTTCAGGGGCGGAAAGAAAATCTCGACGATGTTGTAGACAATGAACCCGGTGTAATAACCGGCAGTCGACGGGCTTTTGGACAATTTGTCCGGCAAGGCTTCTGCCGCCGCATTCAAAACGTCTTTCAATGCCGGATAGATCTCGTCACGCAGCACGTGCCACAGCTTGAGCCAATCAATCCGCGACAGAATCTGCACCATTTCATCAAATGCTTCGGCGACGGTCTGGGCGGCGAGTGCCGGGGAACTTTGCGCGCGCATGGAGGCTTTTGCGAGCGTCATCGCCAACGACACCGTTTCAATCACACCGGCTGCGGCCTGAATGACGCCATCCCAAAGACCGCAAAAGAAGCCAATCACAGTCGACAGGATATCTTTTCCCGACGGCATGTTACGGCGGATGAACCATGTGATTTCGGTAAGTGTGTCCAGCGTCGCATTCCACGCATCCTGTGCCCATTGAATCAACTTGATCGTCTCGGGGATCAGGTCCGCGACACCCCAGTCCCGGATTTCCTCGACAAGCGCCAGCCGGGGAAGACCGCCAATGGCATCAAGGACCCAGGCGGTGGCGTTGTCGAGACGCTGCCCCAGGTCCTCCAAAAGGTCCTGAAAGTCGGGCGTAGACAGATCATTGTCCCACAGCTCGCGCGGCATGGTCCCGTCATTCAGGATTTTTGCAAAGGCATCAACAAGCGGTTGCAGCGCATCGATTGTCCAGATCAGGGCTTCGGAAATACCCTGCTGCACATTGAAAAATTCGAACCAGGAACCTTCAAACGCGCTCTCGATCATGTCCCTGTAGTCGGACCTGGTGACATTCAGCACACGGGCCAGAAGCGGTGCGAGATCGATCGTATCGCTATGATAGCGGCTCATGGAGTAGTCGGACCGGCGCAGGACACGGAACACCTGCCCGGACAGCCAGTCCCGGCTGCCCCGGTCCCGGATTTCAGCCAGAATGATTACGTTCGTGCCCCGGTCAAGCGTCAGCTTTTCGGCCAGATGCAACAGGCTGACGCCACTTGCCGAAAAATAGAGTTCGATCCGGATGACAATACGCGCTTCTCCTCCCTTTGATGCTATCGGACCTGTCAGATCCTTGAGGAAATGGTCGTCTATACTGAAGCCCGGAACCTCGAGGGTGGCAGCCTGCTCGTAAACCACATGAGCAACGGTTGATGTGGTGCCTTTTCCTTCCTGTAATGTGATTTTGCCAACATTGGTTTCCACCCGTGACAGATCCCTCAGGACCTTGTTCAAGGCGCGATCCGGATGGCTCACCATGGCGGATCAGTCCCCGGTGTTCGCGGCAGCTTCGGGTAACACCGGGGCGAGCGTGCTGCTGCCCGTGCCAATGCGGTTTTCCGAGATCTCGCAAGGCAATCCCTCACCGATCATGGCAGCGGCCGAATCCTGAAGGATGGTCAGGTTGGTCGGCAGCTTGGTCTGCCAACGTTCTTCAATGACCCGCTCCTGTGTCCCGGTGATCATCTCGTCCGCGATCGACAGATAAAGGTCGTCTTCACTGTCGAGCACAAACCCTGACCCGAACCACACCTGCCCGGTTTGAAGAAAATAGGAAAAAGAAGCTTCAAATCCCGGACGGATCGGCAACATCACCCGCCCCATTCCGGAGCTGAGGAAAGCCGCAAACAGCCGGTCCCTTGTTGCCTCGTGAGAAATCTTCACAGCCCAGCTGTCCCGCGACGCGTAGAAATAGGGGTAGAAGATGTAGGACATCAAGGGCCAGTTCAGGGCCTGCTCCAGAAACCTCACCAGTTTCGCGTGGCGGTCAAGGGCGACAGAGAACCGCAAGGGATAAAGCTCTCCATCGGGTGCCGGATTGTAGTGATCGCCGGTGATTTCGATATTATGCTGATCGGCGATCATCTCGATACAGATACGCTTGAGTTCCCGCTCCATGACCTGCTGCTTGAAGCGCGGATTGAGATCCAGTGCCCGATCTGCCTCGGCTTCGTGCTCCGCACGCTTTTGATCATAAGCGTCTTTCAAGGCGCGATAGGCCTCCATCAAGCGGCTATAGCTTTGCATTTGCCACCGGTGAAGGGTGTCGTATTTCCGCGAACAGGTAACCGTGACATTGATGACGAATGCGCCAGCGCCAACCGACATCACCCCAACGGGAACGGAGCCTTCGATCTTGTCGAGATCAACCGGCGTGGTGATGTGAGCCTTTTGAAATTCGCCATTTGCAACCGAAATCTGAATGTAGCCGCCGCCGGAAAACACCTCCCCGTCGACCCTAAGAGCATCCTCGGCCTTCGCCCGGACCAGTGCGGATGTGGCTGCATAGCCGTCCGGAACGGCGATATCATTCCAGCTCACCGAACGGTTGGGACTTGCAAGACTGTCCTCTCCGGCGCCAACCATGGACATGCTGTCTGAAAATGCCCGGCTGATGACAATGGTCTCCCGCGGCGGCGGATCGAGTTCGACACCATATGCCTTCGCAAACCGGCGGTAATTTCCGCTTTTGATGCTTTTCGGACTGCGCAGCCCCATGGCCTTCGGTGATTTCGGGCGGCGGGCCTCGAAATCCTCTTCTTGCCGTGTCGCTTCCTGAGCACGGATGAAGTTTTTTGCCGGTTCCGGAATGACAAATTCAACCACACTCATCCGGCCGTAATTGACGAGATAATTGCTCATGATCTTGTCGACCCAACGGTGGACGCAAACAACATGATTTTCGCCGAGCCGGTTGTCGTACCCCTGTTTGACGTAGTCTTCGAACTCATGCTTCACGGAAGACTTCCGGCGTGCAGTCGACTTTTTCATGATCTTGTCTTGCACTTTCTGCGTCACCTGCTTGGCCATTGTGATGGCCTGACTGGTCGACTCTTCCGCAGCACTTTGAATGTTGAAGTTGGTGCTGGTTTCAGTGGTCAAGTCGCCGACACCGGGGAGTTTTACGCTGACACCGGTTCCGAAATCGAATGTCTTGGACAGCTCGGAACTGATCACCGATTCAACCTCGGACTGCATTTCGTGTTTTTCGGTGGTTTCACTATCGGTCTGCCGCTCGCTGGCGAGCTCCTGAGTGACCTCCTGTTCGGTTTCTGTGGCCGACAATGTCCGTGTGCTGCGTTCCTTGAAAGCACGGGCCGGAATGCTCTCGATGCGCGATACGGCGCCGGTGACGTAACAGGCAAGCTCCTGCTCAACCCTCCGGTATTCGATGACCCCGAGGCTCTCGATCCCGTGCAGAGGCGGCGGAGGCTGAAGTCCTTCAACAGTTTCCTCTGTCAGATCGGGAATGGCGAACTGAGGGCTTTGGGCGAAAACACGAAACCGGTCGAGCCTGACCAGTTCGCCATCAGGAAGCGCTGATCTAAGGGCCAGATCCACATCGACAACACTCGATTCAAGCGGGGTTTCATTGAGCTGAAACGTCTGAAAACCATCTTCGTCCGTGTCCAGAGGTTCTCCTGAAATCGTCCGTGTCGTGCCGTCTATGGTCAACGTCCCCTGAACTTCGGCAAGCTTTGGCACCTTGCGGTCATGAAAATAGGTGAGGAACATGTCCGTCCGGTCGAGACCTGCGATACGGCTTCTGTGCGCCTTGACGATCATGGCGCCTGCAGGAATGCGCTCTTCGACCATGAACTCGGTTCCGAACGCCCAGAACGCCACCTGATAGGTGGTTTCTATTTCCCCTTCCGCGTCGTCCTCGGACTGAACAAATTCCGCGTCCAGAGCGGTCTGCATGGTTTGAATGCTCAAGCTCTTTTCCCGCAAGGGCAGCAAAACGGCCGTTGCCGCGGGCGCCGTGATGGTGTCCAGAACAGCGGTCAGCTCTTCCTCCGGACGAAGAGTGACTGCAATCGGTTGCCCGGACGCGTCGACGGTCCTGCTGGTCATGGGCGGGCGGCTGGTGATCACATCCGGTCCGGACGGCGGTGTTCTCCCCGGGTTCGGGGCGGGATCATTTGGCGAGACCGGTTCTGCGGGAGTTGCCCGAAGCTTCGCGACTGCGAATGCGAACTCGCGGCGCACCCATGAGAGCCTGCGCTTTGCCGCACCATTTACAATCCGGTCATGGGCCTGCTCGAGCAGGTCCTGCTGGCGGCCCGACAGCCCCTTCTGAGCCGCAAACCGACCGGGCGCTTCAACTGGTAGCGGCAGGACCACTTGCGCCTTGGCGATGCGGCGCAAGTTGGCCTGATTGTCCTTTTCCGACAGATCGTCCGGCTCAAGTTCTTCAAGTTTGTTCAGGATCTTGTCCGCAATCATGATAGCGCGAACCGTATCGACGGCAGTGCGCTGTTCATCAACCCAAAGATAGTGGGCAAAACTGTCCCAAAGCAGGACCCTGTCGCCAGAAGGAAGCGCGCTTGCGCCAAGATCGTTTGCCACTTGATGAAGATCCGACAGGTCGGTCCGCCGCTTATCCGAAACAACTGCCCGATAAAACGCGAGCAGATTTGCGAAATCCGCCTTGAGAGCCTGCAGCGAAGGGATCCCGGTGACGCCGACGCCGCGCCGCCTGATGGTTTGCAGCAGGCCAACGAAGGTCTCCCGCTCGTGATCCGACCAGTAGCGGGTCTGCTGCCGGTCGCTCTCAATCATGAGGATATGAAATCTGTCCCGCTCTTCCCTTGAAATCGTTGCGGGATTGCGGGTGGTGGTAAAGCCAAACAGGTAGTCACGCATGCTGGCACCTCGTGGCGATTTTTTAAAATTCGAAAAAGCAAATCCGGAAAATCAGCATTATATTGAATTGCATTTCACGGAATCACAATCTGAAATTTAGAAGAAATATCATCTTCTGGGTCGGTTCTGTCGCAAATTCTGATCCGGGCCGAAGTACCGCTATTCTTCAGACGCACTTATCCTGCGAGCGCCA
>NZ_SMMF01000847.1:0-16723 GCF_009711355.1 Roseibium sp. RKSG952 | reverse complement strand
GACAATCCGTTTCTCGAGCGCTGCGCCTTATACATGCTGGTCAACAATGACGAGGCCATTCGCTCTGCCGTCATCGCAGGATTGACGCAGAAGGCCGGAACGGCCAACCTCCTCACCGAAACGGCAAATTCCCTGCCGGTCATCAGGGGATGGTTTCCCGCAGGCGAAAGCCGGGCCGCACTGGACCAGCTGATCAAGAGTGTCCGCCGCAAAATGCCGGCCGCGCCCGTCAAGACGCCGGAACCGGCCCGGATCTTGAGTACCCATGCGTCTATTGCCGATGGTGTCGGCGCACAGCAGATCGCTGTTCTCTTGAAGCAAAACGCCGATTTGACAATGGCCATGATGCTGACCAAGGACGGCCACGGCATCAAGGACGCCTTCCTTGTTCCCATGGAGAACGAGCTCGACGCAGAAGATCTTCTCAATCAAATGTCGCTTGCCACCGATACTTGTGAAATCACTCCGCCGACCCTGACGCTCCTGCTGGAAGCCGCTCTGGCCGATGGTTTTGAAAATGCGACGCTTCCTTCCCCCGGGTTTCTTGATGTCCTTAAAGCCTGCGGCCTGTCTTCCCTGCGGCCGCAACAAACGGAACTCGGCAAGCTTCTGGACAATGCGGACCCGGACCGGAAGATACGGGACGCAAGCAAGCAGGCCCTGGGCCGCTGGATCCTCGACGACATAGCGCACATGATGCTGGATGCGGCTACGGCGAACTGGTTTGAGGATTGCCGGGAAATCAGGGAGGCGCTTGAAACCTCCCGGACAGAAAATGCATTTGAGACGAAAGTGTGGAAGTTTATCGAACAACGCCGGGCGTGGTGGGCGCGGCGCTTCCTCCAAACGGCCCTCATCTACAAGGACAGTGAAGACCTGCGCAAATGGCGGTTCCTGACCGCATCGGCTTATGGTCTGATGACAGACCGCGCGCTCAAACGGATACCGCTGATGGACACCATCGTCGGGTCGACGATGGCCGCTGCCACGATGCGCCGGTTTGGAAAGTGATCCGTTCGGACCATCCATCCAGAGACTATCCAAACACCTTCTCTTCCTGCTGCTCCCACGGCAGCAGGGCAATCTCGGTCAATTGCAGCAAGGTCACGGCAGGCGTTTCGCGTTTATAGACAATCCGTTTGAGAACAGCTGGCGCGAGGTAGGCCAACCGCAGCCGGCGGTTGACATGGCGTGATGACACGTCAAGCTTTCGTGCAATGTCGCGCACCGCACCGAATTCACCGCCCTCCAGCCGCCGCCTCCAGTCCCATGCGATCCCGATCGCCCGCAAGACATGCGGTTCCTGTTCAAGATCTTCGTCCGGGACAAGTCCGGATGGAGGGAGAATTTTCGGGCGGCCATTCTGCTTTCGAACCTTGAACGGCACAAAAACCTGTAGAGGGACATCGGATCGGGGCATCAGGCAGCCTTCCGTGCTGCTCGCGAGGTGATCGTGCGCACCATATCCGGCATGCCATCGATACGCAGATCAATCACCAGCCCCTCCGCCGTGACTGTCACCCTCCGGACCAGAAACTGGACAATCCGCGCTTGCTCTGCCGGAAACAATGTGCCCCACAATTGGTCAAACTGATTGAGGGCCGAGACCAGATCGGCGCTGGCGACCGGATGTCCGTCCTTTTCCAGCAACCGCAGCACCTGCGCCGCGGTTTCCGGCCGTCTGAGGACCCGGCGCATTTCGTTTACGACAGCAGATTCCACCGGATCGGCAGCCAGCCGCTGCGGAATATCCGGGTCGGACATCCCCCGGCTTCGGATCGCATCCATCGAGACGTAATACCGGTAGCGCCGGGTGCCGCTTTTTGTACTGCTCGGTGTCATGGCCACGCCTGTAGCCGTAAAGATCAGCCCTTTGAGCAGCGCGGGTGTCCTGGCACGTGTATTGGCGGCCCGCTTTCGCGGATTGACTTTCAAAATGCCATGAACCCTGTTCCAGAGTTTTTCGTCAATGATGGCATCATGCTCACCGGGATAGGCCGTGCCCTTGTGAACAGCCTCGCCGCGGTAGATCCGGTTCTTCAAAACACGGTAAAGATACCCCTTGTCGGCCAGCGTCCCTGTCTTCGTCCGAAAACCTTCGCTTCGAAATTCCCGAGCGAGCACAGTAGCCGAACCCAGTTCTGCAAACCGCTCGAAAATCCTGCGCACCTGAGCCGCTTCGTCCTTGTTGATGACAAGCTTTCGGTCCCTGACATCATAGCCGAGCGGAACATTTCCTCCCATCCACATGCCCTTCATTCGCGAAGCCTTGAACTTGTCGCGAATGCGTTCGGCGGTAACTTCCCGCTCGAACTGGGCAAAACTGAGCAGGATATTCAGGGTCAGCCGCCCCATGGACGTTGTGGTGTTGAACGACTGGGTGATACTCACAAAGGTTACGCTGTTCCGGTCGAAAATCTCGACCAGCTTGGAAAAGTCCATCAAGGAACGGCTTAGCCGGTCGATCTTGTAAACGACCACGACATCAATCAAACCGCCTTCAATATCGCTGAGGAGCTGCCGGAGCCCCGGCCGGTCCAACGTGCCCCCCGACACCCCGCCATCATCATAACGATCCCGGACGCATACCCAGCCTTCGGATCGCTGGCTGGCGACATAGGCCTCACATGCCTCCCGTTGAGCATCAAGGCTGTTGAAGTCCATGTCCAGCCCCTCCTCGCTCGATTTGCGTGTGTATACGGCGCAGCGCTGGCGGCGGGCGGCGCTTTCGGTCTTTCGCATCATCCGGCCTCCTTCTTCCGCGTACGCAAACCGAAGAAACGGTACCCGTTCCAATTGGTCCCGGATATGGCGCGCGCCACTGCTGAAAGCGACTTGTAACGCCGTCCCTCCCACTCAAAGCCACGGGCAAGCACGGTCACCGTGTGCTCCTGTCCGTCCCATTCGCGCACCAGCCGTGTACCTGTGACCGGAAGACGGATGTCGGTCATCTGGCGCCGCGGAACCGCGGTCCCCGCTGCCTCGTCGGCCAAAAGGTCCAGCATACGCCTTGTTGCCCGGTCCGGTCCGCCAAAGGCCAGTTCCTGAATGCGATATGCGAGCCTCGCTTCCAGAAAGGTACGGCTGTTGTTGGGAGCGGCTGTACCAAACAATCCGCGCCACTCTTTCTTGAGCTGCCTGACACTCATGGCCTTCAAATCGGCCAAGCGGGCAAGCACCGTCTCGTTATCACTCATTTGTCCCTCCGGGGTTCGCAAGAGACATGACGGCATTCGCAAGGGCGTTTGGGTAGCGAACTTTCTGGTTCATTTGCAGATAGTTCGCTTGCATCCCGAACCAGAAGACGAACGAGCCCCCGTGCCAGCAAACCGCATAATTCGGCTTGCCGTTCGGCTGATGTCATCTGTTCAACGGGCAGAGGGTTCGGGCGTTTCATGTCTGTGTCGGCTCCGGGCGTGTTATCGTCATCCCCCAAAAGCCATCCGGACACGTCATATGGGACAGCCGGAACAAAAGAAGCGTTTCACCAATTTGAATATTTGCCTGCATAGGCGCAATCATGATCACCTTAGGTTGAATTAACTATGATTCGCTTTTCGATGAGGTGGTTATATGGGGAACAAGAAACCTTCGGTCGGTCCGGATATCTATAAACTGATCGAGGATGCCCGTATTGATCTTGCAAGGGCGGTTCTCGCATTGGGTTTGGACGAGAACGATCCAGACTTCGGCCTCCCAACAGAACTACCCGACCTCGCAGATGACGATGCTTGTGACGAATATCGGCGGGAGCTGCGGACAATCCTGTCAAGGTTCGATGCCGACGATTTGCGTCCCACCGAACAACGATCGCGCCGTGTTCTGGCGATGGCCGAGGGCAAGGGCATTGATTCCCTTACAGCAATTGTCGACCAGCAACTCAGCGATGACGAACAGACCGCGTTTGATCGCCAACCCGATCCGTTATGCAAGAGCATCTGGACATTTCTGAACACCCGCCAGACGTTTGAGGATGCGGAAAGTTTCCATTTCGCGCGGAAATTCCGGGACTATGGCAAGCTCTACGACGCTTACGAGGTCGAATTGAAAAAGGCAGTTGCCTTCAATTCAACCGGGCTCGACGAGGCTGCGTTGGCACGGAAAATCACGTCGGTTTTGCAATTGAAGACCGTCTGCACCGTGAAAGCGCTCGACCTGCCAGCCACTGACGCTCACCCTCAATCGGTCATGTTGATCGTTCGTCATGGCGGACCATTGTCGAGTGTCCACGACCATCGCGATGACGGGAGGCGGGGCACGATCTACTATCGCCCGCCCAACGAAGCCACGCTTATCTACACGCCCTCCCATCGGCAAATCGAGGTCTGTGCGAACAGCCCGGTCGTGCGTCAGGGCATTGCGGGGTCTTTTGCCGAGGAGGCGCTTGGCCAGGATGTGTCGCAGAAGCCATTGACCTGGAAGCGCTACAATCTTTCCCGGTTTCGTAACTCGTTCCGGCTGAATCTCCCCCGCATCTCTGATTACGAGATTCTCGATGCCCGTGTTCTTGAGGCCGAAATCCGGCTTGGAGAGTGGGGCCGAAAGCTCCTTTTGAAGGTGAAAGCAGACGATGACATCGAGCAGGTTGCCGACGGGTATCTCAAACCGCTCAACATCTTTCGGCGCGCGGACGGTTTCAGCCGCATCGGGATTGCGGTGACGTATAATCGAACCGGCGACAGCAAGGTGCGCACGCTCAACATCACCATCTCGGGACCCAAGAGCTGCAACCTGCAGAGCAACAAGGACCCGAATGAGCGCAATCTTGGTTTTGCGTTGCTCAAGGACTGGGGCATTCTCAGCGCATTCAAGCAGATCGAGTCCACCGATCTGCGCAATATCTTCCCTCAACTGATCATGCTTCACGACCGGCCTGAAGATAATGTCAGCGGGCAACATCTACGGGAACTCGGCCTTTTTCCGGACCAAATGCTGATGGGCGGTCTTCTGGACCGGCGGCGGCGCCAGGACATCGTGCTCATCGATGATGACGATATGGGTGGCGAAGCGGTCGTCAAACCATCCGGAATTCAGGGCACATCACGCCTTGTAGGCGCTTTCGGCAAGGACGGCGGCTTGTTTCCCTCATCGGATCTCGAAATGTACCAGATCAAACGGGAGTGGCTGCACGAAACCGTGACAGGCCTCCTGAAACCGGCGATGAACAAGCTCGCAGCCGAGATAATTCATACGGACCTGTCGATGTTGGGCTCGATGCGAATCGACGGCGCAGATGTTCCGATCTACTTCGCCCGCCGCCTGAATGAACTGAAGACAGTTACACGGCTGGATCTGCTGATGCGTGCGCGCAATGCTGCTGGTGTGGGAATCGTATTGTCCGCCGGTACGGAGGGGCCCGGATTTCTCGGTCCGAACCTGGTCATCCCTGTGACTTCCTGCCTGTCGCCGGGAACAGACGATGCCGTTGTCTCAAGGGATGCGCTCGAACTTGCCTACCGCACCAACCGATCTCTGGCACGAGGTGGCGCGACAGCGCAGGTCCTGCGTCAGGCAAGCAATCGGCGAGTTTGCACATCCCTGGAAAGGATTCCCTGCCCCTGACAGGGGCGGATCAGATTACCCTGTTCGCTCGTCTGGTGGCTGCCGCCAAGACGGGTAACCCCGATGTTCAAGTCAAGGAACTGATGGACGGATTGGGGTCGCACAGCCCACACCATGCTTTCCGAAAGGAGACCTGGGACAGCATCCGCGACGTCTACATCGCCAAGGGAGCAAAACGCGGCTACTGGCGCTTGCTGGTCGATGAAATGGCGACCGAAGCCCCGGCCGAAGACGCCGCCTGAACCCCGATCGAGGGCTCCGTCTAACAACGGTCTAACATAATATGGGGGACGGTCTAACAAACCGCTGATTATTGAAAGGGCTCCACCTAGAGGAGCTTTTTCATGCCGACACCCCTCCAAGTACAACCGTCAGTTCCGGCGAGTTGCATTGCTGCAGCAAAGACCAGAACCGCTACCTTGAACAAGGAATGGCGCTGCACGCGGTGTAACAAGCTGCTTGGCGTTTGCCGGGACGGCCGGATGCACCTGCGGTTTGGGCGGGCCCACGAGTATCTCGTGGGCTTTCCGGTTCAGGCCAGCTGCCGGGGTTGCGAAACGTTGAACCACATGACTGCCCCCGCGCGCTGACGCGCATCCACCTCACCTTCTGAAAATACAGAGACGCGCGACGTCCTGACCTGGCCATCAAAAGGCGCCGGACGCCTGGCCGCAAGGCAGGCGTCCGATGTCTATTACGTGGCACGCGATACGTGATCACCTCACTGTTTCATCATCCAGACTTCCCTTTCAACGGTGCTTTGACACCGTTCGGCACACAAAGGATGCGGTGTCACCCTTCCGTGATCCGGCATCCTTGCTGGACAGGCTGCATGCAACCACAGGCGATCAAGTGCAGAAGAACCGGATCCTCGCGGCCTTGGTCGAGACTGCGCAGGCCGATGATCCAGCATCCGAATGCGCACTGACATTGTTGTTGTTGGCACTTTGGCCCGGTCTTGATGCCATCCGGCGCCGGTCCTTGTCGCGCAGACTTGGTACCGACGACGAAATCGCCTCCGACCTTTTGGCCAGGACCACGGAAAAGGTACGCGGACTCGACCTCAAACGTGTCAATTCGATCGCAGCCACTGTCCTGCGCAATATCGAGCGAGACATGATCCGGGCTCGTCAACGCGACATCGCGCGCGAAAAACTCGCCAGCAGCCGCGACCCGGATGAGATGGCCGGATGCACCAAATTCGGGATCGGCGCAACCGGTTACATGCGCCTTTACGGGGCCGTTCGCGAGCAGTTCGGCAAGGACGCCTTGCTGGTTTGCCGCGTCGCCATCGAGGGTTTCTCACAAGCCGAGGCTGCTGTCGAGCTGGGCCTGACCGAGGCAGCTGCACGCAAGCGGTACCAGCGCGCGATGCACCGGCTGCGCGAAGCCCTCGAAAAAACTTCCTGAGCCGATGTCCCATTCCGGTCGCGCATCCGGCTTTTCCGGATTGAGCGCCAACGAGCGCTTCTACACCAACAGAAAGCACTCATGCATGAAGCACAATGCCGATCTGCCGCCCGAAGATTTCACGCGGCTCCCGGGGCTCTACCGGCGCTGGGAACTGGCCGAAATCTGTCAATCCAACACAAACTACCAGATTGAGGACGCCGGGTCCCATACTGACGGAACGCCCCTTTTGGCGGTTTATGTCAAGGAGTTCGCACCAGCCCCATCGGAGGCGGACTGATGCGGCCCGGCCATCCCCATGTCCCCACGACCACAACAACCACGCGCGAGCCCGTCACGGAAATCGCCTTCTGCGCCTGGATTGCCCAATCAACGCCCGGAGACCGGCTGGAATATCATCGCGGGTTTCTGGCGCTGGATGCCTATCCGATGTTCTCGCGCCTGACAGATGCGGCGCGCAAGGAGTTGCAACGGCTTGGAACCCGGGCCTTTTGGGCGGCCGAACAGGACCTTGTGCATCTCTTGCAGAAACGCATCGGCGAAGAGCGGTTTTCCTACATCGCCGTCGCAAGGCCAAAAGCCAAAGTTCCGGTCATTCCCTTTTCCGACCTTGTGCCCGGGAACACCGCTCCCCTTGCCTCATCCCCCTCTCCAACCGCATCAAACTGAGGACGACCATTCATGCCTTTTCCAGACAACAAGCCTGATCTTGACCAGCTTTCCGGCATGACACCGGCCGGGATCGCAGACTTGCCCACACGCCATCTGGCCCGCCTGCAAGACGACCTCAGCGCAGAGATTTCCCGTCTAAGGCAACTCAAGACCCGGTTCGATTCAGCCCTCACCCTTCGATATGCCGACCGGGCCTTGGGCGAGCGGCAGCGGCTCCGGAAAGATACAGGAACTGTCCGCTTCGATGATGACGGCATGACGGTTGTCGCCGATCTGCCGAAACGGGTGGACTGGGACCAGAAAAAGCTCGCTCTTCTGGCCGAGCGTATTCGCCTGGAAGGCGGCAATCCGGGTGAGTATGTCGATCAGACCTACAAGGTGCCGGAGCGCAAATATGTGGCCTGGCCTGCCCATATCCGCTCGGCCTTTGAGGATGCCCGAACGGTTGGAACCGGCACCCTCAAGATCGCGCTTGTCGATGGCAAGGCTGCCGGGACTGTCTCTGCACACCCCGAGGTGCCCGCATGACCGGCGCGCTCCCGATCATTTCCGCCGATCAGCGGCTGGCCGAACCACGGGGTGTAAAAGGCTGCATCTTCGGGCCGAGCGGTATCGGCAAGACCTCCTTACTCTGGACACTTGCTCCGGAAACGACCCTGTTCATGGATCTCGAAGCCGGAGACCTCGCCATCGAGGGATGGACAGGCGACACCATCCGGCCACGCACATGGACCGATTGCCGGGATTTCGCCGTCTTTATCGGCGGCGCCAACCCGGCGCTCCGTGACGATCAGGTCTACAGCGAAGCCCATTTCAAGGCCGTTTGTGATCGTTTCGGAGATCCGGCAGCACTGGATCGCTACGACACGATCTTCGTGGACTCGATCACGGTTGCCGGGCGGCTGTGTTTCGGATGGTGCAAGGGCCAGCCCGAGGCGCTGTCGGAGAAAACCGGCAAGCCGGACATTCGGGGGGCTTATGGTCTTCATGGCCGCGAGATGATCGCCTGGCTGACCCATCTGCAGCACACAAGGGCGAGGAACGTCTGGTTTGTCGGCATTCTTGACGAGAAGCTCGACGACTTCAATCGCAAGCTGTTCCAGCCGCAGATTGATGGCTCGAAGACCGGGCTCGAGCTGCCGGGGATCGTCGATGAGGTGATCACCATGGCGGAATTGAAGTCCGATGGCGGCGATCCGTATCGCGCCTTTGTCTGCCAGACGATCAATCCCTGGGGCTTTCCGGCCAAGGACCGCTCGGGCCGATTGGCCCAGGTTGAGGAACCCCATCTCGGCCGCCTGATGGCGAAGATCCGGACGCCCGGAACACCGGCGGCCGACCGGCTGACATACGCCCCGCCGCCCGCCGATCCGGCGGCCGACAACCAATCCCAACCGCAATCCTGATCAGAAAAGGAGGTTCCCCATGGGATCCTGGACCGATTTCAATGACGCGCGCAGCAACACAAACATCATCCCCAAAGGCACACTTGCCAAGGTGCGGCTTACCATCCGGCCCGGCGGGTTCGACGATGCATCGCAAGGCTGGACGGGCGGTTATGCGACGCGCGGCGCATCCGGCGCGGTTTATCTGAATGCCGAATTCACTGTGCTTGAAGGGCCATACGCCCGCCGCAAGATTTTCACGCTGATCGGACTCTACAGCCCCAAAGGACCGGACTGGACCAACATGGGCCGGGCCCTCATACGCGGCATGCTCAATTCCGCAAGGGGAATTTCCGACAAGGACCAGTCCGCGCAGGCACAAACCGCACGCCGCATTTCCGGATTTGCCGATCTCGACGGGCTTGAGTTTGCCGCCCGGATCGACACCGGCACCGATGTGAACGGAGATGAGAAAAACGAAATCCGCGCTGCCATCACCCCGGATCACAAGGCTTATGCGGAGGTCATGGGTACCGCCTCCCTGCCCTTGGGTGCGGCGGGGCAAGCCACGCAGCAGACCTCTGCCGGACCTGCTCCCTCCAGCCCGTCTCCCGGCGGCCCCGCCCTCACCGGGCGTCCGAGCTGGGCGCAATAGAGCGGGAGAATGCCCATGCGATTGAGACCCCGTCAAAAAACCTTTGTCGAGCGCAGCGTCTGCGCGCTCGGCAAACATGGAAACACCCTTGGCATCTCCCCGACCGGATCAGGCAAAACCGTCATGTTGTCCGCTGCAACCGGGCAAATTATCGGATCAACACAAGCCAGGGCCTGCGTGCTTGCCCACCGAGACGAGCTGACCAGCCAGAACCGGGCCAAATTTGCTCGGGTCAACCCGAAAATCTCGACGTCTATCGTCGATGCCAACACCAAGTCCTGGGGCGGCCAGACCACATTCGCGATGGTGCCCACACTGGCACGTGCATCCAACCTCGCGGAGATGCCTGCGCTCGACCTTTTGGTCATCGATGAGGCCCATCATGCTGCTGCCGGCAGCTACCGCCGCATCATCGACACAGCTCTCGACCGCAATCCCGGCTGCCGGATCTACGGTGTGACTGCAACTCCCAACCGGGGAGACCGAAAAGGCCTGCGCGCGGTCTTTGACAATGTGGCCGACCAGATCCGGATCGGGGAGCTGATCGCCTCCGGACATCACGTGCCACCGCGCACGTTCGTGATTGATACAGGCATTCAGGGCGCGCTGAAAACCTTGCGCAAAACCTCAGCCGATTTCGATATGACGGAAGTCGCCGGCATCATGGACCGGGCACCGGTGACCGATGAGGTCATCCGGCACTGGAAGGAGAAGGCGGCGAACCGCCAAACGGTGGTGTTCTGTTCCACGGTCGCACATGCAAGGCATGTGAGCGAGGCATTTGCAAAAGCCGGTGTTGCCGCGTCCCTGATCCATGGCGACCTGTCGGCTGAGACCCGCAAGGCCCTGCTTGATGACTATGGCACGGGCAAGACCCGTGTGATCGTGAACGTATCGGTATTGACGGAAGGCTGGGATCATCCGCCGACCTCCTGCGTGATCCTGCTCAGGCCCAGTTCGTATAAATCGACCATGATCCAGATGGTGGGCCGCGGGCTCCGAACGGTCGATCCACTGGAACATCCGGGCATCCTCAAGACCGACTGCATCGTGCTCGACTTCGGCACATCCAGCCTGCTGCACGGCACGCTGGAACAGGATGCCGATCTGGATGGCAAACCGGCCTCCGGCGAGGCACCGATGAAGACCTGCCCGTCCTGCGCGGCGGACATACCTTTGGCCTCACGCGAATGCCCGATCTGCGGTGAAGCCTTTCTGGACGAGGCATCGAAAGACGGTCGGCACGCCGCACCTTCTGACCTGACCGGGTTCATGATGACGGAGATCGATCTTCTTGAGCGATCGAGTTTTGCATGGGTTGATCTGTTCGGCACCGAAGACGCCCTCATGGCCACCGGTTTCAACGCCTGGGGCGGGGTCTTCTGGCTGGACGGTCTTTGGTACGCAGTCGGCGGCACCAAAGGAGACGCCCCGCACCATCTGGGCATCGGCGAGCGGACCGTGTGTCTCGCGCAGGCCGATGACTGGCTCAACACCCGCGAAACCGACGAAAGCGCGTTCAAGACCAAGAGCTGGCTGAAACAACCCGCCACAGACAGGCAACTCGCGTTTCTGCCACCGGCCTTCCGGCAGGATTTCGGGCTTACCCGTTACCACGCTTCCGCGCTGATGACCTTCACATTCAACAAACGCGCCATTCGCCAGCTGATCGAAACCGTGGCGACGCCAGACAGGAGGGCTGCATGATCCATGACCTCACTCGAACCATCCTCCGCCACCCGGCTTCGGCTCTGGCAGCCGCGTGGCAGGCTCTGCGCGGTCTGCCTGCAACCCGCACATGGATTTGGCTGGTCGGACCCTTGCCGCACGAAACGGCCCCGGCCTTCTGCCTGGTTCTGTTCCAGAGCCTGTCAGTGTTTCTGGACGCAACTTTCGGGTGGGCCATTCACCATGATTGATCTCACCGAACAGGAACAGGCCGCCATTCGCGAAGCCGTCAAACCGGTCGCGGAAATCATGGACCAGATCGGCTGGCAGACCCCGCTGGGCGCCCTGTCGGAATTGCAGGTCTGGATCCTCGTCGAGGCTGCGGTCGACGGGTTCCGCTGTGCCATGGCGGAGATGGCCAGAACACCTCATGCAGATCAGGAGATCCCGTTTTGATGCTCGACTTCAACAAGCGCTTGACGATTGAGGACCAAATCAATGCAATCATTGATGAAAGCCTTGTCGACAAAAACAGGCGGAAAGCCCCGAGACCCTATCTCGGCGGCTCCCGGCTCGGACACGCTTGCGAGCGGGCTCTGCAATTCGAGTTCGCGCAAGCCCCAAAAGATCAAGGCGCCGGGTTCAACGGCAAGACCCTCAGGATCTTTGCGATCGGGCACGCGCTCGAGGATCTGGCCATCCGCTGGCTCCGGCAGGCCGGGTTTGATCTGAGAACCCGAAAGGAAAAAAGTCCTGACAGCGATCAATACGGGTTTTCCGTCGCAGACGGACACATTCGCGGCCATGTCGACGGCATCATCTTGGCGGCTCCTGCGGCCGTGAACCTGCCAGTGCCTGTATTGTGGGAATGCAAGACCATGAACGCCCGGAACTGGCGGGCCTGCGTCAAGGACGGCGTTACGGTCTCAAAGCCTGTCTATGCGGCCCAGATGGCGCTCTATCAGGCTTACATGGAACCGCAAATTCCGGGCATATCCAGTCATCCTGCCCTTTTTACCGCGATCAACAAGGACACTGCCGAGCTTCATCACGAGCTGGTCCCCTTCGACGCAGACCTTGCACAGCGCATGTCGGACCGCGGGGTCCGCATCCTGCGGGCTACCCGAGCAGGCGAATTGCTGCCCCGGATTGCCGCTTCCCCCGATTTTCATCAATGCCGGTTCTGCGCCTATGCCGGCCGCTGCTGGGAGCTGAATCGATGAGTGACGATTTTGATGACACTCCGGAAGATCCGGAAAATCACGAAAATGCCGAGACTGCGGATCAGGACGAAAACGGCCCGGACAGCAGCAAGGACGCACAAGACGACAACCTGCTGCACTTCAATCCCTGGCGGGATTCCACGGGCAGGCAGCCACCCGTGGACGTGTTCGGCGATGAACCGGACCCGGAACAGATCGTAACCTTCATGGAGATCGTCTTCGGCTTTTGCGAAGGTTTGATCCCGGTCCGCAGTTTCATCGACAAGGGTCAGGGCATCGACGGACGGCCGCACAACATCTGGCTGGCGGCCGATCACGATACCGGATCCCGGATGACCACATTCGCAAGCTGGGCGGCCCGTGAAGGAGCAGCTGTCTATGTCATTCCCGGAACCGTCCGCGAGACAGGTCAGGCAAAGGCCGAAGACATTCTGCGGATGCAGACAATCGTGACCGACCTCGACACCGGCGACATTGCCGCCAAACGCGCACATCTCGAACGTCACCTCGGTCCGCCCACCATGGTTGTTGAGAGTGGCGGTGTCACACCTCAAGGACAGAACAAGCTTCACATCTGGTGGAAGTTGAACGAACCGGCAGAAGATACTGATATCAAACTGCTATGCCGGTTACGAGGTGACATAGCAGCAAAGGCTGGCGGGGACATGCATTTCCGGTCCGCCCATCAGCCGATCCGCATTGCCGGCAGCGTCTACTACAAGAACAATCTCAAGACACTGGTGCGGATCGTGGAACTCAACGCCCATCTTGAGCACGATCTTGCCGAATTCGCCGAGGCGGTCACGGGCATGCCACCTGCACCGGGCATTTCCCTCACACCGGATTTCCTGAAGCACGGCAAACCCGAAATCGATGATGTGCTGACCCATCCGGTGCGGGAAGCCGGTCAGGACGACTGGTCCCGATTTGAAGGTGCCTCTGCGGCCATCGGCCATTTCATCCGGATGGTGCATGAAGGCCGCATGAGCAAGCAGGACGGCTGGGACGGCATCTGCGGATACAATGCCGCAATGCTGCGGCCGCAATGGCCGGTCGAACGGCTCAAGCGGGAATCGGAACGTCTCTGGAACCGGCATGTCTCCCGCAACGGACCGCCCCTGATCCGCCTTGATACCGGCGCACCCGCTCCTGACGACATGCCCGCCTTCACGCTTGGCGCCTTGCTGGATGACACCAGCCCCATGCCGGAGGACATCATCGCGCCACGCATTCTCACCCCGGGCGGGCTCCTGGTGCTGGGTGGCGCACCAAAGGTCGGCAAGAGCGATCTGCTGATCACGTGGCTGGTGCACATGGCGGCCGGGACCCCCTTCCTCGGCTTTCGACCACCACGGCCTCTCCGGATCTTCTATCTCCAGGCCGAGATCCAGTATCACTATTTGCGTGAGCGCATGCAGTCGACAGGTCTTGGCCCCGGCGTTCTCAAAGCCGCCCGGGACACGCTTGTCGCCACGCCCAGGCTTGATCTCATCCTTGATGACAAGGGGTGCACGCGCGTTGCGGCTGCCATCACCCGCGCCTTCCCCGACGCCCCGCCCGACATCCTGTGCATCGACCCGATACGCAACCTGTTTGATGGTGGGCCGGAGGGTGCGGGAGAAAACGACAACAGCGCCATGATGTTCTTCCTGAAGGAACGGGTGGAGGCATTGAGGGCCCACATCAATCCGGATTGTGGTGTCGTTCTGGTCCATCACACCAAGAAGCTTTCCAAACAGCAGCTGTCCGAGGATCCGTTTCTGGCGCTTTCCGGAGCAAGCGCCCTGCGCGGGTTTTATAGCACAGGCCTGATCCTGCACCGGCCCGACGAGGAAGCGCCGGAACGCAAGCTGCAGGTCGAACTCAGGAACGGTCCCGCACTGCCACCAAAACTGATCGACAAGGTCGACGGAAAATGGGTCGAGCTGAACCCGATGAACGAGCGGCTGGTGCGCAGGGACGTTGGCGCGAAGCACGATGCCGAACGGGATCGCAAGGGCGAGGTGATCTGCGGCCTGCTGCAGGAAGAAGCGCTTCAGGGCCGGATGTACACGATGACCCATTTCGCTGAAACTTTCGAGAACACCGGGGGGCTTGGCGGGCAATCGATCATCCGTGAACGGCTGAATGTGCTGACCACTAAAGGGTATGTAAAGTTCGTTCGCGGGGCCGGTGCGACGGCGCTGAATCTGGCGGCTGAGCGGAGCAAATACGGGTATCTTTGCGTTGAGAACATGCGTCTTGCGACCGGCCGGGAGCATGTCGATAGAAGCACCGGAGAGGTCATTCCGGAACTGATCGACGTCCTGCCCAGCCACTACAAATGCCCACAGACCGGTGCGGTTCTGCCCGTCGAAAACCCGTCCCTATGGGTCTATCGGGAGGTGGAGGACGCATGATGAAACCAGCCGTTTTGTCCTCCACAATCTGGGGTCGGGATTCCGAAATCTGGCCAGATTTTGCAAAATCTGAAATTTCGGCAAAATCTGGAATCTGGCTTTTTTCACTTGTTTTCAAGGACTTGGAGAGATCTTACCAGATTTTGGAAAGGTGTTTCCGAAATCTGTTCCTCAATCTGGAATTGCCTAACAAATTCAGTGACCTGCGCCAGATTCCAGATTTCATAAAAGTCACCCCTAAAGGGGTAGGTGCCCTCCCCGCTACAGGCGGGGAGAGCCACCACCTACCCCTGGGCAATTTCTCGGGCCGCAGTCTGGCTTAATCAAACCCTCAATCAGCCAATTACAAAAGGAGAACGCCGATGGCCGACCAGACCATGACCCACCCCAATCAGAACACCATCCAGAACGTGCCACCTGCGTTTACCCTCCAGCGCACATTGCTGGCGCTCGATCTTGGCACAACCACGGGCTGGGCCCTGCGCGCACCGGACGGACTGATCACCAGTGGCACGGTCAGCTTCAAGCCCGGACGCTTCGACGGTGGCGGCATGCGCTATCTCCGGTTCACCAACTGGCTGAGCGAGCTGGAACGGCTCTCCGGCCCGATCACGGCAATCTGGTTCGAAGAAGTCCGCCGCCATGCTGGAACCGATGCGGCGCATGTGTTTGGCGGCCTTATGGCAACGCTCACCGCATGGGCGGAACTGCGGGGTGTGCCCTATCAGGGTGTCCCGGTCGGCACGATCAAGAAACACGCAACCGGCAAGGGAAACGCAAGCAAGACCGCCATGATGGAAGCCGCCCTGAACCGCGGCTTCAGCCCCGCAGACGACAACGAGGCCGATGCCATCGCGCTCCTCCAATGGGTGCTGGAAACCCGGGGAGGCATCGCATGAGTTTCTACCCGAAAGGCTATGGCGGCCGCCGCAGATCTCCCGAAGAGGTCAAGCGTGACGGCTGGAAGGAACAGGGACTGCTTGCCATCTCGGCCGACGACGACCGTCTGACATGGCCGGAACGAGAGCTGGTCCGCCAGCTCGGCGAGCGGCTTTACGGCAAGCGGCAAGGCGGCAATCATCCGGGGAGACCACAGCATGACTGACTGGACGACGGCAATGGTGGAGGAACGTCTTGAAGCGGCAGCCTCGGTCTTTCGGACATTTCCGCATGTCCGTGCCCCCGGTTTCTTCAATGCCTGGCCGGACTACCTTCACAGCTTTGCGGACAAGGTCAGCCAGACACCCCGGATGTGCCGTCCCTTGCCCTCGCCCGGCCAGATCTCCCGGGCCGAGGAAGCCGCGTTGTGGCTGCAATGGCTGGACAAGGACGATGCCCGGCTTGTGTGGCTGCGCGCCAACCGTACACCGTGGAAGCCCATCTGCTGGGAACTCGGCATAAGCCGGGCGACCGCGAACCGGCGCTGGCGCTACGCCATCGCACTCATCGTCTGGCGGCTGAACGGAAGGCATGTACCGGGCAAACGATCCATGGAATTCGTGATCTCACGGGCTCCGGTTTCCGGCAAGTAAAAACATGCGGCTGTCAAGTCCTTTTGGTGGCGTGAGACAATTTTCCGTGAGACATCGCAAGGCGAGACAGATCACCCGGTTTTTGCTACAAATCGAGCCATGCTTCGAAACATGCGTCCGGACGATCCGCCGCGGTTGACGAAGTTCACCTGAACAGCCAAGCCATTGATTTTATGGTTCCTTTCCGGCCGAAAATGTATGCTGGGGGGCGCAGCGC
>NZ_SMMF01000064.1:0-233 GCF_009711355.1 Roseibium sp. RKSG952 | reverse complement strand
CTGGATCACAAAATACCGGAAGCCGATATTGCACGGGGAGCTGGGACATTTCCTGCGCGACACCATCCGCCGAACCTGTGCCGAGATGAACATTCAGATTCTGGAGGGCGTTATCTCGAAGGATCATGTGCACTTGTTTGTCTCTGCGCCTCCAAGTTTATCGGTCAGTCAGATCATGCAAAAGGTGAAAGGCCGGTCGTCGTACAAGGCTATGCAACAATTTCCGAGGCTGA
>NZ_SMMF01000359.1:0-706 GCF_009711355.1 Roseibium sp. RKSG952 | reverse complement strand
GGGAAACAGGAATTCCCGCTTGCGCGGGAGTGCCTTGTATCCCGGACATGAAGGACTCGTTTTTATGGCGCAGCTTGATAAAAATCCTTACAGGAGGGAATTTTCAAATCGAATCCCGTTTCCCCCTCAACGCAAGTGCGTCGTGCGCCGTGACGAAACCCGGACGAAGCGCTGTTTTTGCCGGCGTGCTTGTTTCGTGTGTGTTGCGGTCCTACGATTCCATTAGGGCGCACCTTGGCGCCGGAATGAAAGTCAAAAGACGGAGACACAAGAATGCGCAAGTATGTAGACAGGGTTCGCGCCTTGCCTCTGGCGCTGGCCGCAGTCGCGATGATCGGGATTGCCGAGGCTCGTGCAGAGGCAGAGACCGTTGGGGATGCGGCCGGGGACCTTATTGATGATATCGAATTTGTCGGAAAGCTCGCTGTGGCAGGTGGATTTCTAATGGGCCTTGTCATGGTCGCCACTGGCCTCCTTAAGCTGAAGGCTGCCGCCGAATCCCAGGGTGGCCAGGTCAAATACTCTGAGGGGATGTGGCGCCTTGCCGTCGGCGCTGGGCTCGTAGCGATTCCAGCCCTGACAGGCATGCTCACACAAACACTCGGTTTCGGTTCGACTGACGGCATTTCTGCACGCGGAGATGCGAACTTCTAAGTCCTGGCAGCCCTTTCAAAGGGCTGCTAGGGGGTGATATCGAAGGCAATCG
>NZ_SMMF01000654.1:0-3252 GCF_009711355.1 Roseibium sp. RKSG952 | reverse complement strand
CCGCGCCTTGCGAATACATCCTGTTTTGCAGTTGACGGCATTTCGGCCGAAACAGCACTGATCGCCTTCGACCTGGAAAGCGTATCCGTGTCATCAGGTTCGGCGTGTTCCTCTGGAAAAGTTTCGGTCTCTCATGTTCTGACGGCCATGGGATGGCGCGAAGAGGTTGCCCGCGGAGCCATTCGGGTGAGCCTTGGGTGGGATACGCAAGACGCGCAGATAGACAGGTTCTTGGAGGTTTGGCCGAACATCGTTGACCGGTTGAACCCCGCAGCCCGCAACCGGGCTGCATGACAAGCGGTTAAGGCCGCGCACAGTTTGCAGCACCGGGTTCCAGACGGTGCCGTTTGAAGAAATGAAAACCACGGTCGGGGCTTTGAACCCCGAATAGATGGAGAGTGACGACATGCCAGCCGTGCAGGAAACCATCGATCAGGTGAAAGCCATCGATGTTGACCAGTATAAATATGGCTTTGTAACCGACATCGAATCGGAAAAGGGCGCAAAGGGCCTGTCCGAGGAGACCGTCCGGTTCCTGTCTGCCAAGAAAAACGAACCGGAATGGATGACGGAGTGGCGTCTTGACGCCCTGCGCCGGTTCAAGCAGATGGACGAGCCGGGCTGGGCGCGGGTGTCCTACCCGAAGATCGATTTCGACGACCTGTACTATTGGGCGGCGCCGAAGTCCGTTGAAGGCCCGAAAAGCCTCGACGAAGTCGATCCCGAGTTGCTGGCAACCTACGAAAAGCTCGGCATCCCGCTGCGCGAGCAGGAAATTCTGGCAGGCGTTGCACCTGAAAACCGGGTTGCGGTCGATGCGGTGTTCGATTCGGTGTCGGTCGTCACCACCTTCAAGGAAGAACTGAAGAAGGCCGGCGTCATCTTCTGTTCGATCTCCGAAGCGCTGCGCGAGTACCCGGATCTGGTCAAGAAGTATCTCGGCTCCGTCGTGCCCGTGACGGACAACTACTATGCCACGCTGAACTCCGCGGTCTTCTCGGACGGGTCCTTCGTCTACATTCCCGAAGGCGTGCGCTGCCCGATGGAGCTGTCGACATACTTCCGGATCAACGAACAGAACACCGGTCAGTTCGAACGCACGCTGATCATCGCCGACAAGGGCTCTTACGTGTCCTATCTGGAAGGCTGCACGGCGCCGCAGCGCGATGAAAACCAGCTGCACGCCGCCGTGGTCGAACTGGTTGCCCTTGATGATGCTGAAATCAAGTACTCGACCGTTCAGAACTGGTTCCCAGGTGACAAGGACGGCAAGGGCGGCATTTACAATTTCGTGACCAAGCGCGGCGACTGCCGGGGCAAGAACTCCAAGATCTCCTGGACCCAGGTGGAAACCGGTTCGGCGATCACCTGGAAGTACCCGTCCTGCATCCTGCGCGGCGACAATTCCCGTGGCGAGTTCTATTCGATTGCCGTGTCCAACGGCTATCAGCAGATCGACAGCGGCACCAAGATGATCCATCTGGGCAAGAACACGTCCAGCCGGGTGATTTCAAAGGGTATTTCGGCGGGCAAGTCCGAAAACACTTACCGCGGTCTGATCTCGGCACACCGCAAGGCGTCGAATGCCCGCAATTTCACCCAGTGTGACTCGCTGCTGATCGGTCAGGACTGCGGTGCACACACGGTGCCCTACATCGAGAGCAAGAACGCGACGGCCCAGTTCGAGCATGAGGCGACCACCTCCAAGATCTCGGATGACCAGATGTTCTATTGCCTGCAGCGCGGCATGAACGAGGAGGAAGCGGTGGCCCTGATCGTCAACGGCTTCGTCAAGGATGTCATCCAGCAGCTGCCGATGGAGTTTGCCGTCGAGGCCCAGAAGCTGATCTCGATCAGCCTCGAAGGCTCTGTGGGCTAACCAATCGATTTGGAAACAGCGCGCGGTTTTGAAGTGAACAGCACCAGCAGAGGGTGAAACCATGAATGAAAAGGTTGAAATCTGCTCCTTGGACATTTGCGCGCTGTTCGCGGTGATTTTCGTTGGATGAAGCCGGACGTGGCGGCGCTCAGGGCCGCACGCATCGAAAGCTATCCCGGTTCATCGATTGAGTTGCCGCACTGAACTCACAAATGGGCTGAAGCCCGGACTGAAGACAATTTCCTCAAAGAGGACGAAACATGCTTGAGATCAAAAACCTGCACGCCCGTATCGCGGAAGACGAAACCGAAATCCTGCGCGGCATCGACCTGAAGGTCAATCCGGGCGAAGTGCATGCGATCATGGGCCCGAACGGATCGGGCAAGTCGACCCTGTCCTATATCCTGGCGAGCAAGGACGATTACGAAATCACCGAGGGCGAGATCCTGTTCAACGGCGAAAATCTCCTCGAGATGGAGCCGGACGAGCGCGCTGCTGCGGGCGTGTTCCTGGCGTTCCAGTACCCGATTGAAATCCCCGGTGTCGCGACCATGGAATTCCTGAAAACGGCGCTCAACGCGCAGCGCAAGGCGCGTGGCGAAGACCCGTTGTCGATCCCGGATTTCATGAAGCTGGTCAAGTCCAAGGCAGCGGATCTGAATGTCACCATGGACATGCTGAAGCGCCCCTTGAATGTCGGCTTCTCCGGCGGTGAAAAGAAGCGCTCGGAAATCCTGCAGATGGCGCTGCTCGAGCCGAAACTCTGCGTCCTCGACGAAACCGATTCCGGTCTTGATATCGATGCCTTGCGCATTGTGTCGGAAGGCGTCAACAAGCTGCGCTCACCGGAACGGTCCATGGTGGTAATCACCCACTATCAGCGTTTGCTCGACCACATCGTGCCGGACGTCGTCCACGTTCTGTCCAAGGGCCGGATCGTCAAGACCGGTGGCAAGGATCTGGCGCTCGAGCTGGAGAAAAACGGTTACGCAGATTTCATCGAGGCGGCCTGAGGGGCGGGAGACAGCGACCATGAACGCCAGTATGCCAATCAAACATACCCAGGCCGAAGCCGATCTGATCGAGCGCTTCGATGCGTCATCAGACAGGCTTCCGGGTTCGGCGCTCTCCGGGCTCCGGTCGGCAGCCGTCGACCGGATCCGTGAAAGCGGTCTGCCGCACCGCCGGGTGGAAGAGTACAAATACACCGACCTCAGGGCCTTCATGAAATCCGCCGCTCCGCTTGCCGGAGCCGCGGACCTGAATGCCGTCAACGCGATCCTTGATGCCCGGCAAAGCTACGGGGACCTCGA
Source organism: Roseibium sp. RKSG952 (assembly GCF_009711355.1). Classification (NCBI taxonomy): domain Bacteria; kingdom Pseudomonadati; phylum Pseudomonadota; class Alphaproteobacteria; order Hyphomicrobiales; family Stappiaceae; genus Roseibium; species Roseibium sp. RKSG952. The sequence goes on along the minus strand of NZ_SMMF01000654.1, from coordinate 60 downwards.
TCGCTATCTCATTGTGATTGCTAACGGCCAATACATGGCCGATGTCAGCGATGCATCTGC
>NZ_SMMF01000881.1:0-27044 GCF_009711355.1 Roseibium sp. RKSG952 | reverse complement strand
ATTTCCGGATTTTCAAAATTTAACCCCATTCCCCCCAAAACCCCTGTGGGAAAAAACCGAACCATTTTAATAAAATCAATAATATCAATGGTTTGATTAATATCCGAAAGTTATCGACAGGGGTGAGGTGTTCCGCACCCTATGCTCATTGCGACTTTGTAAGGCACAAGCACGCCGCTTGAGATCAAGGCATCGGCACTTGAAAAGCCCGTCGACGGCGCGGATGACGCGGTGAAGGTCCCGTTCAATCGAATGAGGCGCCCTTGCCGCGCAGTTTCTTGACCGAACCGCGTTTTTTCTTGGAGTCCAGCCGCCGCCTTTTCGACGCAAGGGTCGGACGGGTGGCCTTGCGCGGTTTCGGTTTTTCAAGCGCGCGCTGCAAGAGCGCCAACAAGCGGGTGAGCGCATCCTCACGGTTGCGCTCCCGCGTCCGAAACCGGTCGGCCTGCAGCACGATTTCACCGCTATGGGTCAACCGGCTTCCAGCCAGCAACGCGGCGCGCTCCTTTATGTCTTCAGGAAGCGGCGCAGCCGAGAGAGCAAACCGCAATTGAACAGCAGTCGAGACTTTGTTGACATTCTGCCCGCCGGGCCCGGATGCGCGAATAAAGTCCTCGTGGAGGTCATCGGCCTGAATATAGAGCCCGCGGCCGATCAGGATCCGGCCATCCTGCTTAAACTGTTCAAGCACTGTCATACGGTTTCCTGATCCGGATCATCGAGACCCAGCCCCTTTAAGACCAGACGGCAAACTGTTGCGGTTGCCTCGTCGCGGAACTCTTCGTCTTCAAGCCCGGAACCGGAAATTGCGTTGATCTGACTGGCAAAGTCGGCATAGTGCTGGGTCATGGCCCAGATCGTGAAAATGAGATGGATCGGGCTGATTGCTTCAATCCTGCCGTCATCGATCCACGACTGGATCACTTCGGCCTTGTCGTCGACCAAGTGCTTGAGGTCTCCGCTCAACACCGGCATTATCCGCGGCGCGCCCTGCATGACCTCATTTGCGAACAGGCGTGAGGCGTCAGGCAATTCCGCAGACAGCCTCATTTTCTGATGAATATAGCCGGCAAGTTCTTCTGCCGGGTGCCCGTCCCTGTCCAGCGTCCTCAATGGCGCCAGCCAGACATCGAGGATATGGGCGAGAACTGCATCATAGACTGCCGTCTTGGACGGAAAATAGTAAAGCATGTTCGATTTCGACATGCCCGCGGCCCTGGAGATCTTCTCGATCGTCGCACCCGAAAAACCGTAGCGCGAAAACTCGCCCAAAGCGGCCTCAATAATGAGTGCCCGGTTCTTTTCCTGAATCCGGCTGAGATTGACCGGTGTATCTGCCAATTCAAATGCACTCATGCGCCGGTCAGATCCTGTTTGTTTCGGCCATGTGCCATTGCCCAAGTTCGGCGCATTCTTACCCCCTCTTAATCCCACCTGCACGCGAGTTGCCGAAGGCAACCCGGCATGACGGTTGCTTCAAATCATAGAAAGGAAGCCGCAGCAGAATCAATGGCGGCCTGACTTTCCCGAGATATGCACCCTGTTTGGTCTGTCAGTGGCCAGAAATTCATCACACCACTTCAAATCTCAACTTGACCCGCTCCGCACGCCTTTCTAACCTCAATTTGACCGTTTGGTCAGATTTCTTGTCCGCAAGGATTGAAATCGGCCTTGGGCACAAAAACAAGCCGGACAATCGGCAGGCCGGACCAAACGCACCGGCCATCCAGAGGCAACTGCGTCTTTCAGACAAAAGGGGCTGAACCGTACCCTTGAAAGATGCAACAGTGGGAACAGCGCGGGTGGTATTTTAAAGGCTGCGCGATTCGCCTGATCAGGAGGTCAGGCCTGAGATCGCCTGTAACGTACCTCCAGTGCAACAAGAACAATCAGGCCGGCTCCCGCCCGGGACGCCGCAAGGAGGACGCATGTCGACATCGGCATCAACCGCCCAGACAGGGACCAACAATCTCGACGCTTTCTGGATGCCATTCACGGCGAACCGGCAGTTTAAGCAGGCCCCGCGCATGTTTGTTGGCGCCAAGGACATGCATTATACAACCGCAGACGGACGGCAGGTTCTCGACGGCACCGCCGGACTGTGGTGTTGCAATGCAGGTCATTCCCGGCCGAGAATCGTCAAGGCGGTTCAGCAGCAGGTCGCAGACCTCGATTACGCTCCGGCGTTTCAGATGGGACACCCGAAAGCCTTCGAACTGGCAGCCCGGCTTGCAGCGCTCATGCCTGCGCCGCTGGATCACGTGTTCTTCACCAACTCGGGTTCCGAAAGTGTCGATACAGCGTTGAAAATCGCGCTTGCCTACCAGCGCGCCATCGGTCAGGGCAGCCGTACCCGCCTGATCGGCCGGGAACGGGGCTATCACGGTGTCGGGTTCGGCGGCATTTCCGTGGGCGGCATCGTCAACAACCGAAAGACATTCGGCACGCTTCTGACCGGCGTCGACCACATGCGCCACACCCATGACCCGAAGCGCAATGCGTTTTCGCGCGGCATGCCGGAAAGCGGTGCCGAATATGCCGAGGACCTGATCCGGATCATCCAGCTGCACGATCCCTCGACCATTGCCGCGGTGATTGTCGAACCCGTGGCCGGGTCCACCGGGGTCCTCATCCCGCCAAGGCATTATCTGGAACGCTTGCGCACGATCTGCCGCCAGCACGGCATCCTGCTGATCTTCGACGAGGTGATCACCGGCTTTGGCCGGTTGGGATCACCATTTGCGGTCGACTATTTCGGTGTCACGCCGGATCTCGTCACAACTGCCAAGGGCCTCACCAGCGGCGTAATCCCGATGGGGGCGGTCTACTGCAGCAAGGAGATCTACGAGGCCTTCATGACCGGGCCGGACCACATGATCGAGCTGTTTCACGGCTATACCTATTCCGCCCACCCTGTCGCGTGTGCCGCCGCATTGGCAACGCTCGACACCTATGAAGAAGAAGGCCTGCTCACCCGGGCGGGCGAGCTCGCGCAGCATTGGGAAGACGGATTGCACAGCCTGAAGGACTGTCCGAATGTCATCGACATCCGCAATCTGGGTCTGATTGGCGCAATCGAGCTGGAGCCGATCGCGGGAGAGCCGACCAAACGGGCGTTTTCGGCATTTCTGAAAGCCTACGAGGACGGCATCCTGATCCGCACGACAGGCGATATCATTGCGCTCTCACCGCCGCTGATCATCAGTGAAGCCCAGATTGACGAGCTGTTCGGCAAGCTGCGGTCGGTTCTGCACACGCTCGATTAGAGGCTCATAACCGGCCAATATCCTGTTGATGCAAAGGTATTTTCAAGGATACCGGCTTGATTGAACGGCGCGGCGGGTCACCGGTTTCACATCCCCGGGGTCCGCAAAGCGGAAAGACGAAAAGGAAACCACGTCATGGCAGCACCGGGTGAAAATCTGCGTATCAATCCGGACCGGCTTTGGGACAGCCTGATGGAGATGGCCAAGGTCGGCCCCGGAGTTGCCGGTGGCAACAACCGGCAAACGCTGACCGATGCGGATGCGCAAGGACGCAGACTGTTCCAGTCCTGGTGCGAAGAAGCCGGGATGACCATGGCTGTCGACACCATGGGCAACATGTTCATGACCCGTCCGGGCTCGGATCCGGACGCCCCTCCCGTCTATGTCGGCTCCCATCTCGACACACAGCCGACCGGGGGAAAGTATGACGGCGTGCTCGGTGTGCTCGGCGGTCTGGAAGTCGTGCGCTCCTTGAATGATCTCGGCATCAGGACAAAACACCCGATTGTCGTCACCAACTGGACCAACGAGGAGGGCACCCGCTTTGCACCGGCCATGCTCTCTTCCGGGGTCTTCGCAGGCGTGCATACACAAGAGGAAGCCTATGCCAAGGAAGATGCCGAGGGACTGACATTCGGCGGCGAGCTGAGCCGGATCGGCTGGGTTGGCGACGAGGAGGCCGGCGCGCGCAAGGACAGGATGCGGGCGTTTTTCGAACTGCACATCGAGCAGGGTCCGATTCTCGAGGCGGAAGGCAAGGACATCGGCATTGTCACCCATGGTCAGGGTCTGTCCTGGACGCAGGTCACCGTGACCGGCAAGGACGCCCACACCGGCTCAACCCCCATGCCCATGCGCAAGAATGCAGGCCTTGCCATGGCGCGCATTCTGGAACTGGTCGACGAAATCGCCTGGTCCCATGCACCCCACGCCGTGGGTGCGGCCGGGCATATCGACATCTCCCCGAATTCCCGCAATGTGATCCCCGGCAAGGCCGTGTTCACGGTCGACTTCCGCTCACCCGATGTTGCGGTGATCAGGGATATGGAGCACCGGCTCAAAACCGGCGCTCAAAAGATCTGCGAGGACATGGGCCTTGAGGCCGCGTTCGAAAAAGTCGGCGGTTTTGATCCGGTGACGTTCGACGCGGCTTGCGTGACCGCCATACGCAATGCGGCCGACAGGCTTGGCTATTCCCATCGCGACATCATTTCCGGTGCCGGCCATGACGCCTGCTGGATCAACCGCGTCGCCCCGACCGCCATGGTGATGTGCCCCTGTGTCGACGGGTTGTCCCATAACGAGGCGGAAGAGATCACCAGAGACTGGGCCAAGGCCGGTTGCGACGTGCTGTTCCATGCGGTGGTGGAGACGGCGGAGATTGTGGAATAGGCGGACCGGCGTGATGGTCTTTACAGCAGGAAAGCAGGAGCTGGTACCTTGGCCTCCGTTTCGGGCGGAGACGTCATGAACGCGCTTATGTTCGCAACACTCAAGGCCCTGCAGCATACGTTTGCAAGGCACCCTTGCGACTTATGCAAAACCCGCCGGGGGCTCATTGCTCAGGCTTGTTGCGGTTCACGCAAATCGGTCAGGTTTTGCTCCCTGTGATTATGGAACACGTCGAAAGACCGGGACTCACCGATCCCGGAGCGCGCTGACGCTTGTCGGGGATGACAATGAGACACAAAGCGCCGCTAGCAGTTTTTAAAAAGCTTTCCGGCGTCATCCCGGCCTTGAGCCGGGATCGGAGAGCCCGGATCTCAATCGCATCAGACTGACACGAGTACACACGCATCACATAATCAACAAACATACTTCAAAAGGGGACCAAGAATGGCAAGCAAAGTGATCAAGGGCGGAACGGTGGTCACCGCCGATCTCAGCTACGAGGCCGATGTCAAGATCGAGGGGGGCCGGATCGTCGAGATCGGCCCGAACCTCTCGGGCGACGAGACACTGGATGCGGCAGGCTGTTTTGTCATGCCCGGCGGCATCGATCCGCATACCCACCTGGAAATGCCCTTCATGGGCACCTACTCCTCCGACAATTTTGACAGTGGCACGCGGGCAGCGCTCGCAGGCGGCACCACCATGGTGGTCGACTTCGCCCTGCCCTCCCCGGACCAGTCCCTGCTCGAAGCGCTGCAGATGTGGGACAACAAGTCGACCATGGCCCATTGCGACTACTCGTTCCACATGGCGATCACCTGGTGGGGCGAGCAGGTGTTCAACGAAATGGAAACTGTGGTGCGCGAGCGCGGCATCAACACCTTCAAGCATTTCATGGCCTACAAGGGCGCGCTGATGGTGAATGACGACGAGATGTTCGCCTCGTTCCAGCGCTGTGCCGAACTGGGCGCGCTGCCGCTGGTTCACGCCGAAAACGGCGATGTAGTCGCAAGCCTGCAGCAAAAACTGTTGGCCGAAGGCAACAACGGCCCCGAAGCCCATGCCTATTCGCGCCCTCCGGAAGTGGAAGGCGAGGCCACAAACCGCGCGATCATGATCGCGGACATGGCCGGTGTGCCGGTCTATATCGTTCACACGTCTTCCGAACAGGCCCATGAAGCGATCCGCCGGGCGCGCCAGAACGGCATCCGGGCCTATGGCGAGCCGCTGATCCAGCACCTGACGCTGGACGACAGCGAATACAGCAACCCGGACTGGGATCATGCCGCAAGGCGGGTGATGTCGCCGCCATTCCGGGACAAGAAACATCAGGATTCGCTTTGGGCGGGTCTGGCCGCAGGATCCTTGCAGGTGGTGGCCACCGACCACTGCGCCTTCACCACCGATCAAAAACGCACCGGCATCGGCGATTTCACGCAAATCCCCAACGGCACAGGCGGCCTTGAAGACCGTCTTCCCATGCTCTGGACACAAGGCGTCAACACCGGCCGCCTGACGCCGAACGAATTCGTCGCCGTCACCTCGACCAACATTGCCAAGATCCTGAACATCTACCCGAAAAAGGGCGCGGTGCTGGTTGGCGCTGATGCGGATCTTGTGGTTTGGGACCCGGAGAAGCAAAAAACCATTTCCGCTGCCTCGCAAGAATCAGCCATTGATTACAACGTGTTCGAGGGCAAGACGGTCAAGGGCCTGCCGCGCTTCACCCTGACCCGGGGCCGTGTCGCGGTCGATGACGGCAAGGTCATCCCCCAGCAGGGTCATGGTGAATTCGTGAAGCGCGAGCCGTTCCAGGCCGTCAACAAGGCGCTCTCGACCTGGAAGGAGCTCACCGCCCCGCGCAAGGTGGAGCGGTCGGGCATACCGGCAAGCGGAGTTTGATATGGCGTCTGGAATTCAACATTGGCCGGCAGAGAAATTCAATGGTCTTTACCGTGAGCAATGCACGACCAGTCATGGCCGTGCGCTGGCGGAAATCATCGACCGGAATGAGCATGCAATGATACAGGCCTCACTCTTGGGGCACCCTGCTCTTTCTCCAATTCTGCCGCTGCTTTCCAAAGACTTGGAAAAGGAGCTCGAAAATGCCCCTCTCATGCAGGCATTCGGGCACATGGCAAAACTGGAAATGGAATTCCTTGGATTCACGGAGAGCGGCAAGAAAGAAACGCATTGGCCGTTTTCGGACAATCGCAAGACAAGCACGCTGGCAGTATTTTCACGCTAGAGTATTGGTATCATCCAGCTAAGTCTGACTGGCACTTAAAGGCCTGCAAGACCAGCTTCCGCTGCGGAGCGATTTCCGCAGCGGAAAAAAGACATGCAAAATGCCGGAGGACAGACAAACCGTGTTGAACCCACAAGAAATCGAGGACGGTCTGGAAGATCTAATGGCACACCCCGCTCCCGTGATCGACATCGACAAGCTCTCGCTAACCTTTCAGACCAATGACGGGCCGGTGCACGCGCTGTCCGGCATCGATCTGAAGATCGATCAGGGGGATTTTGTCTCCTTCATCGGGCCGAGCGGATGCGGCAAGACCACCTTGTTGCGCGTCGTTGCCGATCTGGAACGCCCGACAGCCGGGTCAATCACGGTCAACGGCGTGTCTCCGGAACAAGCCCGGCTCAACCGCGCCTATGGCTATGTGTTTCAGGCGGCCGCCCTTTATCCGTGGCGCAGCATTGCCCGCAACATTGCGCTGCCGCTTGAAATCATGGGGCTGACCAAAGCCGAACAGGCCCGGCGCATCACAAAGAACCTTGAACTGGTCAACCTGTCGGGCTTTGAAAAGAAATTTCCCTGGCAACTTTCCGGCGGCATGCAGCAGCGCGCTTCCATTGCCCGCGCGCTTGCGGTCGAACCGGACCTTTTGCTGATGGACGAACCATTCGGGGCACTGGATGAAATCGTCCGCGACCACCTCAACGAACAGCTTCTGGAGCTTTGGGCCAAGACCAGCAAGACGGTGGTCTTCGTCACCCACTCGATCCCCGAGGCCGTGTTCCTGTCGACCAAGATCGTGGTTCTGTGCCCGCGCCCGGGCCGGATCTACGACGTGATCGAAAGCGATCTTCCGCGCGAACGCTCATTGGACATTCGCGAAACCCCGGAATTCCTGACAATCGCGCACCGGGTCCGCGAGGGCCTGAAAGCAGGGCATTCCTATGACGATTAATGCAACCACCGCACGGCGTCACCCCGGACAAGCGACGCGCGATCCGGGATCGGAGAGCCCTCCAGATCTCGGAGGCTCTCCGATCCCGGCTCTTCACTGCGTTCCGGCCGGGATGAACATCAGCAACAACCGGGAAAGGACCACCGCATGACCGAAGCAGTCCTCCCATCCTCCCGCGCGAAAAACCCCTTTGCCGGTCTGATGGCCGGGACCGTTGGTCCGGTGCTTGTCGTGGTGCTCGGCATTCTCGCCATCTGGTATGTCGCCGCGGTTGCGCTGAATACGCCGTTTCAGAACCAGATCTATGAACGGGCCAACCTTGCCGATGTTCCCTTGACAGCGCATCTGGCCAATACGCTGGCGCAGGATCGGCCCGTGCTGCCCGCGCCGCATCAGGTGGCAGGTGAAATCTGGAACACCACGGTTGAAAAGAAAATCACCTCGAAGCGCTCGCTGATCTATCATTCCGGTATCACCCTGTCCTCGACCCTTCTGGGCTTTGTCATCGGCACCGGCCTCGGCGTTCTGCTGGCCATCGGCATCGTGCATTCGCGGGTGCTGGACAAGTCCCTGATGCCCTGGGTGATCTCCTCGCAAACCATTCCGATCCTCGCCATTGCACCGATGATCATCGTCGTCCTCAATGCCATCGGGGTATCGGGGCTGTTGCCCAAGGCGATGATCTCCACCTATCTGGCATTCTTTCCCGTGACGGTCGGCATGGTGAAGGGGCTGCGGTCGCCGGAGGTGCTGCATATGGACCTGATGCACACCTATTCCGCAACGCGTTTGCAAACCTTTCTCAAGCTGCGCCTGCCCTATGCGGTGCCTTATCTGTTCACCTCCATGAAAATCGGCATGGCCGCCTCGCTGGTCGGGGCGATTGTCGGCGAATTGCCGACCGGGGCCGTGGCCGGGCTTGGTGCGCGGCTTCTGGCCGGATCCTACTATGGCCAGACCGTTCAGATCTGGTCGGCACTGATCGTGGCCGCGTTTCTGGCCGGTGCATTGGTTGCCCTGATCGGCGGTTTTGAAAAACTCACCTTGAAACGCATGGGGATGGCGCGATGAACATACGCACGCAAAACCGTGGCCGTTTTGACATGGCAGCCCTTCTCTCCGCCGGTGTTGTCCTGTGCGTGGTCATCGCTTTCTTTGCCACCGTCTTCGAGCCCGGCCTTGGTCTTTATGCCGAACTCCGTCTTGCTGGCGCGTTTGGCGTTCTGGCCCTCCTCGGTGTGCGCTTCACCCTCGGGTTTGCCAGAAACCTGCCGGGAGATCTGGCGCTCGGGATTGTCGCGGCCCTTGCCGCAACCCTCCTGGTGTCTTCCGCGCACCAACATGCGGGCGCGGCTTCAACAGGATTTTGGGCTCTCGTGGCCGGGTTCTGGCTCGCAAGCTGGTTATTTGTCGAGCGGCTGGCGGCATGGAAGATGCGCTCGGCAGCGGTGGCCCGGCTCGTCAACATCGCAATTCCGGTCGCTTTTGGCGCAACGCTTCTGGTACTCTGGGAGCTGGTTGTGACCGGCGCAGGTGTGCCAAAGGTACTGTTGCCCGCCCCTTCCGAAATCTGGTTGCGTCTGACCACATCGGTTCCCGTGCTCTGGGCCGATTTCCAGCAAACATTCCTGAAGGCCGTCCTGATCGGCTATGCGCTCGGCTGCGGATCTGCGTTCCTGACCGCAATTGCGATCGACCGGGTGCCGTTCCTGCGCCGGGGCCTTTTGCCGATCGGCAATCTGGTCTCCGCCCTGCCGATCATCGGCGTTGCGCCGATCATGGTGATGTGGTTCGGCTTCGACTGGCCGTCCAAGGCTGCTGTCGTGATCATCATGACCTTCTTTCCGATGCTGGTGAACACCGTCTCCGGGCTTGCTGCCTCAGATGCCATGCAGCGCGACCTGATGCGCACCTATGCCTCGAATTACTGGCAAACCCTGATCAAGCTGCGCCTGCCGATGGCGATGCCATTCATTTTCAATGCCCTTAAAATCAATTCCACTCTGGCGCTGATCGGCGCAATCGTGGCGGAGTTTTTCGGTACCCCTATCGTCGGCATGGGCTTCAGGATCTCGACAGAGGTCGGGCGCATGAATGTCGACATGGTCTGGGCGGAAATCGCTGTCGCAGCCCTTGCCGGGTCGCTGTTTTACGGCACGATTGCGCTTCTGGAACGGGCCGTCACCTTCTGGCATCCATCGATGAGAGGTTAATGGACAAACGGACCGCGCTCAAAGCGCGGCCTTGACCTTCTCCGCCACATCCGGACTGACCCACTGGGTCCAGACATCCGGGTGGTTTTTGAGAAAATACCAGGCTCCGTCCTCGTGAGCCGCCTGATTTTTCTCCATCCAGGCAAGCACCTTGCTGGCTGTCTTGTTGTCCCAGCCCCGGACCTTGAGATATTCCATTGCAGCTCCGCCTTTTGCCGCGAACCGGCTGGTGACCACCGTATAGGCTTCGCCGATTTGCCAGGCATTCTTTTTCGGGTCGGGACAATCGGGGACAGATGTACAGCGGTCCCATTCCGTCTGGTTGAACGGCACCCCCATGTCCACCAGGGTCATGTCATACATGCCAAGCAATGCGGTCGGGCCCCAGTAATAGCCGAACCAGCCTTCACCCTGTTCCACGGCGCGTGCCAGGGAGCCGGACAGCCCGGCGGACGACCCGGTCGGCACGATCTCAAAGCCTTTTTCCTCCGCCTTCCATGCCCTCAGCAAGTTTGCGCTGATCGGTCCGCAGTCCCACCCCGTGGGACAGGTGAAGAATGCGCCTCGAGATTTATCTTCCGCTCCGGGAAAAAGTTCGGGATGCGCCAGCACATCGTCCAGCGTCTTCAAACCGTGCTTCTGTGCGAGTGCTGCTGGAATGTAAAACCCTTGCGGACCGCCATCCTTTAACACCTTGCTGGCGATCACCAGCTCCCCGGCCTTGACGGCCTTGTCGAGCGGTTCCTTGATCGAGTTGACCCAAAGCTCAGGCGCTACATCCGGCTGCGATCTCGCCACCATCGATGTAAACGTTGGAACACTGTCACCCGGCAGCAGATCTACAGAGCAGCCATAACCTTTCTCGAGAATAAAGCTGTCGATCTGGGCCATTGTTCCTGCCGATGCCCAATTCATTTCCGCAATCGACACGTTGCCGCACTCTGCCGCAAGGGCGCTGGAAGCCCCGGCCATCGCAGCGGATACGGTCAGAAGGGCTGTGAGGGTTTTCATGGAGGTTCCCCGCTATCGCCGGACATGCGGCGGTTCTTGATCGAACAGTCTGTGATAGGGCCGCAGCCGTTCCTGGATATTGTCCGCCTTCCGGACAGTGGCATGTGCGGTTACCGCTCATGTTTGCCGCAACCCTATTGCCTTCTCTCGACAAGAAAAAGGATCGAAACACTCCGTTACGGGCTACTCAAGAAGATAATCTGCCAAATATGGCTCATCATGCGCAATCAAATCACAAGTCCCAACCGCGTCATGATCCAGACATCCGGACGCTATCCCATGACTTCCTTCTGAATGTAACGATGCCCCGGGCCGGGCCATATTCCGGAGAATTCAAGCTCAAAGCGCGGCCTTGACCTTCTCCACGACTTCCGGGCTCACCCATTGGCTCCAGACATGTTCGTAATTCTGGAGGAAATAATAGGCTCCGTCTTCGTGGTCCGCTTCGTTTTGATCCATCCACTCAAGCAGGTCCTCGGCGGTTTTGGTATCCCATCCCCGCAGCTTGAGATATCCCATCACCGGACCGGGCCGCTTGGCGAAGGCGCCGGTCACTATTGTGTAGACAGCCTGCTTTTCAAACGCATTCTTCTTTGGATCGGGACAGTTCGGCACAGTCGTGCAAGTGTCCCATTCCTCCTTGTTGAACGGCACGTCAAAGTCAATCCTGGTCAAGTCGTATCGGGCCATTGAAGCTGTCGGTGCCCAATTGTAGCCGAACCAGCCTTGACGTTCCTCCATTGCCTTGGCAAGCGAGCCGGTCAGACCGGCGGGTGAGCCGGTCGGCACTTCGACAAATCCCTTTTCGCGGTAATGCCAGGCGCGCAAGAGGTTGTCGCTCGTGATCTGGCAATCCCAGCCGGGAGGGCACTGGAAAAACGCCCCTTTGGTCTTGTCTTCGGCGCCCGGAAACAGCTCGGGATGCGCCAGAACATCGTCAAGGGTTTTCAGGTTGTGTTCCTTCGCCAGAAATGTCGGAATCCAGAACCCTTCAATTGCCCCGTCCTTCAAAATATGACCGGCGACGACGACGGAACCGTCTTTCAAGGCCGCTTGCAGCTCCGAACGATAGGCATTTTGCCAAATCTCCGGCGCGATATCGGGCATTCCACGGTCAATCATGGATTCGAAAGTCGGGACACTGTTGCCATAGATCAGGTCGGTCCGGCAGCCATACCCCTTGCCCAGAATGATTGCGTCGATCTGTGCCATGGTGCCTGCCGTATCCCACGGCATTTCCGCAATTGTCACGAGCCCGCAGTCTTCCGCGAGTGCAACTGGAGAGAACAACACAAAGCCGGTAAAAGCAATTTTGAACAAACCACGCATGATAGTCCTCCCAGGTTTGCGAAGGCTGCTGCCGACAAAAGCGCCGCAAGGGAAGATTATGCGCTTCGCCGCCAGTTCGAAAGCCCCCGGACGTCAAAGACATCCGGCCTCCATCATGGAAGTTCAGTTGCCGTTCTGGCAATAGCTCACGGGGTGCAGTAGGAGTTTGCGCCGCCAGTCCGAATTCACGTGTCCAAAAACGGAGCCCCCATGACACCCAGCCGAGACATCGCCCGCCTGATTGAGATCATGGCTGCCCTGCGCACACCCGAAACCGGCTGCCCCTGGGATCTGGAACAGAGTTTCGAAACGATAGCGCCCTACACGCTTGAAGAAGCTTATGAAGTCGCTGACGCCATTTACAAGAAGGACTATGTGAACCTGCGTGAGGAACTCGGCGACCTGTTGCTTCAGGTGGTCTATCACGCCCGTATGGCGGAAGAGGACGCGCATTTCGATTTCGGCGATGTGGTGGAAGCGATTACAAAGAAGATGATCCGGCGCCACCCGCATGTGTTTGGAGATGAAACCGGCGAAAAGCCGGAGCTGGTCAAGGGCATCTGGGAACGGATCAAGGCCGAGGAACGCGCCGAAAAACAGGCAGAACGCCTGTCTCTGGGCCTGAGCAACGGCAAGCACCGGTTCCTTGATGACGTTCCAAGCGCTTTTCCCGCCCTTCAGGAAGCAGACAAGCTGCAGCGCCGGGCGTCCAAGGTCGGGTTCGACTGGAACGATGCCCGCCTGGTGCTGGCGAAGATCCGGGAAGAGACGCAAGAACTTGAGCAGGAACTCTCGGACGGTGCTGCCAACAAGGACCGAATCGAGGACGAACTGGGCGACACCCTGTTTGCGCTTGCCAATCTCGCACGCCATCTCGACATTGACCCGGAAGAAGCCCTGCGGCGCACGAACCGGAAGTTCCGGACCCGGTTTGCGGCCATCGAAGACGCAGCACAAGAGCGGCAAACGACGCTGAACGACATGTCGCTCGACGACATGGAAGCCCTGTGGCAGGCCGCCAAGCACAAGTAGACGGCAAACGCCGGGCATTGCCGCGCACGGTCTCTGCCCGGCTCATTCATTTTCTGGAAGCGCTATCCGATCACCTGGAAAGCCGGGAAGGTCTCGAGCAACCAGTAGGACATGGTTGCCATCTGGCCGGTGAGGAACAGGACCCCGGTTGCGACCAGAACGCCGCCCATGACTTTCTCGACCACCCCCATATAACGGCGGAAGCGGGCCATGAATTTCATGAACGGCCTGGCAAACAGGGCGGCCAGCAGGAAGGGAATGCCCATCCCCAGCGCATAGGCGCTGAGCAGCACCGCCCCCTGCCCCACCGTATCCTCGGAGCCCGCCACGAACAGGATCGCGGCAAGGATCGGCCCCACGCACGGCGTCCACCCGAAGGCAAAGGCCAGCCCGATCAGATAGGCCCCCAAAAGGCCCGCAGGCTTGCGTTCGACGTGAACCCGGGCCTCCCGGTACAGAAGACCTATCCGGAACACGCCCAGAAAATGCAGCCCCATGACGATGATCATCACGCCGGCGATATAGCCAAGATACTGGATATGCTGGGTGACGAACTGCCCGAGAAAGCTTGCACTTGCGCCCAGAATGACAAAGACGGTCGAAAAACCGGCAACAAAAGCCAAGGCCGCAAAAAAGACTCTTTGCGATGCTGCGGCATTGTCATCCTCGCCGGTCAGTTCCTCAAGCGACACACCGGCAAGATATCCGAGATAGGGTGGAACAAGCGGTAATACGCAAGGGGACACGAAGGACAGGATGCCTGCAAAAAGGGCACCCAGGATTGTTACGTCTTGAAGCATTGAATTTCCGGTTTTTGTCTCTCAGGCCAGACGCTGTTTTGTGCCCTTCTACACGGTGTTGGACACCCCAGAAAGACACAGCCGCCTCACCTTTGCGAGAGGCGGCTGTTGGTCGCAGGTCCCAGACCGTCAGTCCCGGACGACCAGAACCGACTGGCTGGCGTGCCGCACCACCCGTGCCGCGTTCGGCCCGAGCAGGTAATCCTTGAGCTCCGGACGGTGCGAAGCGAGCACTATCAGATCGCAGCCGAGCTTGTCGGCTGCAGAGTTGATCTCTTCATAGATTGTCCCGTGCGCGACATGCCCGCGCACGGTCAATCCCTGCTCTTCATGCTCTTCTATGAAGATCTGAAGCGCCTTGCCAGCCGCCTCCAAGGCGTTGTGCTCATAGTCCTTCGGGAAATATCCCCCGACTATGGACCGGCCATAGTCGGGGACCACGCTTAAAAGATGGAGCTCGGCCCCAAAGGTCCGCGCCATGGCCGCAGCCGTCGGCAGGGACTTTGTCCAGGAACTGTCTTCGCCGAGATCAATCGGCACCAGAATAGACTTGTACATGCCGGATCTCCTCTAGAACGCAGGAACGTTGGTGCGGCGGCGCTGAAGGCCGACCACGACCAGCAGCAGCAGGATTGCCGGAATGTAGAATACTTCCTTCGGCAAACGGTTCGCCGGTGTTTGCACATCCACGACCTGCACCGGTTCATCACCATAGAAGTCGAAAGACTGGAACTTCTCGAAGTAAGGCGTTCCGGGGAACGGCTCTTCCAGAAGTGCCTTTCCATCCTCTTCCATGATCGTCAGCCCGGCATCCGAAAGTCTGGTTTCCCCGTCACCAGATGCACCCAGAGGCACTTCAACGAATGTCTCCAGCTCCTTGTCCGGATTATCGAAATCCGGACCACGGACCACCAGCTTCAAGTAACCGTCAGCGGGCAATTCAGACGCGGTCTCAAACACTTGTGCCGGGTTTGTGGAGACATAAGGCGGCTGCACCATGTCGAGCCAGAAGCCCGGGCGGAACAGCGTGAAGGCAATCAGCAGCAATGCCACCGCTTCCCAGGCCTTGTTGCGGGCAAAGAAATAACCTTGTGTGCCGGCCGCAAACAGCATCATCGCGATGGTCGCAACGATGAAGACGAAGACGGCCTGGATCGGGCCGACATCGATCAACAGCAGGTCGGTGTTGAAGATGAACAGAAACGGCAGGGCGACCGTGCGCAGCGAATAGAAAAACGCCGTGAATCCGGTCTTGAGCGGATCCCCGCGGGAAATCGCCGCAGCGGCAAAGCTCGCAAGCCCCACCGGCGGGGTCACATCGGCCATCAGACCGAAATAGAACACAAACAGATGAACCGCGATCAGCGGAACGATCAGGCCGTTCATGGCCCCGATCTCGACGACCACTCCGGCCAGAAGCGAAGACACCACGATGTAGTTCGCCGTAGTCGGCAACCCCATGCCCAGGATGAGCGAGAAGATCGCCACCAGCACCAGCATGATCATCAGGTTCCCGCCGGAGAGGAACTCGATGAACTCGCCCATGATCTGATGCGCGCCGGTAAGGGAAATGGTGCCGACAATGATACCGGCCGCGCCCGTTGCAACGGCGATGCCGATCATGTTGCGGGCCCCGCCGATCAGGCCCTTAATGAGATCCGAGACCCCTTCACGGGCCTGGCCCGCCACATCCCCGGAGGCACGCATCATCGCCTTGAGCGGCTTTTGGGTCAGCAGGATAACGATCATGCCGACGCTCGCCCAATAGGCCGACAGACCCGGCGAGAAGCGTTCGATCATCAAACACCAGACGAGCACAATGATCGGCAGCAGATAGTACAGGCCGGTCAGAAGTGTCGGAATGAATTCCGGCAGAGAGGTGATCGGCGCGTCCGGATCATCCAGTTCCAGATCCGGGCGCTTAGAAGCGACATACAGCAGGCCGGCATAGGCTGCCAGGAAGATGACGACCACAGCCTGGAACGTCGCATCACCAAAGACATCCTTGGTCCAGCCGAGGCCGTAATGCAGGACGGCTGCCAGAATCGCAAGACTCAGGAAGCCGGTCAGGACGCCGATGATACTCTGGAGCACGGTCTTGGCCGGGCCCGGCTTGGGCAAACCCTGCATGCCTTGCTTCAAGGCTTCCAGATGCACAATGTAGAGCAGCGCAATGTAGGAGATGGTCGCAGGCAGGATCGCATTGCGCACCACGTCGAGATAGGTGACGCCAACATACTCCACCATAAGGAAGGCGGCCGCACCCATCACCGGCGGCATGATCTGGCCGTTGACGGAAGACGACACCTCAACGGCGCCCGCGGTTTCCGGCTTGAACCCGACCCGCTTCATCAGCGGAATGGTGAAAGTACCGGTGGTCACCGTGTTCGCAATCGACGACCCGGAAATCAGCCCGGTCATGGCGGAGGAGACAACGGCGGCCTTGGCCGGTCCGCCGCGCAGGTGTCCCAGCAGTGCAAAGGCGACCTTGATGAAATAATTGCCCGCTCCCGCCTGATCGAGCATCGCCCCGAACAGCACGAACAGGAAGATCATCGAGGCGGAGACGCCAAGCGCAATCCCGAACACACCTTCGGTCTGCATCCAGTAGTGCCACATGGCCTTGCCATAGGACGCGCCCTTCCACTGGATGACCTCGGGAATGAACGGCTGATCGCCGAAGAAGACGTAAAACAGGAAGGCCGATGCGACGATCACCAGCGGCAGCCCGAGCGCCCGGTAGGTCGCGATCAGCATGCTGATCATGCCAACCGTGGACACGATCAGGTCCATGTCGGTCGGCAGGCCTGCGCGATCGGAAATCGCTTCCTTGTTGAAGACCAGATAAAGACAGGACGCCACACCCAGAAAGGCGAGGATCCAGTCGTACCACGGGATTACATGACGCGAACTGTGCCGGAACAGGGGATAAGCCATTGTGGCCAGAAACAGCGCAAATGCCAGATGAACCGACCGTGCGGTGTCCGAATTCAAAGTGACGTTGACGCCCAGAAGATCCGTCAAAAGGAACGGCAAGGTCGATGCGTAGTACAGCTGGAACAGTGACCAGCTGAGCGCCACCAGCGACAAGAGCAGCCCAATCGAACCACCCGGGCTGCGTGCTCCCGTATCGCTTTGCGCGACCAATTCCTGAAGATCAATTTCGTTGGACGTAGCCGTCCCGCCCCTTGCGGCATTTTCGCTCATAGACACCCCACCGCCCGCGCGCCGTTGCCAGAAGGCCGGCTGCTCCGGATCGTCATTGTTCTTGTTTGTCGCGATACAAAAGAGACGGGCGGGCGCAACACGCCCGCCCGCTCATCGAGGCCGATTACATCCAGCCGCGTTCTTCGTAGTATTTCTGTGCGCCCGGGTGCAGAGGAGCGGACAAGCTGTCCTTGATCATTTCCTCTTCCGTCAGGTTGGCAAAGGCCGGGTGCAGCTTCTTGAAGCTGTCGAAGTCTTCAAAGACAGACTTCACGAGCGTGTAGACAACTTCATCCGGCACATCGGCGGATGTGACAAAGGTCGCGCCAACACCAAAGGTGTTGATGTCTTCTTCGTTGTTGTACATGCCGGCCGGGATGGTGGCCTTGCGGTAGTAAGGGCGCTCGGCAACCAGCTTGTCGATTTCCGGGCCTTCCGCGTTCACCAGAACGGCTTCACACGAAGAGATGGTCTCCTGCGTCAAGGCGGACGGGTGGCCAACGGTCCAGAAATAGGCGTCGATCTTGTTATCGCACAGCGCCTGTCCGGTCTCGGCAGACTTCAGCTCGGCTGCGAGTTTCAGATCATCGCGCTCCCAACCAAGCGCCCCCTCGATGACTTCCCAGGTCCCGCGCTGGCCAGAGCCCGCATTGCCGATATTGAGGCGGGTGCCCTTCAGATCGGTGATATTCGAGACACCCGCATCCTTGCGCGCCAGAATGGTGACCGGCTCCGGATGAACCGAGAATACGGCGCGCAATTTGTCGTAGGGTCCGGCGTCTTCGAACTTGGACGTGCCGTTATAGGCATGATGCTGCCAATCCGACTGGGCAACACCAAACTCAAGCTCGCCGGCCTTGATCGTGTTGATGTTGTAGATGGAACCACCCGTCGACTCGACCGAACAGCGGATCCCATGTTCCTTGCGGTTCTTGTTCACCAGACGGCAGATCGCACCACCGGTCGGATAGTAAACGCCTGTCACGCCGCCTGTCCCGATCGAAATGAACTGCTGCTCTGCGGCTCCGGCCACACCGACGCCGCCGGCCATCATTGCGATGCCAAGCGCGTAGCTTGCGATTTTCATAGAAACCTCCACCTGTTGATTAGCTGACTTTCTATTGAAGTCTCGCCGGGCAGGTTCAACCCGGCTGCGCGTAACTAACCAAAAAGTCGAAGATTGGGAAAGCCCCCGGCGGCTTTTTTACCGAATTATGGGGGCAAAGCACCGTTCAAGCGCGACGTCACTCACGACACGCGGCCACCCTGAATGACTTCAAACAAACGGGAGCGCAATTCTGCTTCCGGGTCACCGCTTCGGAGCCCTTTCCGCCACTCATCCAGAACAATTCTCAAGCTCATGGTATTGGCGGTGTGGGGTAACTCGCTCAAAAAGCTCTCGAAGAACCGATCCAGGCGATCACGATCAAGAATATCCTGATCGATCAACCCGTGGATCAGCGTCATGGTTGCAGCGATGTGCCCTTTTACAAAGTGCATTTCCAGCCCAGAGGCTTCGGTTTCGGCCGTAGTTCCGTGCATATGGTCTCTCGAGTTCAGTTGGTTTCGCCATGCGCAAAAGCAAGCTTAAGGCACATCATGTCATTATTGTGCACGTGACCCCGCGATTGATATTTTACTGCGCCCCAAAAGAGCGTGGCATCACGGGATTTTTCAGCCAGTCTTGAACGGCCGCCAGCCTGATTTTTACTGATGGCCCGCAAAGAGGCGTTTAATTATCAATAACGGTCACACATTTCAGAGGCATTGCCAATCGCGGTTTTTGTCGATTCCGCAAGGTAAAAAGCCGTCAGATCAACGATTTTTCATTAAAAATTATTCATTAAATCCGGACCTGACCGGCGAACCATTCGTCAGCGGACCCTGTTCCCAATGATATTTTTGCGTATTTTTGCATGTCACCCCAAAGATGGGATCAATTGCCCGGCACTCACGGTCATGTCCTTACGTCCACCCGTCTACCCCATGGCAGGCAAGTCACCCGTCTCGCATCACGCGGCCGCCTGGCTAAATGCAGCGTTGCGATGCGGGATACAGGCACGGGCAGGATCAACGAGCCGGTTGCAGCATACGTTTTTTACAAAACTGTCAAAAAGTCCGGTGAAAAATATTCACAGCCAACAAAAAGGTTGGCACAGGGGTCTTGCATCCGGCTCAGGTTATCAGTACACACCGTCGCCAACGGGACGCACACAGCCTCCTCGGAAGAGCCGATAGCTCAGCTGGTAGAGCAACTGACTTTTAATCAGTAGGTCCAGGGTTCGAACCCCTGTCGGCTCACCAAAAACCCCAGAGAAAACAAGGGGTTTGGTGATACTAAGAACCTAAAACTTGCGAAGCAAGACAAAATGGGTCTCCCTCCGGGTTCCGGAGGATATCTTGAAAACCATAAAAATCACAGATCGCTGGCTCCAGTCTCTGAAGCTTGGAACCGACCGGGAAGAGTATGAGGATGCCTTGTGCCCGGGCTTGCGGCTGCGCGTTGGCGCCCGTGGCCCGACTGTTCCTTCTGATGCCGGTTAGCCAGACTTCCAACTACATTTGATCCCGATGCCACGTCTTTTTTATCGGTAGCGCAACCTGACCTTAATGGCCGCTGGCAAATTGGAAGCTTCGAATTGAAGCGTCAATATCTTCCTTGCTCCTGGCCGGATACCCACCACAAGCAATACCTTTTCAAGGAAATTCCGCGTTCGCTCTGAAGATGCAAGAGGTACATTTGCACCTCTCAAAACAGGAGGCGGAAATGTACACACAACATCTTGATGTTTCGCGCGCTTTGCAAATCTACATCGCAGAAGTTGAAAAACACGGCCTGACCGTCATCCAAAGTCATGACTTTGATCGTTTCGCATGGGAATGCGGACGGCAGGATGAAATTTTGGGCACTCAAGGCACATTGAGCGAACCCTTCTCGCAGGATTTTTTCGATTTCACTCCGGAAAACGCCCTGTGGATCGGCGTCTACGACCGCAACGGAGACTGTGTGTCCGGGCATGGGTGCAGGATGGACCGACTGGGGCGGCTATCCTTGCGAGACTACTGGATGAAGCAACAGCACCGCATCTACGTCGCGCCTTACGCCAGCCAGAAACCCGAACTGGGGCGCGATCACGCGCCTGGAACTGAAGTCATCTCCGGAAATTGCGTCTATCACGGCAACATGTGGTTGGCTAATGACTGGAAAGGAACAGGCGTAGCCCTTCCACTTTGCCGAATTGGTCAGTTGGTGGCACATCTGAAGTGGGATCTGGACTACATCTATTGTTTCATCGGCAGGAAGCTCGTGTCCAAGGGCTTTGCCGCACACCAGGGTTATGCGCATATACAGCCGCTGGGGACACACTGGCTGAAGGCACCATCACATATCCGGGCGGACGATTATCTTTGTTATAATACACCCCAGGATCTGGATCATCTGGCCCGGGACACCATTCAATCGGCCGAAGCTGTGCTGTCATACAAGCCAAAAACAAAACCCCAGACGGTTTTGGAAGCGGCAGAATGAGGCGTTCGTAAACAACCCTTACGGTTCGGCCAACCTCGTCCCGGGTAAGGACGTTCATGATATCCAGTGACGGCTCGTGGCTGATCGCCAAATGGTAGCCGTCAGAGGCCAAACGTTCCAGATCAGGATCAGGAGTCGCTTTCGACAAGATTGCTTCTTTCGCCCAATCCCGGCCAAAAACAGAGGCTACAAAACTGGATGGCCCGACTGACAACAATGCAGGTGACGCGCCTTGAACGGCGCGTCCGGCCGAAATCGTGGTCTTTGCGAACAAGGCAGGCTCAAAGTCCCTCAAACCGGCTCCGCGCCTCCAGGCTGTCCAGAAGGCAGCAACTTCCGGCTGGCAAAGCCCCCGGTCCAGCGCCGAGAGCGCAAGCGTGTGGCAATCGTTCAATGCTTCATCCCCGACAAGGCATCGCGGATATCGTAAATGAAGGTCCAGCCAATCACCATGGCCTGATCAAATACGTCGTCCGGCACATCCCGTAGCCGCTTGACCCCGAGATGAGAGTGCAAGGCATGCTCAAACTCATCCCCGGCGTCATAGCGTGCAATCTGAATATTGAGTTGAAGTTCCCGGGCTGTCCGGTTCAATCGGTCCGCACGCTCCAGGATCTCCATGATCTTTTCGTCTTTCATGACATTCATCGGGCCTACCTTCGCTTTCCGTCCTGAAGCGCATAGAGCCTCAAGATCATTTCGGACAGGTCTTCCGGGGTCAACTGCAAACCGCTGACCTCAAGTGCCTTGACCGCTCCACGCGTGCAATCCGCATGAAGCGCAGGGTCGATCGGCGCACCCTCCTCCTCGCCTGTGCGGCCGGTCAGCAGCCACAAGAGTGATGTATCCAGCGCCTCCGCAACCTTCACAAGCGTATTGAGACGCGGGCTATAGCCATCGGATGCGCGCAGGATATTGCGGATCAGGTCCGGTTTTGCGCCGACCGCAAGGGCCGCGCCATGGACCGTCAACCCCAGTCCATCAAGCCGCTCGCGAATGCGGCTTTGCAACCCCAAGACCGGATCCCGCCCGATATGTCCCGCGCCATCCATGGGTATTAAAACCTCTTGTTTGGTTTACATACCGGATTAAACCACGCCTCCCATGAGGCTGCAACTTTACAGGCATTGAACAACACTACACCTTTTACGCGAAATGCTACAGGCATCTTCCCACGACGGCTGACATTCCCACGTCACACCGCCTGTACGGGCATCACCGGCTGGCCGGGCGCAACAGGCTCAACCCCGCGCATAGTCCGCCAGACACCAGAAAGACAAGCGCCAAACCAAAGACAGGTTCCAGAAATCCTGCAAGAACCGGCCCGGCACCTTGTCCAAGTGAAATCAGGAAGAAGGTGCAGCCGAACCCGATTGCGGGCCTGTCCTTGAAAACCGCCATGCTCCATATTCCGAACAAGGCGGTTTGCACGATAAACCCGGCACCGAACAAAGCCGCAGAAAGGAAAATGCCTGCGGGAAACCCTGCCAGAACCGGCAGGATCGCAAGCGCGGCTCCGATCAGCCCAACCAAGGCGACAAATGCGTTCTTCAGCCCGAACCGGTTGACCACTTGCCCGGCAAAACAGCCGGTCACACCGGCAACACCAAGAACAATCCAGAACAGAATCGCGTCGTTGTGGTCCCCAGTAAGCATTACCAGCAAATCGACTGCATATGTCCAGTAGATCGAACTGACGAGGCCGAACACGAATGCGCTGACAAACAGTTTCGGCGCATTCATTTTAAGGACCAAGCGCAACGAAACACCTGATGGTTCCGCAATGGACCGGGAGCGCGCGGTCGGAATTGCAAACCAGTTCCAGCAAGCAAACACAATGGCAAGTCCGGAAAACAGCAGCCATGCAAGCCGCCAGTCCGATCCGGCATAGAGCGCCAGAGGCCCGGCCAGCGCGACGCCGAACCCGGTGCCGGAATTGATCCAGGAATAAACCGAGTTCTGACAGGCGGGTTCCACCGTTCGAACGATCACTTCCGAGAACGGCGGATAGGCAAGTCCCGGGCTTGCGCCCGCTACAAACACTCCCAGCGCCAGGATCTCCAAACGGTCGGCAAGGCCGATCAGCGCCATTCCGGTGGCCGCCGCCACGCCTCCCGCAAAAATTGGCAAGCGCGGGCCGAAAAGGACTGCGCCCCAGGAACCGGCAAAGGTCGCAATCAGATATCCGAGATAGGACGATCCGGCGATCAAGCCCACAAGCTCGGCAGACAAATTGAACTCGGCCCGAATCTCAGGCAGGAACAAGCCGAAACAATACCGGCCGAGACCATAGGTTGCCGCGACAATCGACACCCCCGCAGCGGTCAGATTAAGATTTGGATGCGCCCTGTTTACGCTCACCGGAACGGGCGGATAGTCAAAGTGCTTTCTCATCGAACACGCAATTCCGCCAAGCAATCCAGAACCTTATCAAGGTTGCGATGATCCGGTAAGCGGCGGCAATTCGCAACCCTAGATTTATCGATCTTTCGGGCTGGCAAGCTCGACCTCGTGCAAGTATGCGCCAATGCCGCGGTCTTTGCGCCATTGAGACGGCGCGCCAAGCGAAACTTCCTGAAACGGCACGCCATCGGTCCACCGGGTGTTCCTGATATGAAGGTGCCCGTGGACCACCGCTCTTGCGTTGAACCGCAAATGCCAGTCCTCAGTTCGGGTCGTTCCGCACCACGGCGTGAATCGCGGCACACGCGGTAAAACGGCATGGGATTGCTTCAGGCAAAAATGGTTTATCAAGACCGTGGCAGCGCTGGCCGGCAGTTGATTCAAGCGCGCCAGAGTGGTTTCACAACGGGACCGGCACCATGCGGCACGGCCCGTAAACGGATCAGGATGGAGCAGAAACTCGTCGCTGCAAACCGCATTTCCAGCCATTGCCCAATCATAGACCTCTTCTTCACAGATATGCGCGGGCCGGTAGCTGTAGTCGTAGAGCAGGAACAGTGGCACGATCAGTAGCGGTCCGCTTGAGTGCTCGAACACCTGATAAGGATCTTCGGGTGTAAGGACACCGCGCTGGCGTGCAATGCTCACCAGATGCCGATAGAGCGCTTCACCCTTCAGCCCCTACCCATCCTCCTTTGGCAAGGTCCACAAATCATGATTGCCGGGTGTCCAGACAACCCGTCGAAACTTTGGTGCCAGACTATCAAGCGCAAATTCCAGATGGTCCGGCTTGTCGCCCACATCCCCGGCAAGTATCAGCCAGTCGTCCGGATGTGCCGGAACATCGGCAAGCGCGGCCCGATTGTCGGGATAACTTACATGAATATCGGAAATGGCCCAAAGCCGCATGGTATTGGCCGCCCTTGTGTCAATCGAAGGGATTTGCGGTTGTCATGGTTCTTTTCTTCAAAACCTAGGTGGAGTTCGACGCCCACACCATACCGCAGTTTTTCAGATGATCTTTCAGGGCGAAAAACACAATGCCCGAACGATGCACACCCCGGGAATTCCGGCCTTTCTATTATCGGCCGCCATGTTTGACTACAGATCAAGACATTCCAGAAAACTCAACAATGGCCCTGCATTTCAGAACTGCATTTTTCCTTCTGCTCAGATGGCACCATGATGCAATACGAGCCAAACACATACTCGATACGCTCCCCGGCTATTTCTATTTGATCAAGCCTGCTTTCCGCGCCGATGTGGAGCAAGCGGTTGCGAAGGCGCACTGGGTTGCAGCAGGGGTCTGTGCGCCGGTCAGGAAAGCAACCACGCCATTGCCTTTGCTGGATGCATCACCCTCATTTGTGAACTGGCCGGATAGGGCAAAGCCCTTTCCTACAGCGTTTCTATGACACCCACGGCCCGGGGCGCTGGCTTGTAGCCAACGATCAACCAGACCGCGATATCATTGTCCGCGGCGACCATTTCCGGGCTCAGTCCGTTCATCGCCAGCCGGAAAGCGGCTTCCGCCTCTTCATCTCGGGCGTTCCTTGAAATCCCCACCATATGAAATCCTGCCTGAAGGTCTCTGGCTGCCGCTTCTCATGCAAAATCTGCAATCATTCCCAGAAACATCCAGATTTTGTCGCGCGCACTACAAACTCGAACAAGGTTGTGTAGTGTTATTAACTCAACTCAATAAAATATATTCATCCATCGGGTTACGCCCTCAACTAAGTCCATGGACTTATAGAACTTTCAAACTGCATCGCGAATTGCGGCATTACCAAGCGTAATCTAACCAGAAAAACACCATGATTGTGTCTCTATCGCTCCCCATTTGACCCTTAGCGAAATAAACCGCGGGGTGAGCAACAATGAGCAAACTTAACCACGATGGGGATTAAGATGATCACCAATACAGATTTCAACAACGTCCAAAACTGGGACCCGAACGCCACCTATACGAGCGGCGATTTCGTTCGTTTGGGCGACACGATTTATCGTGCCAACTGGTGGACCATGGGAAACGACCCAAACACTGCAAACGGCGGTGAAGGTACCGGTGAACCCTGGACTTCTGTCGGGACGGCCGGCGAAAACAACGAAGACACCGATCCCACCGGTCCGGGAAATGAGGATGGCGGGAACGACAATTCCGGTAACGAAGCCGACAACGACAACACATCTCTACCGAATGCGTGGTCATCATCGGCTATCTACACACAAGGCGATGTCGTGGTGATCGGCAACGCCGTCTATCAGGCCAACTGGTGGACACGCGGCAATGATCCGGCAAATACCAACGGCGGACCGGGCTCAGGCCAGCCGTGGACCTATGTCGGCCCTGCCGACGAATACGACCCCGGTACGGGCAATGGCAACGGAACGCCTGACAACGGCACCGGCGATGAACCTGACGGCAACGACAATGGCACCGGCGACGGAAATGGCGACGCTGGCGGTGATAACGGAAACGGCGATGCTGGTGGCAACAACGGCAATGGTGATGACACCGGAGGCGACAATGGGCAAACCGGCGATAGCAGCGGATACGTCTATTCACCTTATGTCCACGTCACTACCGAAGGCGGCGGCCTTGCGGATCTGGCACAAAACACGGGTGGCGGCCTGGAAGCCATTACCCTCGCGTTTGCTTTGGCAGGACAAAACGAGGCGCTTGCGTGGGACGGTCAGGATTCCTTGGCCATCACCGGCAGCGCGTCGCCCTACGCCGATGAAATCTCGGCCTTGCAGAACAACGGCGTTGACGTGACCATCTCGTTTGGTGGAGCTGTGGGGTCCTATGTCGCCGATCAGTTCAATGATGCGCAGGCACTTGCGGACGCGTACCAGACCGTTATCGACAGCTACAATGTAAACCGCCTCGACTTCGACATTGAAGGGCCCGCTCTTTATGACACTGCAACCAACGACCTCAGAAACGATGCCATCAAGCTTCTGCAGGACGACAATCCAGATCTGATGATCTCCTACACACTGCCGGTGGTGCCGGATGGCCCGTGGGGCGACGCGGGCGGCCTCACCGCAGCCGGACAGGTGTTGCTGGCAAGCGCGGAGGAGCGCGGCGTGGACCTGGAATACGTGAACATCATGACCATGAACTATGGTCCCTATTACTGGAACGCACACGAAGGCGGCAACCAGGGTTACAACGCTGCAGTCTCGGCTGCAGAACGGGTCATGTTGCAGATGGAAGATCTCGGCATCGAGAGCCAGGTCATGTTGACACCAATGATCGGCGTGAATGACATGTACCCGACAGATGGCGAGCAGTTCCTTCAGCAGGATGCAGAGTTGCTGACCCAGTGGGCGCTGCAGAACCAGGAGGATGTCTATGGCCTGTCCATGTGGTCCATCAGCCGCGATCAGGCTGGCGCTGCCGGACAGGTCTCGCCGACCCACAGCGGATTGACCGACGGAGCGTCCTTCTCCGATATATTCAATGCGACGGCCGGTCAGTCGGATACATCCGTTCAACAGACAAGCCTGGATCCGATGTTCGATCAGGTCGCCTAAATTCTGTCCGGTGACAAAAAGCGCGCCCGCCGATGCGGCGGGCGTGTTTATATGGTTGAAGGCACTTGGGAATGTGTCATGCCAAGTACCGTGAGCGTCCGGCGAACCCGACCTGACGG
>NZ_SMMF01000767.1:0-8237 GCF_009711355.1 Roseibium sp. RKSG952 | reverse complement strand
GACTGTCCGGAAACAGGGACGAACTCCATACCCGCCGGGCTCATCAGCTCGGCAGGGTGGGCTTGCGATCAATCAGTTTTAACGGCTTGAAATGACGATAAATCAGACGTCATTTCCGGCATTCCAGGATCGCAACAAAGAAACCATCCGTATCTGTGGAAGCCGGTGAAAGTGTGACATCTCCGCGCTCGCTGACATATGCGGGTTCCGATACTCCGGGTAGCCGGTCCCGCCACAAATCAAGCGCCGATACCGATTGGAATTCCGGATGTTTTTCGAGAAACCAAGAGATTTGCCCGGCATTTTCGGAGTTCAGCAAGGAACAGGTCACATATACCAGCCGCCCGCCCGGCTTGACGTAAGCCCGCGCGCGTTCAAGGACATTTCTTTGATCCTCGATACGATCCTCAAGCGCCTTTTCCGAAAGCCGCCATTTGGAATCCGGTCTGCGGCGCCACACACCGGTTCCCGTACAGGGCGCGTCGATGAAAACAAGGTCCATTTCTTCCTTGAGATCGTCAAGCGACGAACTCGCGGGGTCCCTGACCTGAACATTTCGCGCCCCTGCCCGCTTCAGACGTTCATGGATTGGGGCGAGCCGAAGCCGGTCGGCATCATAGGCGTAGATTTGCCCCTTGTTTTGCATCAGGGCCGACAGGGCCAGCGTCTTGCCGCCGCCACCGGCACAATAATCCAGAACCTGCATCCCCGGCGCGACGCCCGAAAGCTGCGCAGCCAGTTGGCTCGCCTCGTCCTGCAGTTCGAACCAGCCCTTCTGGTAGCCCTCCTCCGCCTGGACGTGCGGCATCCGCAAGGCACCCGGTTTCGGACGAATTCGCAGCCCCAAGGGCGACCTCGCACATGCCTGCGCATCCACATGAGACAGGCGCTTCAGGATCTTTTCCCGATCCGACTTGAGGCTGTTCACCCTCAGGTCGATTGGCGCGCGCGCAGCCAGAGCCTGACCTTCTGCCACAGCGCTTTCGCCGAAGAAATTCTCAAATTCCGGCCAGATCCACTCGGGCACATCTGCAGCCGCAGCCCCGCCAGGGACCGCATTCGACGCAAGACGAAGCGCCTCCTGCTCAGACCCTGTGGGTGGTGGCGGTGCATGGCGGTCACCATCTACCGCTTCGAGCAGGCCATCAACGCCTTTCTCCCAGGACAATACATAAACGCCGAATACCAGCATCCGGGCGGATGCGTCTCCCACCCGGGCTGCAAGGCTCAATTTATGACGCAGCGCATCAAAGACGAGATTTCCGATCGCCGTGCGATCACCGGAACCCGCAAACCGGTGGGCATTCCCCCAGTCCTTAAGGGCTGCCTGAACCGGCCGGTACCGGGTTTCAATCTCTTCGAGAACTTCGATTGCCGCCTGCAGGCGTCCACCGTCTTTCATACATGTCTCCGCCGCACATCCGCAGGAAGGCGGCCGTTTCCGTTAAACATTAGAGGGATAGTTCGGACTCTCACGCGTGATCGTGACGTCGTGCGCATGACTTTCACGCAAACCCGCTCCTGAAATCCGGATAAACCGCGCCTTTTCCTGAAAATCCGGAATGGTCTTTCCGCCCACATACCCCATGGCAGCCCGAAGCCCGCC
Source organism: Roseibium sp. RKSG952 (assembly GCF_009711355.1). Classification (NCBI taxonomy): domain Bacteria; kingdom Pseudomonadati; phylum Pseudomonadota; class Alphaproteobacteria; order Hyphomicrobiales; family Stappiaceae; genus Roseibium; species Roseibium sp. RKSG952. The sequence continues at coordinate 6,631 of NZ_SMMF01000767.1, read as the reverse complement.
TGCAAGCTGATGCAACACGCTGGACAACGCGCCCTTGTAAGGCACCTGTCCCTCGATCCCTTCCGGAACCAGCTTGAGAGTGTCACGAACCTCCGCCTGGAAGTAGCGGTCGGCCGAGCCGCGTGCCATGGCCCCGACAGATCCCATGCCGCGATAGGATTTGTAAGACCGCCCCTGGTGCAGATAGACTTCGCCCGGGCTTTCCTCGGTGCCGGCCAGTAGCGAACCCACCATGACGGTCGAGGCTCCCGCGGCAATCGCCTTGGCCAGATCGCCCGAATACTTGATACCGCCGTCAGCAACGACCGGAATGCCCTGCTTTTCGGCCGCGTTGAACGATTCCGTGATCGCGGTGAGCTGGGGCACACCAACACCTGCAACGATACGTGTGGTGCAGATCGACCCCGGTCCGATACCGACCTTGACGGCATCCGCTCCGGCATCGATCAACGCCTTGGTCGCGTCAGCGGTTGCCACATTACCGGCCAGAACCTGCACCGAGTTCGACAGCTGCTTCACCTTTTCGACCATCGACAGAACCCGGCTCGAATGGCCGTGAGCGGTGTCGACCACGACAAGGTCAACACCGGCATCGATCAGGCGCTCGGCACGGTCCATACCCTCATCGCCGACACTGGTCGCAGCAGCAACACGCAACCGCCCCTGATCATCCTTCGAGGCATTCGGATTGAGCTGCGCCTTTTCCATATCCTTGACGGTAATAAGACCGATGCAATTGTTGTCCTTGTCGACAACAAGGAGCTTTTCAATCCGGTGCTGATGCAATAGCCGCTTGGCTTCTTCCTGACTGACGCTTTCCGACACCGTGATCAGGTTTTCACGGGTCATCAGCTCGTAGACTTTTTGATCCGGGCTGGAGGCAAAGCGGACATCCCGGTTGGTCAGAATTCCAACCAGACGGCCGACAACCTGTCCGCCGCTGCCGCCGTTTTCGACAACAGGCACCCCGGAAATCCCGTAGCCCTTCATCAGATCAAGCGCATCCTGAAGCGTGGCATCGGGGCCGATCACCAGAGGATTGACCACCATGCCGGACTCGAACTTCTTGACCTTGCGGACTTCCTCCGCCTGCTGATCAAGAGTGAGATTGCGATGGATAACCCCGATCCCCCCGGCCTGCGCCATGGCGATGGCGAGCCGTCCTTCTGTCACCGTGTCCATGGCAGATGACAGGATCGGCAGGTTCAATTCCAGGCTTTTCGTAACCCTGGAGCGCAAATCCGTTTGCGCCGGCATCACCTCGGAATGGCCGGGAAGCAACAACACATCGTCGAATGTGAGGGCTTCACCACCGGTGGACGGGACGAAAAACGAGGCCATGCCAATTCCCCTATTAGTAAAAGTCTATACGGGACACAGCGCCATGGGGGGCGTTGCATCCTGAACGAATCGCTTCGGCTGTGCCGGAGAAGTTGGCGCGGGTCAATAACATGCAGGTGACAGGATGAAAAGACCCGATTGCCACGGAACCGGGCCATCCCCTGGAACCTTAATGTTCGCCCTGCTCCTGCCGCCCGCGAAAGCCTTTTGCAATCACATAGAGTTCCGGGCTTTCCTTGCGGCTTGCCGGCGGTTTCATGTGGGACACCGTCTTGAAGTCGTGCTTGAGCTGCTGCAACAACTGGTTTTCCGTTCCGCCACGGAACACCTTGGCGAGAAACGAGCCGCCGGGCACCAGATTCCGGATCGCGAAGTCGATGGCCACCTCGAACAGATGCGTCGTGCGCAAATGGTCTGTCTGCTTGTGACCTGTCGTCGGGGCCGCCATGTCGGAGATCACCACATCGGGACCATGCCCGCCAAGCGCGCTGATCAGCGCCTCCGGTGCATCATCATCCAGAAAATCCTTCTGCAAGAAGGCGACACCTGGAATGTGATCCATGGCGAGATAGTCGATGCCGACCACCTTGGGCGCTTCCGGTGCGGACCTGACCCGGTCAACCGCGATCTGGCACCAGCCGCCAGGAGCAGCCCCAAGGTCGACCACCCGGTAGCCGGGTTTAAGCAGATTGTACTTCTCGTCGATCTCGATCAGCTTATAGGCGGCCCGCGAACGATAGCCATCCTGCTTGGCACGGCGGACATACGGATCATTGAGCTGGCGCTCCAGCCAGCGTGTGGACGATTCCCGGCGCCCTGCGGATGTCTTCACACGAACATGAAGACCCCGGTCGCCCGTTCCCTTTTTCGAACGGCTCATGATTTGCCTCGATACTGGCCGCGCTCGCGGCCTCCCTGTCTGCGGCGCCGCGACCAGACGCCGTCAGCTGCCATTAATTCCGTCAAGATCCCCTCCCGAAGCCCCCGGTCGGCCACGCGCAACCGCGAACAGCTCCACCGGCGCCGGATGGCCTCCAGGATCGCGCAGCCTGCCAACACAAGATCGGCCCGGTCCGCTCCAATGCAAGGATTGTCAACGCGCTCCTCGTAAGGCATTCCGCGCAGACGATCAATCATGGTCGTTACCTGGGCATTGTCGAGCCATGCGCCGTCCACCCTGCGCCGGTCGTAACGCTTCAGCCCGAAATGCACCCCGGCGAGGGTTGTCACGGTTCCCGATGTGCCGAGCATGTGTACGGCACCGCTCGCAATGGCTGAACTCAGGTCGCTCCCGAGTGCAAAAGCGCTCAAGTGATCACTGACATCGGCAACCATTGCCTCAAATACCGCCGGGGTCACATCCACCCCGCCATGGCGCTCCGCCAGATTGACCACACCGACGGGAAGTGACGTCCATGAGCGGATAAACCGGGTCAGCGCATAGCCGCGCGCACCGCACCTGTTGCGCAAGTCCAGCCAGACAATTTCCGACGACCCGCCGCCGATATCAAACAGAATGACCCCGTCGGCCTCCTGATCGACAAGCGAAACACAGCCCGCAACCGCCAGACGCGCTTCGGTTTCCCGATCGACCACCTCAAGCGATAGCCCTGTTTCCGCGTGCACCCGATCGATAAACGCCATGCCGTTTTCAGCCGCCCGGCACGCTTCGGTGGCAATCAGCCGGGAGCGCTCGACACCGCGGTCCGACAATTTCCGGCGGCAATTCGCCAGCGCCTCGACGGCTCGATCCATCGCCGCCTCACTCAGACGCCGGTTGGCACCGACCCCTTCGCCGAGCCGCACGATGCGCGAATAGGCATCGACCACCCGGAAACCGCGTTCCTCGGGCCGCGCGATCAGCAAGCGGCAATTATTGGTCCCAAGATCGAGCGCGGCATAAAGCGGCTTTCCGCCAGACACGCCGTTCCCGCAGTGAAACCCGGCGTTTTTGAAAGGCTTTCCGGTTGTGTGTCTGGCGCTTGCGCGCCCGTGCCTGTCGGCCGCCGGGGCTGCATCCGGAGCTGGCGATGTGACCGCCGCCCCACGGCCATGCTTCAAACCGGACAATTTCCCGGAGGTACTCTGACCTTGACCGGATTGGACATTTTCACGCCCTGACCCCTTGTTTCCGGTCCGGAGATCGGCCTTCCGGTCCATGCCGGCGCCGTGTACGGCTACCCCTGTTCCCCGCTTGCGTTTACGCCGCCGGGGATCCCCCTGCTCTGCCGCCGGAGCCTGACTGCCGGACCGCCCTTTCGGCACGCCATTGAGGCGCGGATCATTCGACTTGCCACTCCCGCCCCCCGAGGGCATCGCCCCCTGGAGACACTGTGTGGTGCCGCCCCTTTCATCGCGTCCGTTTTGCAGATGCCCCGGCAAATCCGAGCGGGCATTTTTGTCCGACTGGGACTTGCCCGCCTGGGACGCGACCGCCTTGCCGGCGCCATTTTCGTCCCTTGCTCTGGCGCGGCGCTTGCGGCGCCTGCGCTTGGATCTGCCACGCTCAGAAAGAGCGCCTGACTTCCCGGACGCGTCAGCGGCTCCACGCCCGTTTGCGGGCGGTTCCTGACCTGACTCGCTCACTCTTTTACCTTTCAGCTCAGCCGGTTGCATAAACAATGCCCGGCTGGGCGCATGTCCTGTTGGCAAAACTGTAACAGGTTGAATTGCGCACGGAAAGGACTGGTTTGATGCCAAAGCAAAAAGTTGCGCGGCCGTGGACTGTTCGCGGTTTTCAACAAGCGGCAAAAAAACCGGGCATGGCTGTTGCATTCAATCAGCCGATGGATATATACGAGCCCTCACCGGCGCCGAGGCGCACCCAGTTGGGGAATAGGTTAACGGTAGACCCGCGGACTCTGACTCCGTTAGTCCTGGTTCGAATCCAGGTTCCCCAGCCAATTTTTCTGTAAGTCATTGATATTACGTGTTCCGATCCACTCCGGAACCGACATCTTCCACAAACATTGTGAAAAGGCAGCGCATCAGGAATAGGGCCACGCCACCAGCTTCATGTCCCCTGTCTTCCAGGGCTTGGGACACATTTGCCAGTCTTGCAGCTATATCACGTGTCACCTTTGCGCTCTGTCTGGACGGATCCAGCTTGAGAGGATCCCGCCAGATCATCGCAAGCCGTGTCCTGACGGTATCGTCCCTCAAGTCCTCAAGACGAACACGAAACGAATTCGGATCCGGAAAGGGTGAGTAGTGCCGGCCTGTTTCGGAAAAATCGGCAAACACCTCAATGAGACGGCCTACATCGCACGTCAGGATAAAAGGAGGATAGGGGTGGTCATCGGGTAACTTTCGCGCATAGCCTTCGGCCTGCTTGCGCGCGTTGGTCATGACAACGTCCCAGCCCTTGGAGTGGTTGGGACGCGTCGGATCTTCGACATCGAACAGATCACATTGACCTGATGCTTGAACACTTGGCTCTTTTACGCGGGTTTGTTTAGCCTCAAGAATAAAGCAGCCACGCTTGTAAAGATCGATACGCCCGCGCTTCGACGTCTCACCATATGAGTGGCTCTTTACTGCCCGCTCAAAAACATAGTCATTACGTTCATGGGCTGCAGATGCCGGTTTCGGTCTTGCAACCTGAAGAACATCGCAAAGTTCGGACAGAAACAATGCATAATTAGCGCGTTCCTGCCCTCCCTCGCCACCTGACCAACGGTTAATAAAACTCTCGACTTCCCCGTTAAATGATTGCCCCGCCAAGTGCCTACCCCCACCAAACTCCCCCAGCGTAATTTTCAAGATTGCATGAATATCCTTTACCTATCAATAAGAGTGGCGAAACTTGGTAAATTGCAACCGCCACCCTCCTTCAAACACCCCTTAAACCGCCTTTGAAAGCCGTTCAGAGGTGTAACTCATCTCAGTAGAGACGATTTTCTATTCTGCTGCGCTGGGGGTTTCCTCCAACGGCTCTTTGCCGCTAAAACCGACAATTCTATAAGCTTTGATTTTGTCATCGACACGAACGATCTCAACATCCACGTAATACAACATCAGCATTGGGTTCTCATCGGACGCTAAGATATCTGCCTTTAAACCGGCTTCATCATCGCCAAACAATATTGACTTGGCTGCGGGGTGTATCTCTTCGATGAGCCCTTTGTCCGGGCTTCTTTGACCTTCTGTCTTACCCGGTGAGCGGTCAAATGTTTTCCAAATCATGGCCACCGAGTTTTTTCGTTCAGCTTTTGGAAATTCCAACTCCGCCTTGGCTTCCGAGGCATTTTTGAAGGCGTTCTTCGCTGTATCAGTGGAAATGTTAATAATAGGACTGAAATCACCCTTAACATTCACATAGTTGATCACTTGGCTACCGCCAGAATCAACCGTGTTTTTCGTGATATTCATGACATTTTCGCATTCGCGAATTGAAACGTCTTTTGGGTCTGGTTTGGTCTCGAAACGCTTTATCAGCCCCCCTAACTTATTCGCGAAATCAAGCACTGCATTCGCAGCATCCACCGGACCGGCAGAGGTCAGAAGTGCGAGGCCAGTTTTTGCGTTATCGATAAACTCTGGTTGCAAAAAAACATCAATTGACCCGGGGGATACACTTCCCACGTAGAGTTTTGAGGCGTCGGAGTCTTTCACTCCTAGAACATTGCGGGAGTAATGTTGATACTCACGACCAATGCTTTTTAAGCCGGAAAGCAAGTCCGTTAGTTCAATTGGTTTTTCCGGTTCAATATGAATTGCCAAACCCAATCTGTGAGGCAACATCGACATAAAGTGCTCCTGAGCCATTTTCTTTAAAAATCCTCTTGAACATTAAGTCCGGCTTATTTGCTGTCGAGTCATTTTCAACAACCCAAAGCAGTTATCTTCAGCTCTTTCGCGCTATACGCAGGGCATTGGCATTACGTTCGGGTCCTAGACGCTTCAAACTCCCCTTAAACCGCCTTTGAAAGCCGTTCACTGGCGATCGTGTAATAGGCTTCTTCCCGCTCGCACCCGACAAACCGCCGTCCGGCCACAAGGGCTGCCACGCCGGTTGTTGCGGAGCCTGCAAACGGATCAAGCACCGTTCCGGCCGGACAGACCTGCACCAGCGCATCCATCAACGGCAACGGCTTGCCCGTGGTGTGCTGTTTCGGCCCGCCCGCAATCACCCCGCACCGGATCACGCCCGGATGCGTCGGGCCGTCCTTGTCGTGCCATGGCCCCTTGGAGCCCCACAACACGAACTCAGCCTGCTGGCGGAACCGACCCTTGGCCGGACGGCAGGCCTCCGTCTTGTCTCAGAGCCTGATTCAAAAGTTCACGCGTA
>NZ_SMMF01000703.1:0-4924 GCF_009711355.1 Roseibium sp. RKSG952 | reverse complement strand
CGTTCCGAACGGGTGAGGTGAGAATATCCTTGCATGGCAACATCGTTTTCTTTTGTGGCGTCAAGCGGATATCAAATCCGCCGACCACGTTGCACCTCACTTCTGAATTCACCCAGTTCAACTGAGCATCCAAAGGCCCAGATTATTGTCGTTTGCAACAAGATCGGCCAATGCTCTGGGGAGGGTCGGCGGAGTCCCGGTAATCGCGCAAGGCAACATGGCTTCCGGGTCGCTATTCGCTCGGTCATCCTGACAAGAAATTTCAATCAAAACAAGACGATGTGTAAACTCAACACCGTCCGGATCACCGCGTGGCACCGGGACATCATATTGCATTTCCGCATCCGGTTGGAGGCCCTTGTCAATGCAAATGATCTGCGGCTTGTACGGAGAGATCCATGATATCAGATTTTCGCCATCCCGATCCCAATGCCGCTTGGCCGTATCCCCGCCAACGCTTCCGATCCAGATACGCACGGAAATGTCACGAGCAGGCACACTTCCACGATTGCCGAGGTGGAACGTCAGGGTCTCATGATTGGAGGTGCCTGCCATCCAGCACCGGCCACCGGCCCAGGCAAGACAGACAGGAACATATGCGCCACTGCCGTGCTCGACATTGCGGCCTCCGGTCCATTCGCTATGCGGGCGGTGATCCTTGACATAGATGTCTACGGGAGGGGGCATCCCCGGCATATTGCGATTTTCCTGCCGCTCCAGCTGGTGCATGCCTTGCGCTTCGAAACTCCAGCGAATGACCTTGTGCGCCTGTCCACCTTGCCAGTGATAAGCTTGGTCTTCTTCTATCAATTCTAACACCAAAGAGCCTGAAACCGTCCGGTCGGCATCAACGAGCGCGGCCTCAAGCTCTTCCGCGGCGGCGGGAATATGCCCGAAAGTCTGCAGTCCCCTGATGATCAGGTAAAGCACGACCTTGGAAGCCGTCTCCCTTGTATTGTAGTCAGGCCCCGCATCTTCAACATCCTGCGTCTGGCCCCCAAGGATCAGGTAAAGCCTGAAGAGTGTAGAGGAAAGTATCTGCTCCGAAAGATAGCCTTTATGCGCCTTGCGCTGATATTCCGGGGCGTCAATCAACGAACGGTGCAGGGTACCGCCCCAACTCCAGCCGTCGAGAACGCAGCGGTCGTGCCGCCGGGTCAGGAACACCCAGGGAAACGTCAGGCCGCGGAACCGCTTTGCACACTCATCACGCGGATCTGCAAGACGTGACTCAGGATCCGCATACACGGCAGCCAGAGCATCTCCAATACTGTGGCAGAACCGGAATTCAAGTTCATTGAAGCGGCCTGCAATTAGAAAATGTCCGAATTCATGCCACATCCAGCGCATGCTCGTGGCAATTCCGAGCGGCTCCGCCTGATCCGAGCGCCGCGTGCGGTGGGACAGATTGGCAAGCGCCAGATGCATTTCCATGATGCTCAGCTTTGCTGTTCCTTTGGCTGCCACCGGCGTCAGCGCGACACGGGCGTTGACGGTCTGGCCATCCTTGCCCTTGCCGGGCCGAATTCCAGACCTGTAATGGATCTCCGCCCTTTGTTCGGTTCTGGCGAAATACAGTTCGGGATCTATCCCGAACTCGCGCATCAGGTCATAAAACACGCTGCAATTCCGGTATGCTGAAATTGCGGTATGCGTGTTGGACCGAACTCCCGCCGACAGGCCATCAGAGGCTGATATCTCTTTCACTTGATTTTTGAAGGGACGGTCCGTCTTGACGTAGTTTGGGGCGGTGAAAACCGCGAAATCTTTTTTCCGTTCAAGTTTCCCCCCAACGATACCCCGGAGATCCACTTTGCTGCGAAATGCATTGAGCTGAACGTCTGTCCGCGTGGGTCGTCTTGCCTGCCAGTCATAGTCATCAAGATCGCCGTGCAACGCCGCCCCCCTCCAGGAAGCAGGGTCTTGACGAAAAATCATTGCTTTATTCGCACCCGTAACGAGTGAATGCGCGTTACCGGTTCGAATTTTTGCACCGGAATCTCCTGCAACCGGAGCCCGCACACTAAACCCGTAGGCCAGAGTGTGCGAGCCGCCGTCTTTCGGGTTTTCTGCAGATCCCAGTCCGATCCCCTGACCGGAAGCCTCAAACCAAAGCCCCTCATCGCCAGAGGTTGCCGGCACCCCTGTCAAAAAGCGAAACTTGTTAAAGACAAGTGTCTTTTCCCTCAGCCGCAATTGACGGGCAACCTTGCAGTTTTGCGTATTCAGCACCCTTTCCAGATCTGATCGGATTTGCTGCGGTCCGCCGTTAAACTTTTCTCCGGTTGACAACAGGTGTTGGGCCAACGTGGTGTATTCGCCGAATGGCAGATGGGCCGTCATCGCACTGATCAGGATATGTGTCTCATTCTGGAATTTGCCGATATGCATCACCAGCCGAATCCCGAAATCCGAACCGATCGGCTGAAGCGGTCCCGCGTGATCGCCTTCGCCCTGCAGAATTTCGCCGGCAATCAGGATGACCGTACCACCAGCGCCGGGTTTCTCATGCGCATGGGGAAGCCAGTACGACGAGACGGGCTGTGGTGGATTCTCGGGGGACCTGCCGCATGACATCGAGGGCCAGAGCGGCAGCCAGTCAAAACATTTGACTTTGAAGGAAGTTCCGTTACCGAGCTCATCAAGCCATGCCTGAGGCAGCCAATCCGCCTCTTGTCCTGCACAGATGTACCCATATTCTTCGAGCGTTGCTTTGAGGGCCTTCAGATAGTCAAGGCCGACACCCTTTAGGCAGTCGAAATTAATGGCATCCTTTTCACTCAGAGTACAACTGGCCGCTGCAGTTGGGTGCGAAACAATGATTGTGGGCCTGTCCTCGCCGGATGGGTGATTAATCCGGTCAAAGAATAATGCGTGTTTACCGGGCTTCCAGGTGTCGAATCTCGCAGCCATCTTCAGATTTCTCCGCTTGCCGGCAACAAGGAACCCTATCCAGATCACAGGCCGGAATTTGATGTACAAGCGCAAACACTCAACCAAAAGTATATTCATTTTTGGCTATGACGCGACGGATTTTTGCAGAAACACCTGGAATTCAGCAGCCCGGACGAGACTGCGGCACCAAATAAAAAAAGGGTCAGTGTCGCTCACAAACCCTGAGCAAGACAGCGGCCTTCCGCCGCCAGTCATGCATGCTGAACGTTCTAACGGCAAAGAAACCGCAAATGCAGGTTTCTTTAAAACAACATCCACTTGATCTAAAAACAAATGGTGCGGTCCCGCCGCACCCGGGCAACGTCCAGTGATTTTGTTTTGAGGGAGATTTCAAGAGATGACCGGTTGACCAGATCCCGGACGGCCACCGGCACTTGCCGCCGGTAATACCAGGTGCCCGAACGATGGCACTTCAGGAACCGATCCTTGTCACGCACCCCGTTTTCCCACATGCAAATGGGGTAAAAACCGGGGTAAATATTGGGGTAAAATCCGCCAAATCGTCAATAAAAAACCGGCTCTAGGCCGGTTTCTTTTACACATCAACCACTTACCATAAAGGCAAATGGTGCGGTCGAGAAGACTCGAACTTCCACGGGTTTTACCCCACAGCGACCTCAACGCTGCGCGTCTACCAATTCCGCCACGACCGCATATTCTGTTGTGTTCCCGCCGCTCTCTTGCGCCGAGGCCCCGCATGTAGCAAATCGGATTCTGGGTGGCAAGAGGTGTTTCGGGATAATTTCATCAAGCACCAACCGGCTGGGGATAAACCGGTTTCGGTATCTAGAGCGGACCGTCGGTGCGCATCGGGCGCGCATCGGCCGGGCGCAGGAGCACTTCCGTGATGGAAATACCAACCCGCTCGCCAAGCAGAACCACCTGCCCTTTTGCAATCAGCGTGCTGTTGGCGTAGATCTCGACATCGTCGTCTTCGGCCACATCCAGATCGATCACGGCGCCGCGTCCCATCCGCAGGAGCTGGTGAACCGGCATTTCCGACGCCCCGAGCACAACGGAAATGTCGACATTGATATCGTCAAAGGTGGTCATGTCTTCAGTCTGCCTGTAGGGGTCGTGCCTGTCCAGATCCGATACCGGACACCCGGGTTAAGAAACCCTTAAACAAACATTCGCCGCCCAATTGGTTAACAAAAGACTAAAATGCATGTCATCCCCTGATCGCGAAACGCTTGTCACCGACTTTCACCCGCTTCAGCCGTCACCACCGGTCGAATGGCATATTTCGGACGATCCGGTCGGCTATGAAACCGCCCTTGAACAGATGGATGCCCATGTGACTGCAATCGCTGCAGGCACGGCCAATGAACGTGTCTGGCTTCTCGAACACCCCCCGCTTTATACAGCCGGCACCAGCGCCGATGACAGCGACCTGATCGATGCCGGGCGGTTTCCGGTCTACAAGACCGGACGCGGCGGCCAGCATACTTATCACGGACCCGGCCAGCGGGTCGCCTATGTGATGCTGGATCTGAAACGCCGGCGGCAGGACGTTCGCGCCTTTGTCGCAGCGCTTGAAGCCTGGATCATCAATTCGCTGTGGCACTATCACATTCGCGGCGAGCGGCGCGAGGACCGGGTCGGGGTCTGGGTCCGGAGGCCGGACAAGGGGCCGGAGGTCGAGGACAAGATCGCGGCCATCGGCATCCGTCTGCGCAAATGGGTGACCTTCCACGGCATCAGCTTCAATGTGGAGCCGGAACTGGACCATTTTGGCGGCATCGTGCCTTGCGGGATCAGTGAACATGGCGTGACCAGTCTGGTCGATCTGGGAATACCAGTGACCATGGCCGAAAACGATTCGGTCCTGCGTGCGGAATTCGAGAAGATATTCGGGGCAACGACCGCCATCTAGAAACGGACGGCGCCTTCTCGCAGAGGTGGATTCAGCTGCGAAGTGCAACACGGCAACGGCCACGATCTGTTCGCCATAAGGGATTGAGTGTCA
>NZ_SMMF01000406.1:0-858 GCF_009711355.1 Roseibium sp. RKSG952 | reverse complement strand
CACGGCTAACGCATGAAACCATAGTGCACGATTCACTACGATATTCCAATGGTTTATGATCTCCAAAATTTGGAGGTCGAACCATATTTAAAGAACTGCTTGATAGCTTCAGTGAGATAGAAGACCCCCGTCAGGGGCACAAAACAGAGCACCTGCTTGTCGATATATTGGCAATCACTGTCTGCGCCATCTTGACCCATGCCGACAGTTTTGAAGACATTGCGCTTTATGGCCGGTTGAAGGAGGACTGGTTGCGCAGGTTTCTGGAACTGCCGAACGGAATTCCTTCGCATGATACGTTCCGGCGTGTCTTCACGCATCATTGATGCAGACAGTTTCGAGGACTGTTTTCTGACCTGGACGCGCGCCGTGTTTTCTCCTCCCAATAAAGCGGCACCGCGCCAGATTGCAGTGGATGGTAAGGCGATGCGCCGGTCATTCGACCGCCGCTCGCAGCGTTCAGCTTTGCATGTTGTCAGCGCTTTTGCGACACATAGCGGACTGACGCTGGCGCAACGCGTCGTGGCAGACAAATCCGGCGAAGCAGAAATGCTGATGCCTCTCCTGGAAGGACTGGATCTGGCGGGTGCACTCATTTCACTGGATGCCCTTTATGCCCGCAAGTCCCTTCTGGACAGGATTGCCGAAAAGGGGGCAGATTATCTTGTCGCCTTGAAGAAAAACAACAAGCACGATTATCTTCGTGTCGAGGCGCATTTTGCCATGACAAGCTTTGGCAAAGGAGCAGATTACCGTCCCGTTTTGGATGCCTTCGACGAAACGCACGGACGGCTGACCCGGCGGCGCGCCTTTGTCACCCAAAACCCGCAGCTGATTGAGGCTTTGGAGGGATGGCGC
>NZ_SMMF01000620.1:0-2606 GCF_009711355.1 Roseibium sp. RKSG952 | reverse complement strand
CCCTGAAGGAAGGGGTTTGTCGCGCTTCTGAATCATGTCTGGGTTCCACTCTCATTTCGTCACATTAGGTTGATTTTGCGATAGAAGTTCGGTTGCTGCACGGAAAACGTCGGACGAATGTTTAAAGGATCTGGTGAACCGACCGTCCTCAGTCTTCGGGTCGTATTCAAAGAAATTCCATCTCACCCATCCGAGCAGAGCCTCGTAAGCAGTCTCTTCACTCCACTCGGGCTCATAGTATCCCGATACCTCTCCGACCATGGGCGTACCTTTGATCGGGTGCTGAGACAGGTAGCATTTCACGTAGGGCTGGCTTGTCCCCTGCCGGCACTTTGGCGTGATGGTCGCAACGTGTAGCTGGGGGTTGATTACATCCGCATGCGAAGCGCCGTAGCGCTCCAGCCGTGTCATGTCCCGAATAATCAGTCCGTGATAGTTCTCATCTTTTTCTGCGGGAAAGATCGTTCTTTTTTCGCCAATCTGGTGGAGCAGTGGGACTGCACGCTTGGACAACTTTTTGAGTGTCCTTAGGTTCATCCGAGCACCTCCATTTGCCTCTGGGTTGACCGGCCATCGTCCTTGGGTTCACTCATGCGGTCAACTCGCCAGTTCGATGGTTTCGCAGGGGGAAATGAGGATTTCGGGGTTCGATTTGATCCGCTCGACCAGGCTCCAAGCCTCACGCTGGCCCGCCAAGCGAAGATTGAGACTTCCCGTATTCGCGTAGCCGAGAGCGTTCTTCAATCGGAGAACGAGTAATTCGGTAGCGTTGAGCGCGGAGATCTGCTTGTCAATCTTGGTGGTGTGCGCATCGCGGAACGCGTCCGTGATGCGTTCGAGCTGTCCGAGTTTCATGCGCGTGACGAATTCCAAGACCCTGCCGGCTGCGGACGTCTCGTCGTCCGTCAGATCAAGTGTCTCGCCCGTCTCCACGGCGACGGCAATGCGTCCCTGAAGGGCGGCGGCGCGGCTCAGAAGCGGGGGAGTGAGGTCGTCCTCTTTGGCGAAGGACGCAATCATAAAGAAGGTGGTTTCGAGTTCATGGGAGAAGCGCTCGCGGTCCTCATGCGTTACGAGAGCGGGTTTGCTGTTGACCATGCCTCTGTGCGGACCGCGCCAATCGCCGACGATCTTGCGGAGGTCGCCCTGATCCAGGAGAACCTCAAAGGCACCCTTGTCGCCGGAGAGAATTCCCTCGCAGGTGATCGCCGCGTTCATGAGAGTTTCGAAATATCCTTCGGTTACGATCATTTGCACCACTCCGCCTTGCGGCCCTTCCAGACTTGCATGAGACCTTCGCTCAGAAGTGTCTCCGCGACGTTCTTGTCGTTGACGTGGACATGAGCGAGCGTTCTGCCGAAGCGGTCGAGGCCATGGCGGTCGATCACCACCCGACCTCGAACGATCAGGTCCGCCAGCCGCGCCGTCGAACGGCGAGCGAGGCGGCTTTCGGCAGCGCATTCCCCGTTGGTCTCGGGTGCGTCGTACCCGATGATGCGAATGCGCTCGTCGCTGATGCGCAGGGTGTCGCCGTCAATGACCTTGACCGTCATCGGAGAGCAGACTAGCGCTACCGTGCAGACAACGGCGCTAACGAAAGTAGCCATTCATTGAATCCTTTATTGCCGCACTTTGAGTGGCACGCGACGGAACAAATGTCAACATATCAGATGATTCTACGAAGGACTGGATGGGCGACGAGCGGGAACTCGTCCGACCTGCCGCCTCGGAAGTGTTGGCGCGAGTATTCCGGAAGGATATGGAGGCACGGAAAGCGTTCATCTCAAGTTCCCGACGGTGCCGCGTCTCATGGGCTGCGGTCAAATAGATGTCGCGCGCCGGGAAGCTTAACCGAACGAGACGCGATCTAAGGACCATCCCCTCCGCGCCAGAGAGGAACCGCGAGGATCTCGAGAGGCCGATTAGGCGATTGATCGGAGGCTGAGTTCAGGGGTAGTTATCGGTCCACATATTTTTCGCTGCGGGATATTGAACTCAAAGGATTCAATCATCAGCTTAAGGGTGCGGGTGCTCAGACGAGGCCTGTCGCGGCGGCGGATGACCGGGTCGCGTAATCGAAACCTTGTCGCTTCCAAGGAGGACAACACATGAACAACCGTTTTCTCGACAGTCTCATTGGCCACACCATTGGCTTCGACAATCTGTTGAACGCCGCACAGGATTTGGCTTCCCCTACTTTTCCTCCCCACAATCTCGAGCGCATCGGTGAAAACGTATTTTTGCTCACCATGGCAGTCGCGGGCTATCGCCATGAGGATCTCACCATCGATCTCGAGGACCGCGTGCTCGTGATTTCGGGCAAGCCTACGGACGACGGAAAGGAAGAAAAGAGCTTTCTGTACAAGGGCATCTCATCCCGCAGCTTCCGGAAGGCCTTCCAGCTCGGCTCCGAGGTGCACGTCGAGGGGGCTTCTCTTGCCGACGGACTCCTGAAGGTCGAACTCAAGCGGATCGTCCCGGACGAAAAGAAGCCCCGCAAGATCGATATCGCGGCCTGACGGCTCGGTCAGGGATTCGAAGCCCGCGCTAGTCGCGGGCTTTTTCTCGTCCTGATTTCTGATCCAGAAGCGCGGCAAACCCCTTCC
>NZ_SMMF01000199.1:0-355 GCF_009711355.1 Roseibium sp. RKSG952 | reverse complement strand
CAAACTTCGTTAGCGCTCACCGACGCTTTCGGGCGATGACCCAAACAGGATGGTAGGTAAGCAGCACACCGGATTCGGACATGGCTGTGTAATTGCGGCAGAAGCCCTCAAGCCGTGACTTGGTCCAAGTCTGGCAGGTGACGGCATTCACGCCTGTGTTTCGCAAATGGCGCAGCACCGAGACCGGGTTTTCAAAGCGGATCCGGCGGATCTCTTCATTCACCTCCATGATATCAACATGGTTGGGGGTATCTGAGAGAGCTAGCCGGATTTGATCCGGATCCCAAAGACCCGGAGCCTGAGACGTAGCGCCAAGCCGCCTCAGCTCCTGAAACTGTTTTGGCCCATAGCCAGA
>NZ_SMMF01000819.1:0-12628 GCF_009711355.1 Roseibium sp. RKSG952 | reverse complement strand
AAACGTTGCACTTCGTGGCTGAATCCACCCACAGCGGTTGCCAAGTCTCCTGCCTTGAAAATCCCAAATGCGATCCTTGGCAAATGCCCCCATTGCAGCGATGTGTCACGACAGGCGCACGCCGGCAGGTCACGCCCGCCGTGACGATCATGCTGCGCTGTAGAGACTTTGCTTGCTGTCGTGGAGTTTCTCGGCAAAACCGGAGGCAACATAGCGGTCAGTCACGACCTCGATATAAGTCCCGACCGTGGCGTCGCCCGCCGCACTGATGGCAGACTGAAAAGCCTCGACAGTCGACACCTTCGCCGTCTGCCAATCGTTGCAGCCGAAAACACGAGGCAATTCCGAGTACCGCCATTGGGCGAGATCATTGTAGGGTGCCTCCGGATCCTTGCAGAGCAGACGTTCGATCAGATAACCATCGTTGTTGAGCACAATGACCACCGGCTTCAGACCGTAGCGCCCGAACTGGCTGATTTCCTGTGCTGTGAGTTGATGCGCACCTTCTCCGGTCGCCAATATGACCCGCTTGTCCGGTGCCGCAACAGCCATGCCGAAGGCCGCCGGCGTGGCCCACCCGATCGCAGCCCACAGGCCTTGTGCCTGAAAACTTGCGCCGGATGGCATGCTCGTGAAGGCCAGTCCCATCGAAATAGTCCCGGCATCTGCCACAATGATATCGCCCGGTTTGAAAAATCGCTCAAGTCCCGTATAGAGCGTCTCTGCTGTGATCGGACCGGCGCCAGCGGCCTTTGGCGAGGCCTTGGCTTTACCATACAAGGACCCGATCTGCGGCCAGTTCCGCTTGGCAAGCTGTCCCGCAAGCGCCCGGACAACATCCGCAATCTCGACGGAATGGAAAACCTGTCCGCCGGCCGTGACCTTGTGATGGCCAATCGTAATCAGCTTCCCGGGGTCAAGATTTGCGGTAAAAGCGCCCGTGTTGAAGTCGCCCAGCAAGGTTCCGATAGTCAACACGGCATCCGCCCCCTCCACGAACGTGCGCACATCCCTGTCAAGCAAAGCCCCTGCATACATTCCGGCATATTGCGGATGAGTTTCATCGAGCACGGTCTTGCCCATGAACATCGTGACAAACGGCAGGCCACTGTGGTTGACCAGCTCTTCCAGCTCAAGGTTAAGACCAAGCCTGGAGACGAGAAAACCCGGGATCGCCACTGCGGTCCGCGCTTTGGCAAGGGACTTCTCTATGGCTTCGACTGCCTTTTTCAATTGGTGTGGATCAGAGACTGGTGGCAGCAACAGTTCGCCACTGCAACACACGGGTTCATTCGCATAATCCGAGGGAAAGGCCATATAGACCGGGCGGCGTTCATAGAGGGCTGTCCGGATCAGGCGTTCGGTTTCGGGAACAACATTTTGCGGGGTCATCAGGGCGGAGGCGGCAACAACAGGATCCGCCATGCGCTGGAACAGGCCGAATTCGCCGTTGCCGAGCGTGTGGTGAACCGGAAGGCGATTGTCCCGGGCACTCATACTCGGCGCTCCCACCAGATGAAAGATCGGGACATGCTCGGCATAGGAACCGGCAATCCCGCTGAGCGCGCTTAATTCACCAACGCCATAAGTGGTCGCCACCGCGCCCACGCCCTTGATGCGGGCATAGCCGTCGGCAGCGTAGGCGGCATTGAGCTCGTTGCAAGCGCCAACCCATTCTATCTCTTCGGACTCCACAATTGCGTCATTGACCGGAAACGAAAAGTCTCCCGGAACTCCGAAGACATGATCCACGCCGATCGACTTCAGACGGGACAGAACATATTGAAGAACGGTAACAGACATAATTCGAATTTCCTTTTGAGTTTAGAAAACGAGTGAATCTTTTTATTTGCCCATATCGGAGTAATATTTCTTTTCCCGATCACGAATTTTATTCAGGTCAACAAGTTTGTTGAATTCATCGAATTCGATCATTTTGTCTTCCCAGCCGGAGATCGAACCGGTCCGGCGCATGTCGATGGCCAGTTCCCTCGCAATTTTTGCGAAGACGTAAGTAAAGGCCGTGGGGTAAGCGACGGCGCCAAAACCGAAGGCTTCGAGCTCGCTTTCGGAAACCAACGGCGTCTTGCCGCCCGGCACCATATTGGCGAGAGTGGGCACCGAGACGAGACTTGGCACCGACTTGAGGACTTCAAGGGTCGGCGGCGCTTCGATAAACACCCAGTCTGCGCCTGCCTCGATCGCGGCATTCGCCCGCTCGACCGCATCTTCCAGTCCGTTGACAGCCACAGCATCCGTGCGGGCAAGAATGGTGAAATCATCGTCCAAACGCGTATCGACCGCAGCCTTGATCTTGGCGACATATTCATGCGTCGGGATGATCTCCTTACCGCTCATATGGCCACAGCGTTTTGGCGATACCTGGTCTTCAAGCATGATCGAAACAGCACCGGCCTTTTCGAACTGTTGCACCGTGCGAATGGTGTTGGTGACATTGCCATGACCGGTGTCCCCGTCCACCCAGACCGGCAAATCGACGGCATCAGCAATACGCCAGGCACAGTCGACCATGTTATCGAGGGTCAAGAGTTCGACGTCAGGCGCTGCCAAAAGGGTCGCAGAATTTGCGTAACCGGCACAGCCGACGCAGGAAAATCCCGCCATTTCGATGATTCTTGCGCAAAGTGCATCATGCGCCACAGGGATGCTCAGGATTTTGGGATCCTTGAGCATCGTCTTGAAAAGCGTTGTTTTTTTCATCGTAAAACTCCTTCATGCAAACGGGTTGTAGCAAGCCGATCCGGGCTCATAGACTGGCCCACGGACACGCGGACAGGCACAGGCATTTATTTGGCTACGCACCGCTTGCCATGGCTTTTTGTTATGCTAAAATGTTATATTGAATTGTTATGACAATTATGATTTAGGCATTACATTTGGAAATGCAATGACCCCAACCGGCAAATTACCGCGCTACCAGAAAATCTATCTGCTGCTTCGGGAAAAAATTCTTTCCGGCCAGTTGCCGCCGGGAAGCATGGTCCCCAGCGAAGCAGAGCTTGCAAAACAATTCGGTGTCTCCCGGATCACATCACGACACGCCTTGATGGAACTGGACCAGGCAGGTCTGGTCATTCGCGAGCGTGGGCGCGGAACCACGGTGCGGAAAGATATCGAAATCGCAGGAAACGCGGACGAGCGCAAAAGAAAGGCTGCCATCAGCACCCAGATCATGGGTCAGTCCCACATTGTCGGGCAGTCAGATGTCCGTCTTCTGGGTTTTTCCCGTCAAGCAGCCAATGATGCCATTGCCGAAGGGCTCGCAGTCCGGCCGGGAAGCGACGTTTACGGAATTGAAAGAATCCGGTCGAGGAATGGCGAACCGTTTTGTTACATCATGGCCTATGTCCCAATCGAATTGGGTCGTAAATTTTCGCCCGCTGCCCTGGAAGAAAACCGGCTGATCGACCTGATCCAGGCTGCCGGAAAGACCATCGGTGCTGCCCGGCAAACCGTAAGCGCCACGATCGCCGATGCAACCCTTGCCAGCCATCTGGACACAGCCGCAGGCGCGCCATTGCTCTATATCGCCCGCACGGTTTTCGACACGAAGGACGTACCGGTAGAGTTCGTTGAAGGCTATTTCCGGCCCGACCGTTTCACCTTGTCAATGTCACTTGACCAGGACGCCTCCTGGGAAGACGGAGTAGCAATCTTGCAGGAAAAACCACTACCGGCAGATGACTAGCTGGCAAAGGACAGAGCCGCCGACACCGGAATCGATTTTGCAGACCCAGTGCCCAAAGGGCTCTCGCCGGTTGCCGCACTAGCCAACCAAGACGTTTCGGACAATGCCAGCCTTCGAATTGCGGAACTAACCGATTGTCACACTGCTGCTCGTGCCGATGGTTTTTGCCAACTGCTCAAGCCGCCGCCGCAGGCGCTCGCCATCGAAATTTGCAAGATGCGGGGGCAGGACCAACTGAATTCCATTACCGTCGGAAACAATATCGATTTGCGGCAGAATGCCTTCCATCGATGCGCTGAGCAGAGAGGCCACCCGCAACAATGCGCCGAGCACTTTTGCCCGGTACCGCAGCCGGTCGGTAAAAAGCTGCCGGATGCGCTGGGACAACCGCCCTTCTCCCAGCCCCTGATGACGGTAGAAGACGGAGGCGGCCAGATAGGCACGACCGGCATGGTCAAGGCCGACAAAGGCGGCATTGGAAATGATGCTCAGGCTCTGCTCGCCCCGGTAGTCCGGATGTGCACGCCATCCGATATCGGACAACAGGCAGCCGGCATGGCGCAGCCGTCTTTCGTAGTCCGTTTCCTCTATGTTGATATGCTCGAATAGACGATCGGTCCAGACGACAAGCTCCTCGCAATGCCGAGGCGAGCGCGAGCGCAACTGGGAAAGCTCTCGGGCTGCCTCGATCACCGGATCGCTGTCCTGCAGCTCCTGAGGGAGATGCTCGTGCAAAAGGCCTTCCCGAACCCCGGTCGCCGAAAAGACCACACGATCCGCGTTCATACCCTTCAGAACCCGCTCAAGCACAACCGCACCAAAAGGAACAAGCGGCCGCCGCTGCTTGGAAATCCTTTCCGAACCGTACACCCCTTCAAGGTTTGGAACCGCGATCGACCGGCAAAAGGCAATCGCCTCGTCAGCCGGGATCTCGTAGTTGTGCATCACATGCAAGGGATATTCGTTTTGCTCAAGATGCAGCCGCCCAAGTGACCGCCACGTCCCGCCAACGGCATAAAAGGTCCGTTCACCGCGGGGCATCACCGGCCAGGAAAAAGGCTTGAGCGCCTCTTCTGCGATTTTCTGGGCTTTCGGGATCTTGCCATTTGCCAGTTCCTGCAAGCGCAGCCCGCCAAGCGGAAATGTCTCCCCCTTCTTGACGGTCTTCCCTGCAATCTCGACAAGTTCCAGACTGCCGCCGCCCATGTCGCCGACAATTCCCTTCGGCTCCCAGAAACCGGCGATGATACCGAGCGCCGAATAATGCGCCTCTTCGGCACCATTCAGGATCCGGACCGGAGCGCCGATCAGTTCTTCGACCTTCTTGACGAATTCCGGCCCGTTTTCCGCATCGCGCGCGGCCGCTGTTGCTATGATGTAGGTGGTCTCGATCCGAATATGATCCATGAGCGCGCGAAACCTGACGAGGGCCTTCAGCGCAGCCTCTACCGATGCATCGCACATGCGCCCAGTTACCGAGATCCCACGCCCCAGACCGGCGAGCACCTTCTCGTTGAAGAGCATCGTCGGCGTTCGGGCAACCCTTTCATAGACAACCAGCCGCACCGAATTCGACCCGATGTCGATCACCGCAATCGGGCCAGTCCCATTCAGCCGGCCACGCGCCGGCTCGAAATGACTTGTCATGTTAACCCCGTTTCGGGCGCTCCAGGAACGGACGCGGACGGTCGCCTTTTAACGATTTTCCGCGCCCAGACAAGGATGGATTCGTCATAAAATACTGGTGCGCGTTAAAAGGCTCTTCATTGACAGCCGGGACGATCCGCTCATGCCCGCCATCGGGCAAGATCCGCCAGCTCTGCTGATTGTCCTTCAGGTTGGCGACCATGATCTGGTCGAGCACCTGCTCATGGATCGTCGAGGTCAGAAGCGGCGCCAGCACCTCGACACGCCGGTCAATGTTGCGCGGCATCAGGTCGGCTGATCCGATATAAACGTAGGCTTCCGGCGACGGCAGGCCGTGACCGTTTCCAAAGCAAAAGATCCTGGAATGCTCAAGGAACCGGCCGACGATAGACTTGACCCGGATGTTTTCCGAAAGGCCCGTTATTCCGGGCCTCAGGCAGCATATGCCGCGGATGACCAGATCGATTTGAACCCCGGCCTGACTGGCCTCGTAAAGCGCGTCGATGATCTCCGGATCGACCAGTGAATTCATCTTCATCCAGATCTGGGCCGGCCGCCCGGCGATTGCATGCTCGATTTCCGCCTGGGTCAGCTCGAGCATGCGTTGGCGCAGATTCACCGGGGAAACCGCCAGATGGGTCAGCTCCGCCGGCTTGGCGTAGCCGGTGATGAAATTGAACACGCGGGCACAGTCCTGAGCGATCTCCGGATCATCGGTAAAGAACGAAAGGTCCTCATAGATCCGCGCGGTAATCGGGTGATAGTTGCCTGTGCCGATGTGACAATATGTCTTGAGCTCGCCATGCTCGCGCTTGATGACCATCGACAGTTTGGAGTGGGTTTTCAGCTCGATAAAGCCGAACACCACCTGAACACCTGCGCGTTCCAGATCCCGCGCCCACTTGATGTTTGCCTCTTCGTCGAACCGCGCCTTGAGTTCGACCAGCGCCGTGACGGACTTGCCCGCTTCAGCTGCTTCGGCAAGGGCCTTCACGATCGGAGAGTTGTTCGAGGTCCGGTAAAGGGTTTGCTTGATCGCCACAACATCCGGATCCCGCGCCGCCTGACGCAGATACTGGACAACAACATCGAAGGATTCGTAAGGGTGATGGACGACGATGTCCTTTTGCCGGATGGCGGCGAGGCAGTCTCCCCCGTGCTCGCGGATACGCTCTGGAAACCGCGCCGCATAAGGTTCGAACTTCAGGTCCTGCCGGTCCAGATCAACGATCTGGGACAAGTTGTTGAGAGCCAGCAGGCCATCGGCCAGAAAGATTTCCTCTTCGTCGACATTGAGCGCGTCCGCCACGAACTCGCGCAAGGCCAGCGGCGTCGTGTCCTGGATTTCCAGCCGGATCACCGACCCGCGGCGCCGGCGCTTGAGGGCACTCTCATAGAGACGGACGAGATCTTCGGCCTCCTCCTCGATCTCGATATCACTGTCGCGGATTACCCGGAATGTGCCCTTGCCCCGGATCTCGTATCCCGGAAACAGGCGGCCGATGAACAATCCCACGACTTTCTCGATCGCGATAAACCGTGCCGCGCCGTTGTCGCCATTGGGGAGACGTACAAACCGCTCCACCTGCCCGGGAATACGCAACAGCGCGATCATGCCGCGCCCGCCGGAACTTGGAACCAGCTCGAAGACGATGGAAAAACCGAGATTCGGAATGAAGGGAAACGGATGTGCCGGATCAAGGGCGAGCGGCGTCAGAACCGGAAAGATATAGGACAGGAAGTGATCTTCCAGCCAGTCTTGTTCTTTGATGGTGAGCATTTCACCATGCAGGATCTCGACGCCGTTTTCCGCCAGATCCGTGCGCAGGCCACGCCACAGTTCCTGTTGCTTGGCCTGCAACTTTTCGACCGCCGTCCCGATCTGTTGCAGTTGCTCGGTCGGTGTCAGCCCGTCATCGGACCGGTTCATCACCTCCGCCCGTTGCTGCCCCCTGAGGCCGGCAACGCGCACCATGAAAAACTCGTCTAGATTATTGGCGGAAATCGACAGGAACCGCACCCGCTCCAGAAGCGGGTGATTGGGATTCATCGATTCCTCAAGAACCCGAAGGTTGAACTGCAGCCAGGACAGCTCCCGGTTCATGAAACGCCCGGGCGACTGCCGCAGATCTTCAAGGGTTTCCTTGCCCGGGACAACCGAACTAGGCGCTGCCGCAGACGCCTCGCGTGCCTTGGTCAAGTCGACGGTTTCATTCATGTGTCTTTCCCCCAGCTCGAACCTTCAAACACGCGGCCTGATCCGGCAGCAGCCTCGGGTCTCCGGGTAACACATCAAGATGGCAATTCGATAGGCCAACTCCAACGTTCGCACGAGAATATTTTTATCTCTGCTACTTTTGCATGTCTTCCAGAACACGCCCGACCAAGGGTTTGGTGATCTTGACCCGTCCGGCCAGCGCTTCCCGGTCGATCGCATCGACGGCCTCCAGCGCCTGGCCAAGCGAACGCTCCATACGGAGCACCATGTAGTCGACAACACCCAAGTCGACCGCAATCTGGCGGTCGGCAAACAACTTGATCAACACCAGCCGCAGCAACTCCTCGTCGGGCTCCTGAATCTCGACCGGCGTGGCTGCGCGCAACCGTGACATCAGGTCCGGCAACTGGATGCCCCAGGCCGCCGGCCATGTCCGGGCCGTGATCAAGACGCTCTTGCCAGCCTGACGGGCGGCGTTCAACAAGTGAAACAGCGCGGTTTCGTCAACCCCTTCATGAGCATTTTCCAGAACGATTGCCGGTTCTTCGACAAGTTCGCCGGCCATGGTCGACGTCAACTCGCCTGCCGGCAAGACAATCGCTCCGGTATCGGCATGAAACGCTTCAACCAGATGGGTCTTTCCCGAGCCGACCGGCCCGGCAAGGATAATCACCGGCGATGGCCAGTCCGGCCACCGCTCGAGCAGCTCGAACGCTGCCTGGTTGGATTGGCCGACCAGATAATCGTCACGCCCGAGCGCCGCATCATGCGGCAGCTGCAATGGCAATTGACGCGGAGGGTCCCCCTTAGTCATACGCACCTACTCTCCTGATCCCGCCTCCCGGCGGTTAGTCCCCGTGTACAACGGGCTCGCTAGGTACTGCCTCAATGCAAATCTCGCAAGCACGGCAATCATCGCTGCCGCCGGGACAGCTATCAACATGCCCACAAATCCAAAGAGATATCCAAAGGCAAACAGGGCAAACATGAGCGCCACCGGATGAAGCCCCGTGCTGTTGCCGACAAGCTTCGGCTGAAGGATGTTTCCCTCCAGAAACTGGCCAATTCCAAAGATTGCAGCGACCGCGACGATCATGATCCAGTCAGGCCAGAACTGCACCAGAGCCACTCCGAGGGACACGATAAATCCAAGTCCGGCACCAACAAAGGGGATAAAACTGACAAGGCCCGCTCCCATGCCGATCAACAGGCCGAAATTAAGCCCGACCAGTCCCAGACCGATCGCGTAAAACGCCCCGAGGATGATGCAGACCGACACCTGGCCACGCACGAACCCCGCAACTGCCCGATCCATTTCGCGGGCGAGCCCCCGGATCTCGGTCAGGTGTTTGCGCGGCAACCAGCCGTCGATCCTGGCAACCATGTGATCCCAGTCGAGCAACAGGTAAAACGCGACCACAGGGGTAATCACGAAAAGCGACAGGATCGACAAGAGCGCCTGCCCACCGCTCCAGACCGACTGGACCAGCTTGCCGATCCACGATGCGCCCTGCCCCAGCAAGTTGGTCAGGGATGATTGCAGATCGACAGGGCTGATGCCGGCTGCGGCGGCAGCCCGATCCAGAATGTCCTTGCTGATGAGGTCCTGCAGCCTGGCAATCACATCCGGGAATTTCTCAAGAAAACCGGCGAGCTGATTGCCGAGCACCGGCAGGATCAGAATGAAAAACAGGACCAGAACGAGTATGAAACTGAACAGGATCGTCAGTGTCGCCCACACCCTCCCCATGCCGAGCGCTTCGAGCCGGTCACAGACGGGATCCAGCAGGTAGGCAACCGCCGCACCCGCCACAAACGGTAGCAGCACGCCCGAAAACACCCACATGAACGCGATAAACGCCGCCAGCGACACCACCCAGAACTGAACTTGCCGGCGCAACGTCATGTATTGATCTCCTTCACTGCCGCTCCCGCACAGTTTGCAAGTGGGGGCCCGCTGCGCACTTAGGGACTTTTCCCAAAGCCGGTCAAGCTCCGGCAATTGGGGTTAAGCCCCGCGATTTCGCCGCAATGGCGTGTGCGGCCTTGTGTTGCGGCTGTTCTGATTGTATGCGCGGCACAGTTAAATTCCGCGCGCACATCCCGGAGACTTGCATGAGCCAGGACACCTCCCCTCAATCCGGTCAAAACGGCCTCACCTATGCCGATGCCGGGGTCGACATCGATGCGGGCAATGCCCTGGTCAAGAAGATCGCGCCACTGGTCAAGGCAACCTCCCGCCCGGGTGCCGACAGCGAAATCGGCGGTTTCGGCGGTTTGTTCGATCTGAAGGGCGCCGGTTTCAAGGATCCGATCCTGGTCGCCGCCAATGACGGGGTCGGCACCAAGCTGAAAATTGCCATCGAGACCGGACAGCACAAGACGGTCGGCATCGACCTAGTCGCGATGTGCGTCAACGACCTGATCGTGCAAGGCGCGGAACCGCTGTTCTTTCTCGACTATTTCGCGACCGGCGCACTCGATGTGGAGACGGCTGCCGATGTGGTTGCGGGCATTGCCGAAGGCTGCAAACAGGCCGGTGCGGCGCTGATCGGCGGCGAAACTGCAGAAATGCCGGGCATGTATGCCGCAGGCGACTACGATCTGGCCGGGTTTTCCGTTGGCGCGGCAGAACGCGGCGAGCTCCTGCCCCGCCCTGACGTTACGGAGGGCGATGTTCTGCTCGGCCTGACCTCTTCCGGTGTTCACTCCAACGGCTATTCGATGGTCCGCAAGATCATTGAACTGGCCGGTCTCGACTGGCCGGCAGACGCGCCTTTCGCTCCGGAAAAGACCCTTGGCGAGGTCCTGATGGAGCCGACACGGATCTATGTGAAACCTGTGCTTGCCGCGCTCAGAACCACATCCGGCATCAAGGCGCTCGCCCATATCACGGGTGGCGGATTGCCTGAAAACCTGCCGCGCGTCCTGCCCAAGAGCAGCTCCGCCCGGATCGACCTGTCCCGAATTGCCGTGCCGGACGTGTTCAAATGGCTGGCAAAAACCGGCGGTGTCGCCCAATCGGAAATGCTGCGCACCTTCAACTGCGGCATTGGCATGGTGGTGGTGGCCGCGCGGGATCAGGCGGAGGCTGTCGCGGCCGCTTTCGCGCAGGCCGGAGAAACGGTCATTGATCTGGGCCAGATCGAAGCGGCGGGCGATGAACCGGTTCTGTTTGACGGCAAGCTGGATCTCGGGCCATGACCCCCCGCAAGAAAACCGCGATCCTGATTTCCGGGCGCGGCTCGAACATGATGGCGCTGATCTCGGCCGCCCTTGAGACTGACTTCCCGGCGGAGATCGCGCTTGTGGTGTCCAATGTTCCCGAAGCCAAGGGACTGGAACGGGCCGCAGAATTCGGCATAAAGACCGCCACAGTGGACCATAGGAAGTATCCGGGTGACCGCGAAGGGTTTGAAAAGGCCCTGAACAGCGTGCTTCACGAAAACGGTATCGAACTGGTTGCCCTGGCCGGTTTCATGCGTCTGCTGACACCTTATTTCGTCAATGCCTGGGCGAACCGGATGATCAACATCCACCCGGCGCTTCTGCCTGCGTTCAAGGGCCTCAGCACCCACGAGCGGGCGCTGGAAGGCGGCGTCAAGCTGCATGGCGCGACCGTGCATTTCGTCTCCGCGGAAATGGATGACGGGCCGATTATCATTCAAGGTGCGGTTCCTGTCCTTGACGACGACACGCCGGAAACTCTTGGAGCCCGGGTGCTGGACATTGAGCACAAGATCTACCCAAAGGCCCTGGAACTGGTGGCAAGCGGAAAAGCACATGTTGTTGACATGCGTGTCACAAGCGGCGGCACCAAACGCTCTGAAGACATCCTGATCTGTCCGGCTGACTGATCCAAGCTGACTTCTTACCTTTTTGAAATCAAGCGGACATGGTTTGGAAGAGGCCTCTGGTGCAATGTGGGAACGGGTGCAGGTGCTGTAACAACGGGTTGCGGTCTTTTGGCTTCCCGTAACCACACCTTTATCTTTTACAGCCAAAACGCTCTGTTGAACGGGGTCACAGCATGCATATCGTGTTTTTGAAATGTTCGGACGGAAAAACCCGACCCTTTGAAACCGGACGCCTCGCGATCGACCCGACCAACGGGAAATGCCTGGGTCTTCCTGTAAGCTACAAGAGCGATGTGGTGCAGTCTGCAAAGGCGGCGCATTAGCCGCAAGGGACTGGCCAAACATCACGATACGGACAACGCGCCTCGCTGAAGTCCGGCCGTATGCGGCGGGCTCCAGTGCGCCCATGACGCGCTACCGCTCCCCTGCTGCGTATCTCAGGTGAACCAGCGGATATGGACGGCCTTCGCCGTCTTCCGGGGAACGCCCGGTCGGCTCAAACCCCATGTGCCTGTAAAACCCGACCGCCTGACTGTTTTGTTCATTCACATCCGTCGTCAAGGCCGGATGAAGTCCAAGGGCATGGTTCACCAGAAACCGCCCGACGCCGCTTCCCCGGCTGTCCGGATGAACGAACAATGCTTCCATATGCCCCTTTTCCAACAGCATGAAAGCCATTGCCTCATCGCTCTCGTTCACGGCAAGCATCAAGGGTGCACCCGGCAAAAAACCGGCCAGCATACGCTCTATATTCTGCCGGTCGTCGGCCGCCAGGAAGTCGTGGGTCAAATCGACGGCCGCCCGCCAGATCTCCATCACCCGCTCCCCATCGGCTTGGCGCGAAGCCCTGATCTTGAAATCTGTCACGCAAAACCCCTTTCAAAACGCACTCAGACGCACCGGCGTATCCACCGGCTTTGCGGCAAGACTACGGCAGGTTCCCTGCCACAGCTCGGCAGGAGGCATCTTCTTCATTGTTGATCTATTCGATTGCCAGTCATCGGCCATCTTTTTCGGCCTGCATTCGAGGCCGATAAATGCAAGCAGATGACTTGGCTTCCTGTTCAAGGCGGTTGTGAGAGCTGTGGACATGGCTGTGCCGCTGGTAATCAGGCGGCAATTAGCATGGCCCCTCCCCCCGAGTTGTTGTCAAATGTGGTGTCCAAACGGCCATCACGCGGCGGCCAGATCTTGGTT
>NZ_SMMF01000573.1:0-1997 GCF_009711355.1 Roseibium sp. RKSG952 | reverse complement strand
TCGAGGTGCGGACTTCAGGCGATCATTTCAACAGTATACTCCTCCCAGAGACTGAACGCATCAGCTCTGGCATGGCGGTAAGAGGTGGTGGAAAGTTGATAACGGCGCGAGCGGAAATGCATGTTGACCTGTTCGTGGTCCTGCAGGAACCGTTGGGCTTGGCGGGGAGATATGAAACGACGCATTATTTTATCCCGTTTTCGTGTGGGCCGGTGCGCGCTTTCAATCCGGCTCTTTAATCCTTTGGCAGCCCGATGGTCAGCCTCAGGCGCAAGTGTGCGAACAGATTTATTGTAACTGTTTAGCTTGTCGGTAACAACGACGCTGAGCGTGCCATATTGAGCGATCGGCTTGACGAAAAAGCGCTTGTCGGCCTTTGAGTATATGTGTGATTGGACCAAAATGTTCAGCACATCGCCGTTCGCGTCAATCGCCCGCCACACCCAGTGTTTTGTTCCGTTTATGGTCAAAAGACATTCCCGCAGGTGCCATTTGTTGTCCGGTTCTGGCCGGTCTCGTCGAATGCAATTGTACAATTGCTTGCCTAAGCGATTGACCCAAAGCCGGATTGCCGCGCGACTGTCCATTCCCCCGCGTTCGGCTAGCAGATATTCAACCCGTGAGAGTAAGATATGATTAAAAACATCGGTAAAACCTATCTCACAACGGTGGTTGGCCCATACCTCGTAGGCGATGACTTCACGAGGAAAACGAAACCCTTTCAGGCGGGCGAAGGAACTTGGGTGCTTCATCCAACGATATCTACCCGCTATCGACCGCTCAGACAACTTGATATGTCGCCTCAGATCCTAATAACATCGCCCGACAACCCCTCTCGAAAATGAACAATGTTGTCTTGTAATTCTTTGTATTTCTCGCTGCGTAACCTCTCCAAAATTTCTTGCATGTTTGAACCATTGTAGACAAACCCGAGCACATGCTCGCGAACGATTTCCGCAAGATATGTTCCTTCATTTGCAATAACAGGTATCGCAACTGCAATCGCTTGAAAAAACTTGTTAGGTGTTGCGATATAGTAACTCGCGCAACTTGTATCATTACAGCACCACATCACACACCGATACTCAAAAAGAAGTCTCTGCAATTCTGGAAGGTATTGGTCTTTGCCGTGAATAAAGCGTGGATAACGAACTTGGACATTCTGTGCGAGTAAAAACGAAGAAACGCCGACGACGCCATCTGTCGCGAGATCATGGAGTTCATCGAGCAATCGTCCAGACGCACCTTGCCCAATGTAAATAATGCGCGGGGTCTGGCTTTCCGGCCTAACTATAGGGAGATGACAGAAATGATCATTATAAACGACCTCGCAGTGTCCATCGTAGGCATATAATTCGCACACAACCGACAATGCACGGTGATTGACATGCACAAACCGGTCCGCCCGACGCAGGACCGTAGCCTCTAATTCTGCCTCGACAAGCGTGCGCACCAATCCACTTTTTCGCTTCCGATCAATTTGCAATTCATGAGAGTCATATGTAAAGCAGGAAAGGTCGGCAGAAGGCACCGACAACGCCGCCACTGCGCAGTACAGATCGTTGCAGTAGACCGAAACGACCGCGTTTTCGGCAGCTCGCGAAACGCAGGCACGCAACTCCGCTCCGCTGACACCTGAACGCATTAACCATCGCCACATTGCCCCGACCCCCGAAAACACGGGACGTTGCCACAAATCTGGAACGATCCTTTTCACCCTTCGGATTCGTCTGAGACCGATGACGAACAGAAATGCAACGCGCAAGAAAAAGCGTATACGCTCAAGCAGTCCAGGGGCGGAAGGTTCATATTCGGAAATATTAAAGACCTGCCCGCCCCCCCCCAGTCGTGCGATTTGCACTTCTACCCGTCGATCGCCCTCGTAAGGCGTATCCACAACGTGAATAACACAATTCCGCATTACCGCGCATCCACCCTCTTTATTGATTATAATGGCGCAAAATGACTTTGTGAATACTCCACCGGCTAAAGCCGGT
>NZ_SMMF01000315.1:0-572 GCF_009711355.1 Roseibium sp. RKSG952 | reverse complement strand
AAGTTATGGGAGAGGGAACGAACCCGCGTGCTCTCGCTGCGCCGTCTCGTGCGCGAAGGGATCGCGGAAGCGGTAGAACGAGGGTTGGATGGCGCGGAAATCGCTGCTGCGGTCGCTGCCGTTGAACGTTGTCCGGACAAGATCACGACCAGGTTCAAAGCGATAGATTTGGTTGCCGTGGGCATGGATTTGGACGCGGCATTCACCCACCTCAAAGGCTTGCTTGAACCTTGTGAAAATGAGGGAATTTCCGACCAGTCGGCTAAAAACTTCCGACTAGATAATACCAGAAATACAACCGAAAACTCCTTCGGAGAAGGTAATCAGAAACGGCCATCGCCTGACGGCGATGAACATGAAACAAGTCCTGACAGCGGTTTCACCGCTGAAACGGCTCTTGAAAATGAGCCTTGCGGGACGGGCAGGATAAAACAACGCCCTCCGGAACATACCGGCATTCATCATGTTCGCATCGAGCAAGTCCGCGCTATCGCAAGCGACGTCATGATTCAGCTCTTGCAAGAGACAGTTGGCCATACCGCACCAACATGGGCCGATCTTGTCTCAACCGC